>NZ_JBEYVB010000012.1:0-188080 GCF_040643815.1 Micromonospora sp. NPDC047074
GCCGGGTCAGCGGCGGCGCCGGGCGGGCCGGCGAAGCCGTGGGGATCGCCGGGCGGGCCACGGGGAACTCCGCCCGGACCGCCGCGGCCAGCGCCGCCCGGCGCTGCCGGGTGCCGGCCAGCCGGTCGACGAGCCCCTGGTACGCCGTTCGGGCCCGCTCCACCTCGCCGCCGAGCGCGACGATCTCCCGGTCGAGTCGGACCACCTCGGCCGCGGCCGGGTGCGGCGGCCGGCCACAGCCCGTACAGCCGGAGGCGAGATCGGCCGGTGCGCCGCAGGCGGGGCAGGGGTAACCGGTGTTCTGCACCCGGCCATCATGGTCGGCGGGAGATCAGCGAAACAGAGTGCCCGTACTCAGGGCCGGGTGTGCTCGTGCACCCACGTGGCGTAGCCGGGGTTGCCGCTGTCCACCCGGGCCACCAGGATCTCCGGCACCTCGTACGGGTGGCTGGCCCGGATCTGGTCCACCAGCGCGGCGGCCCGGTCCGGCGCGGTCTTGAACTGCACCGACCACTCGGTGCTGGTCTCCACCCCGGAACGCCACCAGTAGGTGCTGTCCACCTGGCCGCCCACCTGTGCGCAGGCCGCGAGCCGACCCGCGACGGCGGCGGCCGCCATCACGTCGGCGACCGAGCGGGCGTCCACCACCGTCGTCACCACGCAGATCTGGTCCACGAAGGCACCCTACGCGGCGCCGTCCCGATTGGCCGCGATCCACTCGTCGATCCGCGCCCACCAGTCGAAAAGCCAGTCGATCCGCTCCTGCTTGCCGGCCGGCACCTCCTCCGGCGGCACCGACCAGAAGCGCATCACGATCCGCTTGTCCATCGGCAGTTCCCGCCACACGTCGGCGACGGTGAGCATCCTGTCCAGCCCGGTGTGCGCCACGAAGATCACGCCCGCGTCGGGCGCGGCGTCCAGCGCCGCGAGCAGCCCGCCGGGCTGCGGGGCGAGCACGTGCCGCATCCGCTCCGCGCGGCGCGCCATCCGCTCCAAGCCGAGGCCGCGCAGCCGGTCGATGGCCCGCAGCCGGCGGCCGGGGGTGAAGTTGCCACCCTCCGGGAAGATCACGAAGGCGTCGTCGTCGTCCAGGCCCTCGGCCAGGTGCCCGATCTGCTCGGTCACCGACCCCCGACCGTCGGGGCCGGGCGCGAGGAAGCGGTTCGGCAGCCGGTTGAGCAGCACGTCGACCGCCGGATCCCACTGGAGGCTGTCCTTCAGCACGATCCGTGGCTCCCGGTTGAACCAGTTGACCAGGGCGTGGATCAGGATGAACGAGTCGCCCGGGCCGGCGTGCCGGCAGAGCACCAGCTCCGGCCGGCCGGGCAGGGCGGTGTCGGGGTCGGTGCCCACCACGTCGATGCTCAGGTGCAGCGCCCAGCGGGCCTGCCAGAAGAGGACCCGCAGGAACCAGCCGGCGAGCACGTAGTGCGCCCGCTGGAAGGCCGGCGACCGGACCCGCCAGCCGAAGCCGGAGGCGACCCAGAGCAGGAAGAGCGCCAGCAGTGCCGCCGCATCCCAGACCAGGTAGACGCAGCCGATCCAGAACAGGCGCAGCGGCCGTAGCCGCCCCGGGACCAGCGGCGAGACGGCCGCCGCGAGGAACGCCCAGACCGGCAGGGTCGTCACCATGAAGAAGGCGAGCAGCACCACGCCGGGGGCCAGGAGCAACCGGCGCACCCACCGCGGTGGCAGGGGCATCAGCCTTCCACCTGTGTCGCCAGGTAGCGCCGGGAGGCCGTGTAGGCGCGGCTGATCCGCCGCCCCACCGCCGCCATGTCCCGGTACGCCCAGGGTGTGTCGTCGCGCGGCTCCAGCCCGCCGGTGGGCAGCACGTGCACCTCCACCTCGTCGGGCAGGGCCGCCATCTCCCGGGCGAACCTGTGCCGCCGGGCGATCTCGAACGCGACCTGGGCGATCTCCCACGGCCGCCGGGGCGGGCTCAGCTCCCGCTCGATCCGCCCCACCTGGAGTACGAAGATCCGCGTGGCGCCCACGGCGACCGCCTCGCCGATCGGGATGGAGTTCACGATTCCGCCGTCGACGTAGTGCTGGTCGCCGATCCGGGCCGGCGGCAGCAGCCCCGGCACCGACGCGGAGGCGAGCACGGCCGGCACCAGCGGGCCGCTGTCGAACCAGTGCTCGGCCGCCCGCTCGATGTTGGCCGCGCAGCAGCGGAACGGCACCTGGAGGTCGGCGAAGGTGGTCTCCGCACCCAGCTCGGCCTCCAGCAGCTTGCGCAGCGGGCGGGGCGAGTGCAGGTGGGTACGGGCGGCGAACCGACGCAGCTGACGGGCCACCGAGTCGCCGTACACCTCGCTCGCCTCCGGGGAGGCCCAGAGCCGGACCAGCCGGTCGGTGACCGCCTCGGACGGCTGGGCGGCGACCAGCGCGCCGTTGACCGCCCCGATCGACGTGCCGAGCACCATGTCGGGTCGGATGCCGGCCCGGAACAGCGCCCGCAGCATGCCCACCTCGACCGCGCCGAGGACTCCCCCGCCCCCGAGCACGAACGCCACCGGTCCCCGCACCATGGGTTCATCCTGGCACGGGCCGGAAAGGGGCCCTCCGGTGCCGGCCCCGACCAGCGTCGACCGGCACCGGTCGCACCGGACCGGTCCCTTCTGGAACATCACGTGTTTTTGGTGCCTCTCAGGACTTTGCCGCGGATCGTCCGGGGTATCCACGGCGGTCCGGCACCCCACCCGCGACCGGTCCGTTCCCGGACCGAAGCCGGCCGTTGACAGGCTGGACACATTCGCGCAACCTGATACCGCTCCCACAGCGCGAGGCAGGTGCGATCCCGTGAAGCCAGCACTGCACCCCGGCCGCTTGCTGGCCCGCCGGTACCGGCTCGTCGACCAGATCGGCGCCGGCGGCATGTCGGTGATCTGGCGGGCCCGGGACGAGGTGCTCGACCGGATCGTGGCGCTCAAGGTGCTCGCCCCGTCGCTCGCCGCCGACGCGCGCTTCCGCGACATGGTGCGCGAGGAGGCCCGGGCCGCCGCGCAGCTCGTCCACCCGCACGTCACCTCCGTGCACGACTACGGCGAGACGGTGGCCCCCGACGGGTCGATCACCTCGTTCGTGGTGATGGAGCTGCTGGCCGGGGAGGAGCTGGAGTTCCGGCTCACCGAGGGGCCGCTGCCGTGGGCCGAGGCGGTCGAGATCGGCGCCCAGGTCGCCGACGCGCTCGCCGCCGCGCACCGGCTCGGCATCGTGCACCGGGACATCACCCCGGCCAACGTGATGATGACCCGGGCGGGGGTCAAGGTGCTCGACTTCGGCATCGCCACCCGGGTCGGCGCACCGGACGAGGACGAGGACGGCGGCACCTTCGGCACCCCCGCGTACGTGGCGCCCGAACGGCTCGACGGGGCACCCGCACAGCCGGCCACCGACGTCTACTCCCTCGGCGTGCTGCTCTACGAGGCGTTGACCGGGCGGGTCCCGTACCCGGCGGACACCTGGGAGCAGCTCAGCGAGGCACTCGCCGACGACGGCCCGCCTCCGCTGGTCGACCTGCCGGGCCTGCCTCCGGAGGTGGCCCGGACCTGCCTGCGCTGCCTGGCCCGGGACCCGCTGGAGCGGCCCACCGCCCGCCAGGTCGCCACGATCCTGCGCGACCAGATGCTGCCCGCCGACCCGCAGGCCGCCACGATGCTCGCGCCGACGGTCACCCTCCCGACGCTTCCGCCCGCACAGGACGCCCCGGCGCCGGATCCCCGGGCCGCTGCCCCTGAGCCGGCGGAGGGATCGCCCGAGGGCGGGCCGGGGCCCGAGTCCCGCAGCGCCCGCCTGGCCCGGGAGCGCCGCCGGCGGCGGGCACGGCCGTTGCTGATCGTGCCGGTGGTGCTGGTCGTCGGGGTGGCGCTGGCCGTGCCGGCGATCCGGCAGGAGGAGACCACGCCGCCCCGGTCGATGCCCACCACGGGGCCCACCGATCCGGCGCCCTCCCCCACCGCGACGGCCAGCGCCTCGCCGCCTCCGGCGACGGCCGGGCCCTCCGCCCCGCCCGTCGCGCCGCAACGGCCCCGGACGCCGACCCCGGCCCGCGGCGACCTCATCGAGGCGGCCAACCGGCTCGACGGGCTGATCGGTGCCGGCCTCGACGACGGAGGGATCCGTGCCGACGTCGGCCTCGACTTCCGCAACGAGGTGCGCAACCTGACCGCGGCGGCCCGCGCCCGCTCGGGCGACCTGGGCGAACGGATCGCCCGGCTCCGCGAGAAGGTCGCGATCCGGCGCGGCGAGGGCGCCATCACCGACGAGTACGCCCGCCGCCTGGACAACGCGATCGCCGAGCTGGCAGCCGCACGGCTCTGACCAGCGGCTCAGCGCGTCAGGACTCGCTCCCGCTCGGCGCGCAGGGCCGTCTCCGCAACGAAGCGGCGGTACACCTCCTCGTAGCCGGTGGCCATCTGCGCCGTGGAGAAGTTCTCCGCCACGTGCGCGACGCAGGCCGCCGGGTCGAGGCCGGTCGCCGCACGCAGCGCCCCCGGCAGCTCGTCGATGCGCTCGCAGATCAGGCCCGTCGTCCCGGGCTGGACGAGTTCGGGCACCGCACCCCGGTTCAGCGCCACCACCGGCGTACCGGTCGCCATCGCCTCCACCATCACCATGCCGAACGGTTCCTCCCACTGGATCGGCATGATCAGGCACCGGGCGTCGACCAGCAGCCGCAGCGCCTCGGTCCGGTCCGCGTCGAGCACCACGCGGACGTCCTCGCCGAGCATGGGCCGGACGACCTGGTCGTAGTAGCGGTGCTCGGCCGGCTCGTTGCACTTGCCGGCCAGCACCAGCGGCAACCCGGCCGCCCGGCACGCCCGGATGGCGACGTCCGGGCCCTTGTCCGGGCTGAACCGGGCCAGCCAGAGCACGGGCCCCCGCCCGGGTGCGGTCTTGTGCGGGATACCCCCGACGTCCATCGCGTTGTGCACGGTGCCGACCCAGGGCAGGCCCGGGTTGAGCCGGCGCTGCGCGTGGGAGATGGCCACCAGCCCCACGCCCCGGTCGGTCTCGCTGAGCACGTCGCCGTACTCGCCGACCGGGTTGCCGTGCACGGTTGCGACGGTGGGCACGGCCCGGTGGCCGGCGATCAGCGGGCCGATGGTGGTGTGGTCGTGGACGACGTCGAAGTCGGCCGCGCGCACCCGATGGTTGACCCGGGCCAGGTGGGCCAGCTCGGGCAGCGCCTCACCGAGCCGTTCGTACTGCAACTCGGGCACGGTGGAGACGAACGCGGCGGTGGTCCCGTGTTCCCGGCCCGCCCCGAACACGGTCACCGCGTGGCCCCGGTCGACCAGGGCGTCCACCAGGGCGGTCACCACATGTTCCAGTCCGCCGTAGCCGGGTGGCGGCATCGACAGCCACGGCGGGATCAGCATCGCGATCCGCAACGGCCGCTCCGCCGATCGGTCGGTCCGCAGGTCGTTCACGACCACGCTTCCTCCCCGTCGGTCGTTGCTGTGGGGCGATCGGACAACCCGGTCGTCAACCGCCCACGAGGAGCCGGTCCCGCACCGCCCGCACCCCCTCGGCGGACCAGGCCGTCCGCTCCGCCTCGTCCCGTTCCCACCACGAGCGGACGACGCCGGTGAGCACCACCGTGTCCCCGTCCACCTCGACAACCACCCGCTCCGTGCCGATCCCGCGCCGCAACGCCCGCTGAAGGTCGCGCCGGGTCCGCTCGGCGTCCGGACCGGCCGCCGGCCGCACCTCCACCAGGTTGGTCACCCCGCGTACGCCGCGCAGCCGGCGCAACTCACGCTCGGCGGTACGCCGCTGCCAGCCGAACTCCACCTCGCCACGGAGCATCACCCAGCCGTTGGCCACGGTGACGTCCAGCCGCTCGGCGGGGACGAAGCTGTCCCACTCCAACGCCCGGCCCGCCGCGATCGCGATCTCGGCGTCCGTACGCCCCGCCTCGCCGGGCAGCCGCACCTCGACGTCGTCGGCGACCGCCCGCACCCCCCGTACGCGCTGCGCGCAGCGTTGCGCCGCCCACTTGCGCGGGTAGCCGTCCACCCACCCGGTCAGGGTCACCACGCCGTCGTGGACGGTCACCCCGATCTCGTTCGGCTGCACCTGGGCGTCCCAGGCCAGTTCGTCGAGCACGTCCCGCTGGATCCGCTCGTCGGTCCGGGCCGCCGCTGCCGTGGTCATCGCACCCTCCGTACGCCTCGCCGGGTCCTGCCACCGACGGTGCCGGCACGAAGGGTGACGGCGGCTCACCCTGATCGGGTGAACCGCCGTCACGAGGAGCGGCGGGTGACGGAGCCAACCCCCTTGGCCCCGCCACCCGCCGCCGGAGGGAGGAGGAATGTCTTCGGGTACCGGTTACGACGCCTCGGCGAGCGTCACGGTTGCGGTGGATTCGCTTCCGTTGCGCTTGTAGGTCACCTCGACCCGGTCGCCGACCTTGCCGGCCTGCACGGCACCGACCAGGTCGTCCGAGTCGTTGACCACCTTGTCCCCGAACCGGGTGACCACGTCGCCCCGCTGCAAGCCGGCCTTCTCGGCGGCGCTGCCGGGGGTGACGGCGGCGACCAGGGCCCCGCCGCCCTCGGCGGGGGTCACGCTGACGCCGAGCGTGGGGTGGCTGACCTTCTCGCCCCGCTGGAGCTTGCCGGCCACGTCCTTGGCCTTGTTGCTGGGGATCGCGAAGCCGACGCCGATGTTGCCGCTGCCGCCCTGCCCGGCGGTGGCGATCGCGGTGTTGATGCCGATCACCTCGCCCCTGGTGTTGACCAGGGCACCGCCGGAGTTGCCCGGGTTGATCGGCGCGTCGGTCTGGAGCAGCCCGGCGATCGAGGTGGCCCCCTGGTTCTGCTCCTGCCGCTGCTGGCCACTGCCGGCCTGGATGGTGCGGTCCCGGGCGCTGAGGATGCCGGCGGTGACCGAGCCCTGGAGGCCCAGCGGGCTGCCGAGGGCGAGCACCTGGTCGCCGACCTGCATCGCGTCGCTGTCGCCGAAGGTGGCGGCCTTGAGGCCGCTGACACCGTTGGCCTTGACCACCGCCAGGTCGGTCTTCGGGTCGGTGCCGACGACCTCGGCCTGGGCGGTCTTGCCGTCGGCGAAGGTCACCACCGCCTTGCCGTCGGTGGCGGAGGCGACCACGTGGTTGTTGGTGAGCACGAAGCCGTTGGCGGTGAGGATCACACCGGAGCCCTCGCCGTTGTCCGTGCCGATCGAGACGACGCTCGGCTGCACGGCGGCGGCGATCCGGGGCAGGTCGGCGCTGTTGATGACCGGCGCGGCGGAGTAGGTGCGGGTGACACCGCCCTCACCACCGAGGGCGAGGGCGAGCGCCCCGCCGGTGACGCCCGAACCGAGCATCAGCGCGAAGACCGCGACACCGGCACCGACGAACTTGGCGATCCGGCCGGGCCGGGGGCCCGACGCCTGCGCGGTCGTCGCCCAGGGCGGCAACGGCTGGCCCGGCAGGTGCGGCTGCTGGCCGTACGGCTGTCCCGGCTGGCCCCCGCCGCTCCAGCCGGACTGCTGGCCGTACCAGGGCGCACCGGGGTACCCGGCGGCCTGCGCCTGCGGGTGGCCGGGCTGACCGGCGACCTGCGGGTGACCGGGCTGGCCGGCGACCTGCGGGTGACCGGGCTGGTTGAGCGGGTGCGGGTAGCCGGGCTGGGGCTGACCGGGGACCGGGTACCGCGGCGCGGCCGGGGCGGGCGCGAAGGGGCCCGGCGGGGTGGCCGTGCCGTCGGCACCGCGACCCGCGTCCGGGGCGCTCTCGGCCGGCCGGGCCGGCTCGGCAGCGGTCTCGGCCGGACGGGCGGGCCCGGCAGCCTGCTCGGCAGCGCGGGCCGGCTCGGCAGCGGTCTCGGTCGCGCGGGCCGGCTCCGGGGCGGCGTGGGGGCCGTCGGCGCCGGGCGTGGCGGCGGCGTGGCCCAGCTCGGCGGTACGGGCGACATCGCCGCCGACCGGGGGCCCGGCCGCGAACGGGGCGAAGGGGCCGGCCGGCGGGGTGGGGTCGCCGGTGGCCGGGGCGGCGTCGCCGACCACCGGGGCGGAGTCGGACTGCACGCGCTCGGCGCGCGGCAGCTCGGCGGTGGGGTGCGACGGCTCGGCGTCGGGGTGGGCCGGCCGGCGCTGCGGGTCGGACTCGTACTCGGTCATGCCTCCACCCTGACGCGTGGCACTGCGATCCGCCTGGAACGAGCCTGAATGTTCGCTGAAAGTCACTCGCCGTCCCCGTCGGCGTCCGGCACCAGCGGCAGCCGGACCCGGAAGGTCGCGCCTCCGCCGGGGGTCTCGACCGCCTCGACCGTGCCGTGGTGGGCACGCACCAGCGCCGCGACGATGGCCAGGCCGAGCCCGGTGCCGGTGTTGCCGCCGGCCCGCCGGGTACGCGCCGCGTCCACCCGGTAGAAGCGCTCGAAGACCCGCTCCGCCTGCTCGGGGGTGAGCCCGGGACCGGTGTCCGCCACCTCGACCACGGCCAGGTTGCCCGGCTCGGCCCGCAGCCGCAGGGTCACCGAGGCGTCCGGCGGGGTGTGCGTGACGGCGTTGGTCATCAGGTTGCCGATCACCTGGCGCAGCCGGGCGTCGTCGCCGTAGACCACCAGCGGACCGGACCCGGGGACGACCTCCAACTCGATCCGGCGTTCCGGCGCCACTGCCCGGGCGGCCTCGACCGCCTCGCTGGCCAGCACGGGCAGCTCCACCGGGGCGAGCGACAGCGGTCGTTCCCGGTCCAGCCGGGCCAGCAGCAGCAGGTCCTCCACCAGCAGCCCCATCCGGGCCGCCTCCTGCTCGATCCGGCGCAGCAGGTCGGCGGTCTGCTCCGGCGCGCGCGCCGCGCCCTGCCGGTACAGCTCGGAGAAGCCCCGGATGGTGGTCAGCGGGGTCCGCAGCTCGTGCGAGGCGTCCGCGACGAACTGGCGCATCCGCTCTTCCGAACGCCGGGCCCGCGCCTCGGAGGCCTGGGCCGCGCCCGCCGCGTCCCGGGCGGCGGCCTCGGCGGACCGAGCGGCCAGCTCCGAGGCCGCCCGCGCGGTGAAGGCGACCTCGATCTGGTTCAGCATGGCGTTCAGCGCCCGGGAGAGCCGACCCAGCTCCGAGGTCGGCACCGATTGCCCCTCCTCGGGGTCGGGGACCCGCCGGGTGAGGTCGCCCCCGGCGATGGCGGCGGCCGTACGCTCGATCTCCACCAACGGCTTCAGGCTGGTCCGGACGATCGCCGCGCCGATGGAGGCGAGCAGGACCAGCACGGCCCCGCCGAACAGAAGGTCTATCCAGACCAGCCGCCTGACGGCCAGGTCGACGTCGGTGAGGTGCTGGCCGACGGCCACGACCTCGCCGCCCTTCAGCTCGGTGTAGAGGATCCGCCAGCGGGTCCGGTGGTCGGCAGCGTCGACCGTGCGCGGTTCGCCGGTCATCGCGGCGAACTCCTCGCGGGTGGCCGGCAGCTGCGGCAGCTGTTCGAGCCGTAGGTTGCGGTCGTCGTAGATGGGCTGGCCCACCCCGCTCCGGTCTGCCAGGACGACCATGAAGTCGGTCGGCAGCATGGTCTGACCCGTTCTGCCCTGCCGGTACAGGTTCACGAGCGCTTCGACCGAGCTGGTCGTGCCGTGCAGTTCTCCGTCGACCTTTTCGATGAGGTAGCCGCGGAGGAAGACGGCGGTCAGCGAGCTGATCACCAGAAGGGCGGCGGCGACCAGGGCGAGGACGGCGGCCACCAGCTTGACCCGGAGCGGAACTCCGCGCAGCTGCGCCTTCCCCTGGTCGAGCGGCTTCACGCCGCCGGCTTGCGCAGGACGTAGCCGACGCCACGCAGCGTGTGGATCAGCCGGGGCTGGGTGTTGTCCACCTTGCGGCGCAGGTAGGAGATGTAGGACTCGACGATGTTGTCGTCGCCCCGGAAGTCGTAGTTCCAGACGTGGTCGAGGATCTGCGCCTTGGAGAGCACCCGGTTGGCGTTCAGCATCAAGTAGCGCAGCAGCTTGAACTCGGTCGGCGAGAGCTGCACCCGCTGGCCGGCCCGGTGCACCTCGTGGGTCTCCTCGTCCAGCTCCAGGTCGGCGAAGGTGAGCCGGGAGGGGGCCTGCTCGCCGCTGCTGGTGCGCCGCAGCACCGCCCGGATCCGGGCGGTCAGCTCCTCCAGGCTGAACGGCTTGGTGACGTAGTCGTCCCCGCCCAGGGTGAGGCCGCGGATCTTGTCGTCGGTGGCGTCCCGCGCGGTCAGGAAGACGACCGGCGTACGGGTGCCGCCCTCGCGCAGCAGCCGGATGACCTCGAAGCCGTCCAGGTCGGGCAGCATCACGTCGAGCACCACCAGATCGGGCCGGTGGTCCTTGGCGGCGTGCAGGGCGGCACTGCCGCTTGTCGCGGTCGCCACGTCGAAGCCCGCGAAGCGTAGGCTCGCGGAGAGCAGTTCGAGGATGTTGGGATCGTCCTCGACGACGAGCAGTCGCGCCTCGGTCTGGGTAGCGGCCATGCCGCCATCATCCGTGTTCTCGCTGCGTCCGCGCTGGGCGCTCGCTGGAAAAAGCCTGTGAGGCGCCTGTCGAACTCAGCGCAGCAGTCGACGCAGGCCGTCGAGCGCGCCGTCGAGCAGCCGGATCGCGGTACGCAGCTGCGAGTCGCTGAGCCGGCGGGCCCGTACCAGCGCGCCCACCTCGACGGCGAAGGCGGCCAGCCGCTTGTCGAACTCCGCGAGCGTCGAGGCGGACGCGGACGACGGGCCAGGCGCCGACGACGGACCGGCGGCGGGCGGCGGGCCGAAGGGGGGCGACGGGCTGGGGCCGGGGGCGGGCGCGGGCGTCGGACCGAAGCCGGGAGGCGCCCATCGGGTACGCCGGGTCTGCCGCGCCGCCTCGCGCAGCTCCCGCTTCAGGTCGCGGACCGAGCCGCGTACCTCGTTCTGGATCTCCCCGGCCAGGGCGGACAGGTCCTGCACGGAGGCGGCGATGTCCGACTCCAGGGTTGTCAGCTCGCCGGCCCGCTGCCGCAGCTCGGCACGCCCCGCCTCGGTGATCTCGTAGACCTTGCGGCCGCCGGCGGCGGTGTGGGTGACCAGCCCGTCGGCCTCCAGCCGCTGCAACCGGGGATAGATGGTGCCGGCGCTGGGCGCGTAGAGGCCGAGGAAGCGCTCCTCCAGCAGGCGGATCAGCTCGTAGCCGTGCTTCGGGCCGTCGTCGAGGAGTTTGAGCAGGTAGAGCCGGAGCCGCCCGTGGCTGAACACGGCGGTCACGGCAGCTCCTCCTCGTCGTCGCCCACCGGACGGGCGAGCAGCGCGATGCTGCCCGACGTGGCGGACGCGGAGAGCTTACCGGCACCCGCCCCGAGCACCCCCTCGCTGTCGACACCCGCCCCCGGCACGGCGCTGCCGCGCACCTGGGGGAAGCCGCTGGTGATCCGGCCGGACGTGGTGTGCAGGCGGACGGCCAGGTCGCTGTCGGCCCGGACCCGGACGGTGATGCCGCCGGAGATCGTGCTGAGCCGGATGTCGCTGCACCGCGGATTCCCCAGGTCGCAGGTGATCGCCCCGGAGACCGTCTCGGCGCGGACCTGCCCGGCCCTGCTGTCGGCGACGATCACCTCGCCCGAGACCGTCTCCAGGTCGAGTTCGCCGGCCACGCCCAGCGCCTCGACCGGACCCGCCGTGATCTTCGCCCTCGTCCGGCCACGCAGCCCCATCAGGGTGATCTGGCCGTGGGTCACCTCCGCCCGGGTCTGGCCGCGCAGGCCCGACGCGACGAGCGAGCCGTCGACCAGCGCCAGCTCGGCCAGCACCTCGGCGGGGACCGCGAGGGAGACGTCGACCCTGGGCAGTCGGCCCAGCGCCACGACGAACTCCGACAGCCGCCAGCGCCGCTGCTGGCGTACGGAGAGCCGGCCGTCGCGGTGCTCCACCAGGACCGGCCGGCGCGTGACCCGGGTGATGTCGACCCGGGCGGGGCCGTCGGTGGCCACCACGTTGAGCCGGCCGCTGAGCAGGTGGACGTCGAGTCGGGTGACCGGCCCGTCCAGCGTGATCTGCTGCGGGGCTTGCACGGTCCAGTCGGTCATCCGGTCCTCCCTCCACGACGCCGCCCCTCGTCAGCGCGTCGACTGACAGGACCATAACGCGATACATCGCGACACAGCAAGACCGGCCCGCCGAACGCGCCTCTCGCCCGCACGCCTACAAACCCCCGCCCGCCCCACCCCGCCCACCCCGGACCCGACGAGCCGAGCCGACGCCCCCGACACCCGACGACCACGCGATCTTGCACCACGTGCCCCCAATTTGTCCCGTTAGACCGAGATGACCGGGCACAAAGTGCAAGATCGCGGGGGCAAAGAGCGAGGCACGCGGGGCGAACAGTCACACGTCCCTGGACCGCGTTGATCATGAGGTTAGCGGCGAAGTGGATCTGAATTGCCGCCGCTAACGCCATGATCAACGCAGTCCAGGGGAGGCGGGGGGTTCTGCCCGGGGCGGAGTGGGCTTTCCCTGGGATGGATCCTCAGGCCAGGCTTGGGGGATGGACTCGGCCGGATCGGTCGCGGTGCATGGCCAGCTCACCCGTCTCTATGCCGCGTTCAACCGCCGCGACGTTCCCACGGTGCTCACCGCCATGACAGCGGATGTCGTGTGGCCGAACGGCTGGGAGGGCGGTGTCGTTCACGGCCATGACGAGGTGAGCGCCTACTGGAAACGGCAGTGGAGCCAACTCGACCCGTCGGTCACGCCGACCGCCTTCCACACCGAGCCGGACGGCCGCATCGCTGTCACCGTGCACCAGGTGGTACGGGACAAGGCCGGCACCGTGCTGGCGGATCACACCGTCACGCACGTCTACCGCTTCGCGAACGGTCTGGTGGCGGAGATGGAGATCCGAGACTGAGGTTCGGTGCTCGCTCCCCCGCGCTCACGTGGCCCGCAGCGCGGGCGGGGTCGACCGGATGGGCGGAAGACCGACGTGCACGGCCGACTCGGCCGTGCGGGCGAGCAGCCGCCGGTCGGCGCCCGGGGCGGGGTGCAGGGTGCTGGAGACCGTCACCCGGACCTCCAGATCGCTGGCGGCGAGCACCCGACCCACCGAGCGCAGCAGGTCGTCGTCCCCGACGAAGGCGGCGGTCGTGGTCGGCGCGCCGGTCGCGGCGCACCGGTAGCCGATCCGCAGCGGCACCACCGGCGCCCCGGCGTCGAGCGCCGCCTGGAACATCGCCGGGCGGAACCTTCGGCCCGGCCGGCAGCCGGCCGGGTCGGCGGAGCCGCACCAGGTCGTACCCTCCGGGAAGACCGCCACGGGGTGACCGGCGCGCAGCACGGTGGCGACCCGGGCCACCGTCGCGGGCAGGTCGCGGGGGCGGGCCCGGTCGACCAGGACGGTGCCGGCCGCCGCCGCGAGCAGCCCGACCAGCGGCCAGGACCGGACCTCCCGCTTGGCCACCATCCGGGCCGGCGCGACGGCCAGCAGCGCCAGCACGTCCAGCCAGGAGACGTGGTTGGCGACCAGCAGCGCCCGCCGCCGGGGCGGCCGGCCGCGCACCACCAGGCGTACGCCGAACGCGCGCAGCGTCCACCGGGCCCAGCCGCCCAGCGCCGCCGCCCGGTCCGCTGCCGGCAGCACCGGCAGCAGCGCCGCCAGCACCGTCCCCGCCGCCAGCATCCCGACGACGGCCAGGATCCGGCCCGCCCGCCGGACGGGCGGAACGGTCGGCACCTCACCGGCCGCCGGGAGACAGGCCGGCCCGCACCCCGACGCGGGCAGCCAGAGGTGTCGTGCGGCCACCCCGCTGGCCGGACCGGCGGCGGTGCTCACCGCTCGGCCCCGCCGAGGAAGTGCCGCAGGTAGCGGGGGTTCATCCGGTCCAGGGAGAAGAGCACGTAGAAGTCGGCCACCCCGAAGTCCGGGTCGTGGGCCGGCTCACCGCAGACCCACGCCCCGAGCCGCAGGTAGCCGCGCAGCAGCGGCGGGACAGCGGCCCGCGCCAGCCCGTCGGCCGCCGCCGACCCGGCGATCCCGGTGCCGCCCGGCCCGGCGGTGCCGTCCGGCCCGGCGATCCCCGCCGAGCCGGCCGGACCTACCGGCTCGGCGAACCACGGGCGCCTCGGTCGTACGCGCAGCCGCGGCGGGGCCAGGTGCCGGGCCGAGACCTCGTCCCACACCCGCGCGACGGTCCCGCCCCCGTCGGCCACCGGCACCGACGCGCAGCCGCCGAGCCAGCGTGACCCGCGCAGGTGCAGGTAGCGGACGATGCCGGCCCACATGAGGTTGATCACCGCGCCGGAGCGGTGGTCGGGGTGCACGCAGGACCGGCCGGCCTCGACCAGCACGTCGCGCAGCGGGTCGAGCGCGGCGAGATGGAACTCGGTCTCCGCGTACCGCCGGTCGGTGCGGCCCGGCGGAAGCAGCCGGTACGTGCCGACCGTCTCGCCGGTGCTCTCGTGCCGGACGATCAGGTGGTCGCAGTACGCGTCGAAGTCGTCGACGTCGAGCCCGGCTGCGCCCGGGCGCAGCGTGGCGCCGAGTTCGGTGGCGAACACCTCGTGACGGAGGCGTTGCGCGGCCGCGACCGCACTCGGGTCGTCGGCGATCAGCAGGGTGTATCCGCTGGTGGTCAGGGATGCGCCAGCGGCGTGCAGAACGGCCATGGGATCTGTGTAGGCGGCCCGGGTTGCCGGCCGGCGGGGCGAGGAGTGTCGATGAGATGAACGGCCCGTGCCGGTGTCGGGCGGGCGACGTCGACCCGGCCGGGGCGGGCGGCGTCGCCCCCGACCGGCGGGCCGCTCACGTCAGCGCGTGGCGCGCAGGTCCCGGGCGAGATGCGAGCGCCGGAATCCCACCGTGGCCAGGCGCCGCAGGTCGGCCCGGTTGTCGTGCATGAGCTGGACATGGAAGTAGTTGACGTACTCGAGCACGGCGAAGAGGGCGAAGCCCAGCCCCGGGTACGACTGCGTGCCGGGCGCCCGTACGACGGCCACGGCGCAGCCGGCGACCACGGCGGCCAGCAGGACCGGCAGGGCCGCGCGTGCCGTGGCGAAGTGCCGCCGGCCGGGCAGCCGCGGCTCGTCGCGGCGCAGTTGTCGCAGCTTGAGCGCCCAGTACGCCGCGCCCACCACGAGCAGGGCCGCGAACGCCCCGAAGCCGGCGAGATTCACCGCCGTCAGCGGCACGCCCACCACTGCGAACCACAGCCACGCCTGGAGGGGAACGTTCAGCAGCTCCCACCCGAGGAGTGAGCGGAGCCGACGCCGGGCCGCTGCGCGAGTCGGGCCGGCCGGCCGGTAGGTCCTGGGCACGGCCCCCACAGTGGCACAGGACCGGTGTGCACCGACTGGCGAGCCACCCCGAACGACGTCTCGCTGCCGGGCGCGGAGTGCCGACGAGGTGGACGGCCCGTGTCGGTGCCGGGCGGGCGGCGTGCGAGGCTGCCGGGGCGTGCCGGCGACGGGGCCGGGCGTCGCGGTCGGAGGTGTCAGATGATCATCGAGTCGCGTTTCAACGGGCCGCCCGGCTCGGGCAACGGTGGCTGGAGCGCCGGGATCTTCGCCGGTGCCGCCGGGCCGGGGCCGGTCGAGGTGACGCTGCGCCGCCCGCCCCCGCTGGAGACCCCGCTCACCTTCGCCGACGGGGAGGTCCGCGACCCGGCAGGGGCGGTCGTCGCCCAGGTCCGCCCCACGGAGGACCCCGGCGCGGTGGTGCCGCCGGTCGACCTGCCGGCCGCGCGGGCCGCCTCGGCGGCGTACCCCGGCCTGGTCGAACATCCCTTCCCGAGCTGCTACGTCTGCGGCCCGGACCGCGCCGACGGGTTGCGGATCTTTCCCGGGCGGCTGCCGGACGGCCGCACCGCCGCGCCGTTCCGCGTGCCCGGGCCGGTCACGCCACCCACCGTCTGGGCCGCACTGGACTGCCCCGGCGGCTGGTCGGTGATCGCGGCCGGCCGGCCGTACGTCCTCGGCCGGATGGCGGCGGTGGTCGCGGCGCTGCCGGAGCCGGGCGACGAGTGCGTGGTGACCGGCGCGACCGTCGGCGGCGAGGGCCGCAAGGCCTTCGTGCACACCAGCCTGTACGCCCCCGACGGCACCCTTCTGGCGTGGGCTCGCGCGACCTGGGTCGCGCTGCCCGACGCCGCCGGATAATCGTCCCTGGGGATGACCGCCTCCTGCCTGAGGCGGAGATGGATCTAGGAAGCGCGCCTGATTGACCTGCTTGCGCACGCCCGCCACGCTGTGTCACGGCGTACCCCGACGCCACCGCACGAAGGAGAGCAATGACTGACGGGCAGAGAAGCCCCACCGGTGACGGTCAGATCGTGGTGTCCGGCCTGACGAAGCAGTACAAGAACGTCCGGGCTGTCAACGACCTGTCGTTCACCGTCGCACCGGGGCGGGTGACCGGCTTCCTCGGGCCCAACGGCGCCGGCAAGACCACCACGCTGCGGATGCTGCTGAACCTGGTCACGCCGACCAGCGGAACGGCGACCATCGGCGGGCTGCGGTACGCCGACCTGCGCGACCCGCTGCGGCACGTGGGTGCCGTGCTGGAGGCGTCCAGCGCGCACAAGGGCCGCACGGGCATCAACCACCTGCGGGTGATCTCCGCGGCGGCCGGGCTGCCGAAGAACCGGGCCGACGAGGCGCTAGCGCAGGTCGGGCTCACCCCGGCGGCGAAGCGCAAGTTCAAGGGCTACTCGCTCGGCATGAAGCAGCGGCTGGGCATCGCCGCCGCGATGCTCGGCGACCCCCGCGTGCTGATCCTCGACGAGCCGGCCAACGGTCTCGACCCGGAGGGCATCCGGTGGATGCGCGGGTTCCTCAAGGGCCTCGCGCACGAGGGCCGCACGGTGCTGGTCTCCAGCCACCTGCTGTCGGAGATGCAGCTGCTCGCCGACGACGTGGTGATCATCGCCGCCGGGCAGTTGGTCCGGCAGGGCCCGGTCGAGCAGGTGATCGGCTCGATGGCGCAGAGCGTCCTGGTCCGGGTCCGCACCCCGCAGGCCGACGCCCTGACCGCCGCGCTCCGGGAGGGGCCGGCCACCGTCGACGTCGACGAGCACGGCGTCCTGCTGGTGGGCGGGGTGGACGCCCCGACCGTGGGCCGGGTCGCCCTGGCCGCCGGCGTCGAACTGCACGAACTGACCACGGAACGGCCCGACCTGGAACGGGTCTTCCTGGAGCTGACGGCCGGGAAGGCGGGCATCCGATGAACCTCGTCCGATCCGAGCTGCTCAAGATCCGCACCACCAGCGCGTGGTGGTGGCTGGCCATCGCCGCGTTCCTGTCGATCGTGCTGGCCTTCGCGTTCAACGCGTGGGTCGCCAACGAGACGCTGAACGGCAACGCCGAGGAGCTGGGCCTCGGCGGCGACCAGGCGTCCGCGCCGGCGCAGGCCGCGAACCTCTACACCTCCGGGCAGTACCTGGGCCTGATGTTCGTGATGCTCATCGGCATCCTGATGGTGACCAACGAGTTCTTCCACCAGACGGCCACCACGACGTTCCTGGCCACGCCGCGGCGCACGTCGGTCATCGTCAGCAAGCTCGTCGCGGCCAGCCTGCTGGGCTTCGGGTTCTGGCTGGTGACCACGGTCATCGACCTGGTCGCCGGGGCGGTGTTCCTGTCGGCCAACGGCCACGGCACCCTGCTCGACGAGTGGGCCGTGCAGCGGGCGCTGCTGCTCAACCTGCTCGCGTACGCGATCTGGACGGTCCTCGGCGTGGGCATCGGCACGCTGGTCACCAACCAGCTCGGCGCGGTGATCACCGCCGCGGTGCTCTACCTGGTCGGCACGCAGGTGGTGGGGCTGCTGTTCGTGCTGCTGTCGCAGCTGCTGAACAGCGACGCCGTGATCAAGTGGCAGGTGATCTGGCCAGCCGTCGCCTCGACCGTGATGGTCAGCGAGGGCGAGACGGACTTCACCCCCGCGTGGTGGGTCGGCGCGCTCGTGCTGATCGGCTACGCGGTGGTGAGCGGGGTCGCCGGCGTCCTGATCACCCGGCGGCGCGACATCTCCTGAGACACGGGCGACGGGCGGGGGTGGTGCGGCGCACCACCCCCGCTCCCGTCGTGGCGGCTGCCGCCCACATGCCGGGCCTTACCAGCAGTCGACCGGACACGCAGCGTTTGGCGAACTTCTGGCATCTTCTGTGAAACGGGCCACGGGACGGAGGCGGAAATGCCTGTGCCATCCGCACGGCGTAGCCTGGGAGCCGTCTCGTGTGCGCTCGCAGGCAGGGCGACATCCGGACACCGCGTGCCACACAAACCCGCGTGAAAGAGGCGATTACCGGCCGTGTCGACCCAGCAGACTTCGCAGGAGAACCCACTGGCGGGTTTCGGCCCGAACGAGTGGATCGTCGAGGAGATGTATCAGCGCTACCTCGCCGACCCCACCAGCGTCGATTCGGCCTGGCACGACTTCTTCGCGGACTACCGGCCGGGGCCCGGCGCGGGTAAGCCGCGCGGTGCCGAGCAGGCCCCGGAGCCGGCCACCAAGCCGCAGCCCGCCGCCAAGCCGGAGGCGACCGCCCCGGCCGCGCCGCAGGCCGCCGCGAAGCCGGCGGAGGCCAAGCCGGCGGAGAAGAAGCCGGAGGCCAAGCCGGAGAAGCCCGCCGCCGCGGCGGCCCCGGCCAAGCCGGCGCCCACGAAGGCGGCCCCCGCCAAGCCCGCGGCGACCAAGCCGACCGCCACCGGCCCGCAGACCACCCCGCTGCGCGGCGTGGCCGCGAAGATCGTCCAGAACATGGACGCCTCGCTCGCCGTGCCGACGGCCACCAGCGTCCGCGCCGTGCCGGCCAAGCTGCTGGTCGACAACCGCATCGTGATCAACAACCACCTCACCCGTGGCCGCGGCGGCAAGGTCAGCTTCACCCACCTCATCGGGTACGCGATGGTACGGGCGCTGGTCGCCCACCCGGAGATGAACAACTCCTTCGCCGAGGCCGACGGCAAGCCGGTCATGGTCCGGCCGGAGCACGTCAACCTGGGCATCGCGATCGACCTGACGAAGCCGGACGGCAGCCGCAACCTGGTGGTCCCCTCCATCAAGGGCTGCGAACAGATGGACTTCCGGCAGTTCTGGCAGGCGTACGAGGACGTGGTCCGGCGCGCCCGCCGCAACGAGCTGACCATGGAGGACTACTCCGGCACCACGATCTCGCTGACCAACCCCGGCGGCATCGGCACCGTGCACTCGATGCCGCGCCTCATGCAGGGGCAGAGCGCCATCATCGGCGTGGGCGCGATGGAGTACCCGGCGCCCTACCAGGGCATGTCCGAGGAGACCCTGGCCGAGCTGGCCGTCAGCAAGATCATCACGCTGACCAGCACCTACGACCACCGGATCATCCAGGGCGCCCAGTCCGGCGAGTTCCTCAAGGTCATGCACGAGCTGCTGCTGGGCGAGCACGGCTTCTACGACCAGATCTTCACCTCGCTGCGCATCCCGTACGAGCCGGTGCGCTGGATGCGCGACGTCGCGGTCAACAACGAGGGCCAGATCAACAAGACCGCCCGGGTGCACGAGCTGATCCACGCCTACCGCGTGCGCGGTCACCTGATGGCCGACACCGACCCGCTCGAGTTCAAGATCCGCAAGCACCCCGACCTGGACGTGCTCCAGCACGGGCTGACCCTGTGGGACCTGGACCGCTCGTTCCCGGTCAACGGCTTCGCCGGCAAGCAGCGGATGAAGCTGCGCACCATCCTCGGCGTGCTGCGCGACTCGTACTGCCGCCGGGTCGGCATCGAGTACATGCACATCCAGGACCCGGAGGAGCGGCGCTGGATCCAGGAGCGGATCGAGCGCAAGTACGAGAAGCCGGCGGCCGACGAGCAGAAGCACGTGCTCAACCGGCTCAACGCCGCCGAGGCGTTCGAGACCTTCCTGCAGACCAAGTACGTCGGGCAGAAGCGCTTCTCGCTGGAGGGCGGCGAGTCGCTGATCCCGCTGCTCGGCGAGGTGCTGGAGGCCTCCGCCGAGGGCGGGCTGGACGAGGTCGTCATCGGCATGGCCCACCGGGGCCGGCTCAACGTGCTGGCCAACATCGTCGGCAAGCCGTACGAGAAGATCTTCTCGGAGTTCGAGGGGCACCTGGACCCGCGCTCCACCCAGGGCTCCGGCGACGTGAAGTACCACCTGGGCCAGAACGGCAAGTTCAGCACGCCCGACGGCGAGCACGCGGTCAAGGTCTCGGTGGTGGCGAACCCGTCGCACCTGGAGGCCGTCGACCCGGTGCTGGAGGGCATCGTCCGGGCCAAGCAGGACCGGATCGACCTCAAGCTGGAGGGCTACACCGTGCTGCCGCTGGCGGTGCACGGTGACGCGGCGTTCGCCGGTCAGGGCGTGGTCGCCGAGACGCTCAACCTCTCGCAGCTGCGCGGCTACCGCACCGGCGGCACCGTCCACGTGGTGGTCAACAACCAGGTCGGCTTCACCACCGCCCCCGAGTACAGCCGCTCCAGCCTCTACAGCACCGACGTCGCCCGGATGATCCAGGCGCCGATCTTCCACGTCAACGGCGACGACCCCGAGGCCGTGGTCCGGGTCGCCCGGCTGGCCTTCGAGTACCGGCAGGCGTTCAACAAGGACGTCGTCATCGACATGGTCTGCTACCGCCGGCGGGGGCACAACGAGGGCGACGACCCCTCGATGTCCAACCCGCAGATGTACAAGATCATCGACTCGAAGCGGTCGGTCCGGAAGCTCTACACCGAGGAGCTGATCGGGCGCGGCGACATCACCGTGGAGGACGCGGAGGAGCTGCTGCGCGACTACCAGGCCCAGCTGGAGCGGGTCTTCAAGGCCACCCGCGACGCGGCCACCACGCCGCGCCAGCTCAGCCGGCCGCGCCGCGAGGACGAGCCGGAGCCGCAGGTCGCCACCGCCACCGACGCCGCCGTCGTGAAGGCCATCGGCGAGGCACACGTCAACCTGCCGGAGGGCTTCACCCCGCACAAGCGGATCCAGCAGCTGCTCGACCGGCGGGCCAAGATGTCCGTCGAGGGCAACATCGACTGGGGCTTCGGCGAGATCATCGCGTTCGGCTCGCTGCTGCACGACGGGGTCACCGTCCGGCTCGCCGGTCAGGACTCCCGCCGGGGCACCTTCGTCCAGCGGCACGCCTCCGTGGTCGACGCGCAGACCGGCGACGACTACCTGCCGTTGCAGTCGCTGACCGGCGACGGTGAGCGGTCCCGGTTCTTCGTGCACGACTCCCTGCTCAGCGAGTACGCGGCGATGGGCTTCGAGTACGGCTACTCGGTGGAGAACATCAACGCGCTGGTCGCCTGGGAGGCGCAGTTCGGCGACTTCGTCAACGGCGCCCAGTCGGTGATCGACGAGTTCATCTCCTCCGGCGAGGTGAAGTGGGGCCAGCGCTCCGCCGTCACCCTGCTGCTGCCGCACGGCCACGAGGGCCAGGGCCCGGACCACACCTCCGGTCGCCCGGAGCGGTTCCTGCAGATGTGCGCCGAGGACAACATGCGGGTGGCCATCCCGACCACCCCGGCGAACTACTTCCACCTGCTGCGCCGCCAGGCGCTGTCGCCGAAGCGCAAGCCGCTGGTGGTCTTCACGCCGAAGTCGCTGCTGCGGCACAAGCTCTGCGTCTCCCCGGTCGAGGACTTCACCACCGGCACCTTCCAGCCGGTGCTGCCGGACTCGGGCAACCCGGCGCCGGAGCAGGTGAAGCGGGTGCTGCTCTGCTCGGGCAAGGTCTACTACGACCTGTTCCAGGCCCGGCAGGAGCGCGGCGTCACCGACACCGCGATCATCCGGATCGAGCAGCTCTACCCGATGCCGGTCGAGGAGATCCGGGCCGCCCTGGCGGCGTACCCGAACGCCGAGGACTTCGCCTGGGTGCAGGAGGAGCCGGCCAACCAGGGCGCCTGGTCGTTCGTCGCGCTCAACCTGCTGGAGCACCTGGCGGACGTCCGGCTGCGCCGGATCTCCCGCCCGGCCGCGGCGGCCCCGGCCGTCGGCTCCGCCAAGATGCACGAGGTCGAGCAGACGGCGCTGATCGAGGCGGCCCTGCCCCGCCCGTGACCTGACGCACCGCCGAGCGCACCGGGGCAGAGCCCGTCACCTGACGGCTCTGCCCCGGTCGCCGTCCCGGCCTCTCCCCCGCCCCGACGAGCGGATCCGGGCTCGCGCCGGTGCCGGACGGGGCCCGCAAACCCTGCACACACGCGACCCACAGCGACGAACGAGGGAACGGACAGCATGTACTTCACCGACCGTGGCATCGAGGAACTGGTCGACCGCCGGGGTGACGAGCAGGTCAGCATGGAGTGGCTCGGCGAGCGGCTGCGCGACTTCGTCGACCTGAACCCGGAGTTCGAGACCCCGATCGAACGCTTCGCCACCTGGCTCGCCCGCCTCGACGACCCCGACGACGAGTAACGTCCGGCGGCATCCGCGCCCCGGCCGAGCGCGCGAGCGCTCATTCCGCCGCCCGGGGCGAGCGTCACGCGCCGGAGACAGGCCGGCGTTACAGTGACGTTCATCTGTCCGCTCGACGAGTCGGGGTGCGGTATGGGGACACCCACCGGTGACGCCGCCCGGCCAGGGGCGTCGCCCACCGCCGCCGGGCCCGCCGCACCGAAGCCCTTCGCGCCACCCGAGCCCGTCGTCACCGCGGCCACCCTCAAACCCGGTCACGTGCTCTGCCTCGACTGCGACGGGCTCGGCTGGTGCCCCGAGTGCCTCGCCCGGGGATACCTCCTCGACGACAGGGGAGACCGGCGGCGGTGCTTCGTCTGCTTCGGTTCGAAGATCTGCCAGATCTGCGACGCCTTCGGCCAGAAGTCCCTCGCCGACATGCCCTCCTGGGTACGCCGGCAGTACCCCGCCGCCCCCACCGATCCCCGCTAGACGCCCAGCGCCGTTGATCATGACGCTGCCGTCGAACGCCCCGGCGTGTCGCGATGGCAACGTCATGATCAACGGAAGGGGGGCGAAGGACCCGAGCCGGTGGCGCGAAGATCTTCTAGGGTGGGGGCGTGGCCCGGAGCGTGTACGTGACCAGCGTGGGATCCGGCGGCGGGAAGTCGACCGTCGCCCTCGGGCTGGCGGAGCTGTTGTCCCGGCAGGTCGAGCGGATCGGCGCGTTCCGGCCGCTGGTCGGCGGGCACGGCCCCGACCCGATCCTCGCCCTGCTCAGCGACCGCTACCGGATCGAGCTGCCGCTGGCCGACCTGAGCGGCACCAGCTACGCCGAGGCGACCGCGCTGGTCGCCGACGGGCGGCGGGAGGAGCTCATCACCGGCATCGTCGCGCGGTACCGGGAGGTCGAGCGGCGCTGCCCCGCCGTGGTCGTGGTGGGCAGCGACTTCGCCGACGGCGGTGACGGTGCCGGCCCCCGCGAGCTGGCCTTCAACGCCCGGCTGGCCACCGAGTTCGGCAGCGTGGTGGTGCCCGTGGTCGACGGCTTCGAGCAGGATCCGGCGGCCATCGCGGCGGCGGCGCGCGGGGCGTACCACGATCTGGAGGACCTCGGGGCCACGGTGCTGGCCGTGATCGCCAACCGGGTTCCCGGGCCGATGACGCTGCCCGAGCTGCCCGTCCCCACGTACGCCATCCCGGAGGTGCCGACCGTGTCGGCGCCGACGGTGGCCGAGGTGGCGGCGGCGCTCGGCGCCACCCTGCTCGCCGGGGACGACGACGCGCTCAGCCGCGACGTGCTCGACTACGTGGTCGGGGCGGCGCACGTGCCGACGCTGCTGGACCACCTCACCGAGGGCGCCCTGGTGATCACCCCCGGCGACCGGGCCGACCTGCTGGTGGCGGCGAGCGCCGCGCACGTGGCCGGGCAGGTCTCGGTCTCCGGGCTGGTGCTGACCCTCGGCGAGCAGCCCGACCCGCGGGCGATGCGGCTGGTCGAGGGGCTGAACACCGGGCTCGCGGTGCTCTCCGTGCCCAGCGACAGCTACGACACGGTCGCCGCCTCCAGCCGGATCGAGGGTCGGCCCAGCGCGGCCAACCCGCGCAAGGTGGAGGCCGCGCTCGGCGCGTTCGAGCGCTGCGTGGACACCGACGACCTGGCCCGCCGGCTGCGGGTCAGCCGCTCCGAACGGGTCACCCCGCTGATGTTCGAGTACGACCTGATCGACCGGGCCCGGGCGCGGCGCCGGCACCTCGTGCTGCCGGAGGGGGCGGAGGAACGGATCCTGCGGGCCACGGAGATCCTGCTGCGCCGGGGCGTCGCCGACATCACCCTGCTCGGCCGCCCGGACGACATCGCCCGGCGCACCCGCGAGCTGGGCATCGACATCACCGGCGCGCGGGTGGTCGACCCGGTCACCAGCGAGTGGCGCGAAGACTTCGCCACGACGTACGCCGAGCTGCGCGCCCACCGTGGTGTCACCGTCGACCTGGCCCACGACATCGTCGCCCAGCCCAACTACTTCGGCACGCTGATGGTGCAGACGGGGCACGCCGACGGGATGGTCTCCGGCGCGACCCACACCACCGCCGCCACCATCCGCCCCGCATTCGAGATCATCCGCAACGTGCCGGGCGTCTCGGTCGCCTCCAGCGTCTTCTTCATGCTGCTCGCCGACCGGGTGCTGGTGTACGGCGACTGCGCGGTCAACCCCGACCCGGACGCCGCCCAGCTCGCCGACATCGCCATCTCGTCGGCCGACACCGCCGCCCGGTTCGGCATCGAGCCCCGGGTCGCGATGCTCTCCTACTCCACCGGCAGCTCGGGCTCGGGCGTCGACGTGGAGAAGGTCGCGGCGGCCACCAAGCTGGTCCGCGAGCGCCGGCCCGACCTGCTGGTGGAGGGGCCGATCCAGTACGACGCGGCCATCGACCCGGCCGTCGCGGCGACGAAGCTCCCCGGCAGCGAGGTCGCCGGCCGGGCCACGGTCTTCATCTTCCCGGACCTGAACACCGGCAACAACACGTACAAGGCGGTGCAGCGTTCCGCCGGGGCGGTGGCCGTCGGGCCGGTGATGCAGGGCCTGCGCCGGCCGGTGAACGACCTGTCCCGGGGCGCCACCGTGCCGGACATCGTCAACACCGTGGCGATCACCGCGATCCAGGCCGGGGTCGCCGGGGAGCCGTCATGAACGCCCCGGTGCACGGGCACCTGTCATGAACGGTCCGGTCGACGGGCCGCACGAGGGCACCGGTCGACGGGCCGGCGCCACGAAGGAGACGCCGATGAGCCGGGTGCTCGTCCTCAACTGCGGTTCGTCGTCGGTGAAGTTCCGGCTCTTCGACGGCGACCGGGTCGTCGACAAGGGCACCGTGGAGCGGGTCGGCGAGCCCGGCGGCGGCCCGGCCGACCACGAGACGGCCGTCCGGGGCATCCTCGCCGGGCTCGACCTGACCGGGCTGGCCGCCGTCGGGCACCGGGTGGTGCACGGCGGGACCCGGTTCGGCGAGCCGGTGCTGATCGACGCCGCCGTGCTGACCGCCGTCCGCGACCTGATCCCGCTCGCGCCGCTGCACAACCCCGCCAACCTGACCGGCATCGAGGTCGCCCGGGCGGCCCTGCCGGGGGTGCCGCAGGCGGCCGTCTTCGACACCGCGTTCCACCACACGCTGCCCGAGGCCGCCGCGACCTACGCGGTCGAGCGGGAGACCGCCGAGCGGTACGGCATCCGGCGGTACGGCTTCCACGGCACCTCGCACGCGTACGTGTCGCGGCGCACCGCCGAACTGCTCGGCCGCCCGTACGCGGAGGTGAACACGATCACCCTGCACCTGGGCAACGGGGCCAGCGCGTGCGCGGTGGCCGGCGGCCGGAGCGTGGCCACCTCGATGGGGATGTCCCCGCTGGAAGGGCTGGTCATGGGGACCCGCAGCGGCGACCTCGACCCGACGGTGATCTTCCACCTGCGCCGCGAGGGCGGGCTGTCGGTCGACGAGATCGACGACCTGCTCAACCACCGCAGCGGCCTGCTCGGGCTGACCGGCGCCAACGACATGCGCGAGGTGCTCAGGCGCCGGGCCGACGGTGACGCGGCCGCGGCGCTCGCCTTCGACGTCTACTGCCGGCGGATCACCGGCTACGTCGGGGCCTACTACGCCCTGCTCGGGCGGGTGGACGCGGTCACCTTCACGGCCGGCGTCGGCGAGCACGCCGCCCCCGTCCGCGCCGCCGCCCTGGCCGGCCTGGACCGGCTCGGCATCGCGGTGGACCCGGAGCGCAACGCCGGCACCGGTGACCGGATCATCTCGCCTACGGGCGCCGAGGTCACGGTCTGCGTCGTCGGCACCGACGAGGAGCGCGAGATCGCCCTCCAGACCCGCGCTGTGGTCGAGGCCACCGCCTGACCGCCCGGGCCGCACCGGCGAAGCTTCTCGCGACCGGTGGTCGAGGTCGGCGCGCCGACACCGTAGGCCTCAGCGGCGGGCCTTCCCGCGTCGCCGGGCGGCCCGGGTGCGCCGGACGCGGTCGCGCCCCGGGCCCCGGGGTGGCGCGGAGGCGGGCCGGTCGAACATCCCCGTCGGAACGAGGGCCGCGAATACGAACACCCCGCCCACCGCGGCACCGAGCAGCCCGAACGGAATGCCGCCCCAGGAGTTGAGGAAGAACACCGAGTCGTCGGTGTTGCCGTTGGCGGCCACGAACTCCGCCGGCCGCTCCGGATCGACCCAGAGCATCATCTCCTCCGGGGGTTCCTCGGAACAGCCGCCGGCCGAGCCGCAGAGGATGCGCTCGTTGTGCTGGACGCCGCCGTACTCGTACCAGACCCGGACGGTGTCGGTGCCGCCGCCGCGCCCCACGGTGTTGTGCCGGTCGGTCACGGTGGCCCGTACCGGGACGCCGTCCGCCCGCAGCCGCTCCGCCTTGGCGTGCAGGTGCCACTTGTACGCCCCGATGGCCACCGCGTACGTCAGGCCCGCGAGCAGCAGCACCAGACCGATGGCGGCGCTGCGCCGGTCGACGCCGCGTAGCCGGGAGCGGAGCCGCCGCCACCGGCCTGGAACGCGCTCCGGGCCCGCCGCCGCCTCCGTGCTTCCCGGGGGCGGCTCTCCCGCGCCCGGCTCCCGGCCGCCGGACGGCTCCACGCCGCTCAACCCAGCGCGAGCCAGGCGAGCAGGGCGACCAGTACGACCACGACCACCGCCGCGCCGGCGAGCAGCGGCGTCCGGGACGCGCCGGCCGGCGCCTTCGGCTCGGCGGTGTTGGCGAACGCGCGGAACGCCTCGGTGTTGCCGCTCGGGTCTGTGTGCTTCTCCACCATGGCGGTGACCATAGTCAAGCGGGTTCCGCGCCACCGTCCCCCGCGCGCTCCCCGGCCTCAGGTCCAGCCGGCCGGTGGAGGCGATCCGGCCGGGTGGCGGGCGTGTCCGGTCCGGACGGCGGGGACGATCCGGGCGGCCGGGCACCTACCGTGAATCAGTGACGCTCAAGCGGCTGGTCGCCGCGCTGATGACGGCGCTGTTGGCCGGCTGTGGCCCGGCGGCGACCGCCGCGCCCGGTGCTCCCCCACCGGGCCGTCCGGCGCCCGTGGCGGCCTACGCCGTCGGCGTACGGACGCTCACCGTCGACCCCGCCTCGGCGCGCCCCCTGCCGGTGACCATCTGGTACCCGGCGGAGGGCGAAGCGGTGGCCGCCGGGCGCTTCCCGGTGGTGGTCTACAGCCACGGGCTGCACAGCCTGCCCGAGCTGCACGCCGGGCTGACCACGCGCTGGGCCGCCGCCGGGTTCGTGGTGGCCGCCCCGACCTACCCGCGTACCCGGCGCGGCGCCCCCCGGTTCGACCGCGCGGACGTCCGCCACCAGCCGGCCGACGGCTGGCGGGTGATCCGGCACCTGACGCGGCTCGACGCCCGGGCCGGTGATCCGTTCGCCGGGCACCTCGACGTCGCCCGGTTCGCCGCCGCCGGTCACTCGGCGGGCGGTTTCACCACGGCCGGCATGTTCGCCTCGGGGCGGTCGGGGCGGCTGCGCGCCGGCATCGTGATCGCCGGCGGCGGGATGGCCGGCAGCTTCGCCGCCCCGGCGGCCCCGGTGCTCTTCGTGCACGGTACGGCCGACCGGATCGTGCCGGTGACGGTCGGCCGGGCCGCGTACCAGCGCGCCACCGGCCCGGCCGCCTTCCTGAGCCTGCTCGGGCAGGGCCACGGCGAGTACCTGACCCCGGGGCGGCCCGGCTTCGAGCAGGTCCTCGCCACCACCACCGACTTCCTCCGCTGGACCCTCTACGGCGACCCGGAAGCCGGCCGCCGGCTGCCCGGCGACGCCCGTTCCCCGGGCGTGACGACGTTCGAGAACCGCCTCGCCCACTGACCCGACGGCCGTCGCCACCGGCCTGCCCGGGTCGGAAACGCGGTCGCGGGACGGGGACCGGCACGGCTACGGTCCGGGCGTGGACGCTCTCGCGGGACGGCAACTGGACGGTATCGCCGAGTTGGCCAGGCTCGCGGTCGCGGCCGGCATCGAGGTGTGGCTGCGGGGCGGCTGGGCGATGGACTTCCACCTCGGCGAGATGACCCGCCCGCACGTGGACGTCGACTGGTACTGCTGGCGCGCCGACGCCGACCGGCTGGCCGGCCTGATGGCGGGGCACGGCTGGCGGCTCGACCCCCGGATGCCCGTCGACGTGCAGCTCGACCTGGTCCGCGCAGACGTCGAGATGAGCGTCGCGTACCTGGCGCGGGACGCGACGGGACGGGTGGTGGTGGGTGCCGGCCCGTGGGCGGGCACGCCGCTGCCGGACGGGATGCTGGCCGGTCCGCCCGGTCGGATCGGCCCGCTGACCGTCCCGATGATCTCGGTGGCCGCACAGGTCGAGTTCAAGGAGATGTTCCCCGTCTGGATGCCGGAGCGGCCCCGGCGGGCGAAGGACGCCGCCGACCTCGCCCGCCTGCGCGCCGCCGGGCGGCACCCGGAATCGACTGACGCCCCACCGCCCGCCGACCCGCCTCCCGCCCAGGCCCGATGGAACCCGCTCCCAGCGTGACTGGGCTGGTGGCCCCAACCAGCGATGATCAGGACGCCATGGACCCTGGAACGACCGGGTAACGTCCACGGCGTCCTGATCATCGGGGGGCCGTCAGCGGCAGGCTGTGGGGGTGCATGGCACCACTGGTCCGCAGGGGCACGAGCGCCCCGGGCGCGGCAGGGGCCCGCAGCGGGCGTGGGCAGCGCAGGGCGTGGGGCGTACTGCGTCGGTCTGCGGCCGGGCGGGGCGCGCCGCGAGGCACAATCGTTGCCATGCCGCGTCGTGTCGCCCCCGCCCTGCTCGCCTGCGCACTGCTCACCACCGGTCTGGTCGGCTGTTCCGACGACGCCGGGCCGGCCCCGCAGGCGGCGGCTCCGCAGGTGACGCCCCCGGCGCCGCCCACGCAGGCAGCCGCCCCCACGCCGCAGGCGCCCGTCGGCACCGCGCCGGACAAGGCCTTCGCTGTCGGCGTACGCCAGTTGAAGCTGAACCGCGACGGGAAGCGGTCGCTGCCGGTGACCGTCTGGTACCCGGCGGCCGGGAGGGCCGGAGGCGAGCCGGAGCGGTCGGCGGAGGCTGCCGGGGGGCGGTTCCCCGTGGTCATGTTCAGTCACGGCCTGAGCGCCCGGCCGGCCGACTACGAGACGCTGCTGACCCGGTGGGCGGCGGCCGGGTTCGTGGTGGCCGCGCCGACCTTTCCGCACACCGCCCGGGGCGGCGACGGCAACGTGCTCGACGTGCTCAACCAGCCGGCCGACGTGTCGTACGTGCTGACCGAGGTGCTCGCCCTCGACGGCAGGGCCGGTGACCCGCTGCGCGGCCGGTTGGCCGGCGACCGGGTGGCGGCGGCCGGGCACTCGGCGGGCGGGGTGACCACCATCGGCCTGTTCACGGCCGGCCGGGACGAGCGGCTGGACGCCGGGGTGGTCTTCGCCGGCACCGCGCTCGGCGTCGGCACCGCCTTCGCGGGCGCCGCCGCCCCGCAGCTCTTCGTGCACGGCGAGGCCGACGAGGTGGTCGAGTACGCCGCCGGTAAGGCCGCCTACGACAAGGTGCCCTGGCCGAAGGCGATGCTCAGCCTGCCCGAGGGCGACCACGGTCGGGCGCTGCTCAGCGACGGTGCCGCGCTGCGGGTGGTCTCGGACACCACTGTCGAGTTCCTCCGCTGGTCGCTGTACGGCGACGAGGCCGCCAAGCGCCGCATCCCCACCGACGCCGCCCGCGACGACATCGCCACCCTCGACAACCGCCTCTGACCCTGCCCCACCCCGCTTCTCCCCCGCCCCCTTCTCTTCAAGATCGCGCTACTTCCTGGAAAGAGTGGCCTCCCGGCGCGGAAAGGCCACTCTTTCCGTGTTGTAGCGCGATCTTGCCGCCGGGGCGCGGGCCCCGGGGGCGGGGGCAGGGGCGCGCGATCTTGCCCCGGAGAGGGGGCAGGGGCGCGGGAGGGGCAGGGAGCGTCAGGCGGTGTGGTCGACGACCACCTTGCCGAAGACCTCGCCGGAGTGCAGGCGGGCGAAGGCGTCGGCGACCCCGCTGAACGGGACCACGGTGTCCACCACCGGGCGCACGCCACGCTCGGCGCAGAAGGCGAGCAGGGCGGCCAGCTCGTCGGGGGTGCCCATCGAGGTGCCCAGGATCTCCAGTTGCATGGCGAAGACCCGGCGCAGGTTGACCTTCGGCTCGTGGCCCGAGGTGGCGCCGGAGACGACGATCCGGGCCCCCGGCGCGGCGGACTTCAGCGAGTGGTCGAAGGTGGCCGCGCCGACCGTCTCGATCACCACGTCGACCCGTTCCGGCAGCCGGGCGCCCGGCTCGACGGCGGTCGCGCCCAGCTCGGCGATCCGCTCCCGCTTGGCGGCGTCGCGGCTGGTCGCGTACACCCGCTTGCCCAGCGCGGCGGCCAGCGCGACGGCCGCGGTGGCCACGCCCCCGCCGGCGCCCTGAACCAGCACGGCGTCGGCGTCGGCGACCCGGCCCACGGTGGTCAGCATCCGCCACGCGGTCAGCCAGGCGGTCGGCAGGCAGGCCGCGTCCGTCGCCGCCAGGCCCGCCGGCAGCGGCAGCAGGTTCGACCGGGGTACGGCGACCCGCTCGGCCAGGGTGCCGGGGAAGTGCTCCGAGAGGATGGAGATGCCGCGCGGGTCGCCCGGGGTGGGGACGACCGGGTAGACGACGACGTCGTTGCCGTCCGGGTCCACCCCGACGGCGTCGCAACCCAGGATCATCGGCAGTTGCTCCGCGCGCAGCCCGACCCCGCGCAGCGACCAGAGGTCGTGGTGGTTGAGGGAGCTGGCCCGCACCTGCACGGTCACCCAGTCGTCGGCCGGGTGGGCCGGCTCGGGCTGCTCGCCGACGGTGAGCGCGGCGAGCGGGTTGGCGTCGTCGAAGCGGGAGACGAAGGCGGCACGCATGATCGGCACGGTAACAAGCCCAGCCCCTGGCAAGAAGGCCTACCGGGGTGTGAGGAAGGGCCCCTTCCTATCGCCTGAGCGATAGGAAGGGGCCCTTCCTCACACGTTCAGCGGGTGACGCCGTCGCGGCGGGCGGCCTCGGCCACGGCCTCGGCCACCGCGGGGGCGACCCGGGGGTCGAGCGGGGACGGCACGATCGCCTCGGCGGTGAGCGACTCGGACACCACACCGGCGATGGCGTCGGCGGCGGCCACCTTCATGCCCTCGGTGATCCGGGTGGCGCGGGCGTCCAGCGCGCCCCGGAACACGCCCGGGAAGGCCAGCACGTTGTTGATCTGGTTGGGGTAGTCGCTGCGACCGGTGGCGACGACCGCCACGTGCCGGGCGGCCACCTCGGGGTGCACCTCGGGCGTCGGGTTGGCCAGGGCGAAGACGATGCCGCCGGGGGCCATCCCGGCGACCGCCGCCTCCGGGATCTGCCCGCCGGAGACGCCGATCAGCACGTCCGCCCCACGCAGCGCCTCGGTGATGTCGCCCACGCGGCCCTCGGCGTTCGTGCTGGCGGCCAGCTCGGCCTTGGTGCCGGTCAGCTCGGACCGGTGCCGGCCGATGATCCCCTTGGAGTCGCAGACCACCACCTGGTCGGGGTTCACGCCGCCGGCGACCAGCATCTTCGTCACCGCCACCCCGGCCGCGCCGGCGCCGCTGACCGTCACCCGCAGATCGCCGAGCTTGCGGTTGAGCAGCGCCGCGGCGTTGCGCAGGGCGGCGAGCACGACGATCGCGGTGCCGTGCTGGTCGTCGTGGAAGACCGGGATGTCCAGGGCCTCGTCGAGCCGGCGCTCCACCTCGAAGCAGCGCGGGGCGCTGATGTCCTCCAGGTTGATCCCGCCGAACGACGGGGCCAGCGCCCGCACCACCGCCACGATCTCGTCCACGTCCTGCGTGTCCAGGCAGACCGGCACCGCGTCGACGCCGCCGAACTGCTTGAACAGCACCGCCTTGCCCTCCATCACCGGCAGCGAGGCGCGCGGGCCGATGTTGCCGAGCCCGAGTACGGCGGAGCCGTCGGTGACGACCGCGACGGTGTGCGACGCCCACGTGTAGTCGGCGGCGAGCGCCGGGTCGGCGGCGATCGCCTCGCACACCCGGGCCACGCCGGGGGTGTACGCGAGGGAGAGGTCCTCCCGGCTGGTCAGCGGGACGGTCGACGTGACGGCCATCTTGCCGCCCCGGTGCAGTAGGAAGACGGGATCAGCGGGGTCCATGGTGGACGACGACATGGTGACTCCAGAATCTGTCGAGCAGACGGAGCGGCCGGCGCGGGACGCGAGGTGAGGCGCCGAGCGGCGGCACGCGGTGCGGGGGTCACCCGGCCACGTTCCGAGCATAGTGTCGCTCTCGTCACGTCGATGTGAGCGGGGTCATAACCGACGGGTAGGCACCCGCCCTGGCCGGGGCCAGTAGCGGGCCACCACCCGGCCCCGTACGTCGGCCACCCCGTACGCCCGGGAATCGTCGGTGACCAGGTCGTTGTCCCCGCGCAGCCACCAGCCGCCGTCCTCTGCGCGGACCGCGCGTTTGACCACGAGGAGGTCGGGGCGGCTGCGAAAGACCGCAATCACGACGTCGCCGGGGCGTACGGGCCGGCCCCCGCGCCGGACCAGCACCGCGTCACCGTGGCGCAGTGTGGGCGACATGGACGGGCCGGTCACCAGCACCGCGGTCAGTGGCCACCGCATCCGGGGCGGCACCGCCGGGTAATCGGCCCCCATCGGTTTCCTCTCCACCCGGCCTCCCCGGAGCGAGTCCAGGAGTAATGTCGTCTTGGATCATCGCAAACTTCCCATGGAGGATCCTGATGCGACTTCCACGCATCCTTACGCCCCGCGTGACCGCCAGCGCCCACTGCGACCTGCCCTGCGGCGTCTACGACCCGGCCCAGGCCCGGATCGAGGCCGAGTCGGTCAAGGCGATCTGCGAGAAGTACCAGGCCAACACCGACCCCGAGTTCCGCACCCGCGCCATCCTGATCAAGGAGCAGCGCGCCGACCTCGTGAAGCACCACCTCTGGGTGCTCTGGACCGACTACTTCAAGCCGGCCCACTTCGAGAAGTACCCCAACCTGCACCAGCTCTTCAACGAGGCCACCAAGCTGGCCGGGGCCGCCGGCGCGAAGGGCGGCACCGACCCGTCCAAGGCCGACGAGCTGCTCCAGAAGATCGACGAGATCTCCAAGATCTTCTGGGAGACCAAGCAGGCGTGACCCTCACCGGTCCGCCGACGATCCGGCCGGCACGTCCCGAGGACGTGCCGGCCGTCGTCGCAATGGTGCACGAGTTGGCGGAGTACGAACGCGCCGCCGACCAGTGCCACCGCACGCCCTGACCGTCCTCGCCGCACGCGCAGACCGTCCTCGCCGCACGCGTGAGTGGCGGCCCCCACACGCCCCGGCGGCTGAGCGGGTAGAGTCGCCGACCGGGGGGATGAGTGGTGACTCAACTGACCGGGCAGCCGACGACCGACGACGACGTCGTGCACCTCACCGTGCCCGCTGACGGGGGCTACCTCGGGGTGCTGCGTACCGCCACCGCCGGCCTCGCGGCGCGGCTCCAGTTCGCCCTCGACGAGATCGAGGACCTGCGCATCGCCGTCGACGAGGCGTGCGCGATGCTGCTCGCCATCGCCACCCGGGACGCGGAGCTCGACTGCCGCTTCGCGGTCACCGACGACGCGCTCACCGTCGAGGTGACGGTGCCGACCGTCCGGGGCGCGACGCTCCCCGCCGAGTCGTCGTTCGCCTGGAAGGTGCTCACCGCGCTCACCACGTCGGCGTCCGCGACGGCCGCCGACGGCCGGGCCACCATCTCGCTGCTCACCCGCCGCGCCTCCGGCTACTGACCGCCGCCGCCCGGGTGGGCGCGGCGCGGGCGTCACTCGAAGCCGAGGGCCCGGGTGGTGGGGGCGCTGAGCAACAGGACGGCGACGCCGAGGCCGAGTGCCATCACCGGTACGCCGAGCCAGCCCATGCCGCCCTGGACCATGAACCACCCGATCGGCAGCAGCATGAGCTGGAGCACGATCGCCGGCGCGCGGGCGCCCGCCCTCCGCCGCGCCAGCGCACCGCCCAGGGCCCAGAGCACCGCCGCCGCCCCGATCGCGAACGCGGTCACCAGCAGCGCCGACGTGAGGTCGGTGGTGGTGGCGGTGAGATCGGCCCAGACCAGCCACGCGGCGACCAGTCCCACGGCGACCGCCTCGGCCCGCAGCAACCGGGTCGCCCAGCGGAGGGTGACGGGAATCGGGTCGGAGTCGATGGTCACGCGCGCCACGATACCCGTGCTACCGCGCGGTACAGTGCCGCCCATGCGGGCCGTCCTGGTGGTCAATCCGAAGGCCACCACCACCAGCGAGCGCAGCCGGGATGTCCTGGTCCGGGCGCTGCGCAGCGAAGTCGATCTCTCCGTGCGCTACACCCGGCGCCGGGGGCACGCGACCGCCCTGGCGCGCGAGGCGGCCGAGGAGGGCGTCGACGTCGTCGTCACGCTCGGTGGCGACGGCACGGTCAACGAGGTGGTCAACGGCCTGATGACGGCACAGCCGCCGACCATGCCGACGGGCGACACACCAGCCGAACGGCTCCCCGCCCTGGCGACCGTGCCGGGAGGCTCGACCAACGTCTTCGCGCGGGCGCTGGGCCTGCCCCGGGACTGGCCGGACGGGGCGAGCATGATCCTGGAGGGCCTGCGGCTGGGCCGGCACCGGACCATCGGGCTCGGCCGCGCCGACGACCGCTACTTCACCTTCTGCGCGGGCTTCGGCATCGACGCGGCGGTCATCCACCGGGTGGAACAGGCCCGGCGGAAGGGCCGGGTCTCGACGCCCGCGCTCTACTTCCGTTCCACCGCCGCCCAGTACTTCCTCAACTCCGACCGGCGTCACCCGGCGATCAGCCTGGAGCGCCCGGGTGAACCGGCGGAGGAAGAGCTGGCGACGGCGATCATCCAGAACACCGCGCCGTGGACGTACCTGGGCGACCGGGAGGTCAATCCGAACCCGGAGGCGTCGTTCGACCTCGGTCTGGACGTGCTGGCCCTACGGCAGCTCCGGGTCGCCAGCACGACACGCACAGTGACACAGTTCTTTTCCCGGACGCCCGACCCGCGCGGCCGTCAGGTGTTGCGGCTGCACGATCTCGACGAGTTCACCCTGCTTTCGGGCAGGCCACAGGCCTTCCAGCTGGACGGCGACTACCTCGGCGAGCGGGAGAAAGTCAGATTCACATCCATTCCCGCCGCACTCAGAGTAATCTGCTAGGTCTCGGGTACTGCCCTAGGTCGACGCGGCCACACCGGACGGACGCGAAGGCCGCCACACCGAGGGGCAGGTGCCTGAAATGTCAGCAATGTCACGCGGACTGTACTATATTGATCCTCGACAGTGGTACGCCGGGTAACCAGGAAGGCACTGGAACCCGGACAAATGGGTTGTGGGCTTGCTCACCGCCCGGAGTTTTTCCGAGCGTCACCCTTGACATCCCGGGCGTTCGTGAAAGTATTCACAAGCGAACTTGAGTTACCGGGACATTGCTTGGATACGCTCGTCGGGCTGAGCCGTTCCAGCAGGTCCACGGGGCTGACACAGCCTGCTCACGCACCGCCGAATAGTCGGACGCGAACCGTCACATCGGCGCTGCGGACGCATATAGGAAAAGCAACAGAGCAATATCTGCCACCCACCCAGAATGAGGAGTGTTGCCGCCATGGACTGGCGTCACCATGCTGTCTGCCGCGACGAGGACCCGGAGCTGTTCTTCCCGATCGGGACGTCCGGACCGGCTCTCCTGCAGGTCGAGCAGGCCAAGGCCGTCTGCAGGCGCTGCTCCGTGACCGACCAGTGCCTGCAGTGGGCGCTGGAGTCCGGTCAGGACGCTGGCGTCTGGGGCGGGATGAGCGAGGAGGAACGGCGGGCCGTCAAGCGCCGCGGTGGCCTCCGGGTGCTGCGCGCTCACTCCGCCTGATCACACGCATCGGCGTTACGCCCCGGCCGGGTAAGCCCGCCGGGGCGTAACGCTGTCCGCCCCCGTAGCCGCGGATGTGTCGGCACCGTGGTCGCGGATGCGTCCTGCGGTCACGGACGGGCCGGGGATCCGACCGACCGGCTGACGGCGTCCACCCGCCGCAGGACCAGGTCGGCCAGCTCCGGAGCGTCAGCCAGCGGGGCGGACACCACCGCCCCGGCACCCCGCGCCGCCTTGGACACGGCATCGTGGAACAGGCCGGGAGCCAGGAAGTACGCCGACACCGCCACCCGCCGCGCTCCCCCGGCGCGCAGCCGTGCCACCGCCGCCCCCACGTCCGGCGAAGCCGCCGAGGCGTACGACACGTGGGTGGGCACCCCGAGATCGTCGCGCAGCGCGGCGGCGACCCGCCCCACCGACCCGCGCGCCCGGGCGTCCCTGGTGCCCGCCGCGGCCAGCACCAGCCCGTCGAACCGGTCCGCTCCCGCCTCGTCCAGCCGCCTGCGCAGGCCCGCCAGCAGCCCGGTGTCCACCTCGCCGTCGGCGGGACCGAGCACCTCGGTCACCCGTACCGCGATCGGTGGCCCCGCCTCCCCGGCGGCCGCGACCGCCGCCGGGATGTCCACCCGGCGGTGGTACGCGGCGGTGAGCAGCAGCGGCACCAGCACCGCGCGCGGCTGCCCGGCGCGGGCCAGGTCCCGCAACACCGCCGCCGGCCCCGGCTCGGTGTGGTCCAGCCAACTCGCCAGCACCGCCGTGCCCGGCCGGGCGGCCGACACGGCCCGGGCCAGCGCCCGGGTCGCCTCGGCGGCCCGGGCGTCCCGGCTGCCATGGGCGACCAGGACCACCGGGTCGGGCTGCCCCGGCCCGGAAGGGCGCGCACCCGGGCCGGCAGGGTGCACGCCCGGCCCGGTCAGACGTGCAGTCCGCACTCGGTCTTCTCGAACATGGCCCAACGGCCGGCCCGGGAATCCTCCCCCGCCTTGGTGCGACGGGTGCAGGGCCAGCAGCCGATCGAGCCGTAGCCCTGCTTGAACAACTCGTTGACCGGCACGTTCCAGCGGGCGATGTAGGCGTCCACGTCGGCCTGGCTCCACGCCGCGATCGGGTTGACCTTGACCTTGCCCCGGCGCGCGTCGAAGGTCACCACCGGCGTGTTCGCCCTGGTCGGCGACTCGTCCCGGCGCAACCCGGCGGCCCACGCGTCGTACCCGGCGAGGGCCCGCTCCAGCGGCTCCACCTTGCGCAGCTGGCAGCAGTCGTCCGGGGCCTTGTTGAACAGGCGGGGTCCGTACTCGCCGTCCTGCTGGCCGACGGTCAGCCGGGGCCGGATCGACCGTACGTTCACCGGCAGCGTCCGGGCCACCTCGTCGCGGACCCGCAGCGTCTCCGGAAAGTGCAGGCCGGTGTCGAGGAAGACCACGTCCACCCCCGGAGCGACCCGGGACACCAGGTGGGCCAGCACGGCGTCCGCCATGGAACTGGTGACGCAGAACCTGTCGCCGAACGTCTCGGCCGCCCAACGCGCGATCTCCAGGGCGGGCGCGCCCTCCAGGTCCCGCCCGGCAGCCTCGGCCAGCGCGCGCAGTTCCTCGGGGTCGCGCCGGGCCGGATCGGCAGCCGCGGGGGCGCCCGGACCGATCAGGCCCAGCCCGGCGGCCGAAACAAGGCCCCGCGTCGCCCCGGGCCGCGCCGGGCCGCTCACCGGGTCACCGCCCGGCCGAGCAGCCCGGTGAACCGCACCGTGAACACCCGGGCACAGGCGTGGCACTCCCATGCACCATGGCCCGTCTCGCTCGGCCGCAGGTTCTCCTCGCCGCAGTACGGGCAGTACAACGGCGCGGAACGGGTCTCGCTCATCGCGTCACCTCGCTTCGCTCGGCACCGCGACGGACACGGAGTTGCCTGATTCGCTCGCTGCGCTCGCTCATCGGAGTTCCTCCTCGTCGGCCCTGACCACCCAGTTGGCGAACGTCTCGCCCGCCTCGCGGCCGGCCAGGTAGCGCCGGGCCAGCCGCTCCACGTACTCCGGAAGCTCCTCGGCGGTGGTCTTCAGGCCGCGCAGCTTGCGGCCGAACCCGGCGGTCTGCCCCTCGGCCATGCCGAGCCCGCCGCCCAGGTGCACCTGGAAGCCCTCCACCTGGCGGCCGTCCGGGCCGACCACCAGTTGGCCCTTGAGGCCGATGTCGGCGACCTGGGTCCGGGCGCAGGCGTTGGGGCAGCCGTTGATGTGGATGGAGATGTCGGCGTCGAAGTCGCGCAGCCGCTCCTCCAGCCGGGCCACCAGTTCCTCGCCGCGCGCCTTGGTCTCGACGATGGCCAGCTTGCAGTACTCGATGCCGGTGCAGGCCATGGTGCCCCGCCGCCAGGCCGACGGCTGGGCCTCCAGGCCGATCCCCCGCAGCGCGCCCACCAGCGAGTCGGTCCGCTCCGCCGGCACGTCGAGCACCAGCAGCTTCTGGTACGCGGTGAGCCGCACCCGGTCGCTGCCGTGCGCCTCGACCACGTCGGCCAACTGGGCGAGCTGCTTGCCGGAGACCCGCCCGACCACCGGGGCGGCGCCGACGTAGTGGTGCCCGTCGCGCTGCCGGTGCACCCCGATGTGGTCCACCGGCCGGTCCGGCAGTTGGGGGGAGGGACCGTCGAGCAGGTCCCGGCCCAGGTACTCCTTCTCCAGCACCTCGCGGAACTTCTCCACGCCCCAGTCGGCGACCAGGAACTTCAGCCGGGCCCGGTTACGCAGCCGGCGGTAGCCGTAGTCACGGAAGATGCCGACCACGCCGGCCCAGACGTCCGGCACCTCGTCCAGCGGCACCCAGACGCCGAGCCGCTGGGCCAGCATCGGGTTGGTGGAGAGCCCGCCGCCGACCCAGACGTCGAAGCCAGGGCCGTGATCCGGGTGCTCCACCCCGAGGAAGGCGATGTCGTTCGCCTCGTACGGGGTGTCGACCAGCCAGGAGATCGACGTCTTGAACTTGCGCGGCAGGTTGGAGTACGCCGGGTCGCCCACGTACCGGCGGACGATCTCGTCGATCGCCGGGGTCGGGTCGAGCACCTCGTCGCGGGCCACCCCGGCGACCGGGCTGCCCAGCACGATGCGGGGGCAGTCGCCGCACGCCTCGGTGGTCTGCAGGCCGACCGACTCCAGCCGGCGCCAGATCTCCGGCATGTCCTCGACCCGGATCCAGTGGTACTGGATGTTCTGCCGGTCGGTGATGTCGGCGGTGTCCCGGGCGAACTCGCGCGAGATGTCGGCGATCACCCGGAGCTGCGCCAGGCTGAGCTGCCCCCCGTCGATCCGGACCCGGAGCATGAAGAACTCGTCCTCCAGCTCGTGCGGCTCCAGCACGGCGGTACGGCCGCCGTCGATGCCCGCCTTGCGCTGGGTGTAGAGCCCCCACCAGCGGAACCGGCCGCGGAGGTCCTGCGGGTCGATCGAGGCGAACCCGCCGTGGGCGTAGATGTTCTCGATCCGGGCCCGTACGTTCAGCGGGTTGTCGTCCTTCTTGGTCCGCTCGTTGGGGTTGAGCGGCTCACGGTGACCGAGCGCCCACTGACCTTCGCCCCGGGGCCGACGCGGGGTCCGGGCCGGCCGGGGGGACGTCGGGTCCCCGGCCCGGGCCGGGATGCTGCTGACCGCCATGTCGGCGTCCTCCGTTGTCTGCGGTGCCTCGGGGATGCGCTGGGGCGCGCGGCCTACCCGTCGGGGACGGGCTGGCGACAACGGTGTCGGAGCAGCCGGCGCGGGGCGCGCCCGAGACAGAATGGTCGGGCGTCGTCAGTCGGCCGGACAGATCGCGCTGCGCACGCGGCCGTAGTCGACGTGGCGGCGTGCCACGAAGCGGCGGACGACAGCGGCGGTCATGACGGCCATGCTGCCACACCCACCAGTAGCCAGCCAACGAGTGCGTGCCGGATCCCACATCACGGGCCGACCCACCTTCCCCCGGCCGGGCCCCGCCACCACCGCGACCCACCATGCTGTTCCCCGCGCTGTTCCCCGCGCTGTTCCACCGCCGCTTCCACTGGCCCTGCCCGCACCGCGCCCCCGGTTGCACCGCGCCACCGCGCCGCTGCTCCCCCCGCGCCGTTCTCCCGCGCCGCGCTGCGAGGCTCCTCAGGCCGGGACGACAACTTCCAGGAAATAGTCCCCTCAGCACCGCAGAAGGCCACAACTTCCTGGAAGTAGCGCGATCTTCAGCGCGGTGCACGGCGGGGTGGGCCGGGGCGGGTGGCCGGGGCGATCCGGGGATTCCCGGCCGTGTGGCGGGCGGGGGTGGAAGGCTCGATACGTGGGCGAATCGTCCGATAAGTGGCAAGCGGGCGACGAAAACGGCGCGCCGCTCGACGCCCGACCCGAACGCTCCCCCCGACCCGAGCACTTCCCCCGACCCGAGCAGGCATCGCGACCCGAGCAGGCATCGCGACCCGAGCAGGCATCGCGACTCGAGCAGGCATCGCGACTCGAGCAGGCATCCCGAACCGAGCGCTCCGCCCGAACCGAGCAGGCGTCGCGGCCCGGGCGGTCACGCCGGTTGGCGCTGCCGGTCTGGCCGCTGCCGGCGCTGCTGACCCTTACGGTCACCATCGCCGGGTTGGGCCGGGCGCAGCTGTGGCGCGACGAACTGGCGACCTGGAGCGCGGCCAGCCGTTCGCCCGGAGACCTGGTCCGGCTCGCCGGCACCATCGACGCCGCCACCAGCCCCTACTACCTGTTCATGCACGCCTGGCTGGCGGTCTTCGGCGATTCGGTCACCGCGCTGCGGCTGCCCGCCGCCCTGGCCATGGCCGCCACGGCGGGGCTGACCGCGGTCCTCGGGCAGCGGCTGCTCGGTGCCCGGGCCGGGCTGCTCGCCGGGCTGCTCTTCGCGGTGCTGCCGGGCACCTCGCGCTACGGCCAGGAGGCCCGCCCGTACGCGCTGGCCACGCTCTTCGCGGTGCTCGCGACCCTGCTGCTGGTCGAGGCGCTCACCCGGCCGGGTTGGGCCCGCTGGGCCGGGTACGCCGCCGCCGTGGCCGCACTCGGCCTCGTCCACCTGGTCGCGCTCACCCTGCTCGCCGCCCACGCGGTGGCGGTGTTCGCCGCTCGCCGCGACCGGCCGCCGAACCGCCCGCTGCGCTGGGTGCTCGCCCTGGTGCCGGCGGCGCTGCTGCTGGCACCGCTGGTGTTGCTCGCGAGAGGGCAGCGGTCCCGGCAGCTCGGCTGGGTGGACACCGCCCGGCTGACCGACCTGACGACGTTGCCGACCGGGGTGGCACAGAGCGGGGTGGTGGGGGGTCTGCTGCTCGGCCTCGCGGCGCTGGGTGGGGCCCGGCTCGGCCGCCGCGCCCTTTTGCCCGGGCTCGCCGTGCTGCTGCCCGTGCTGCTGGTCTTCGCCGCCGGGCTGGTGGTGCCGCTCTGGGTGCCCCGGTACCTCGTCTTCGTGGTGCCCTTCGCCTGCCTGCTGGCCGGCGCGGCGCTGGCGGCGGTGCCGCTGCCGTCCGCGATGGCCGTGGTCGCCCTGGCCGGGCTGCTCGGGCTGCCCGACCAGGCGGCGCTGCGGCGTACCCACGAGTGGCCGCGCGGTGCGACGGTGGACTACCGGGGCGTCGCCCGGATCGTCGCCGACGGTCAGCGGCCGGGCGACGTGGTCGTCTACTCGCCCCGGGAGAGCTGGCTCTTCCTCGACCTGGGGCTCGAGTACCACCTGGGCGACCGCCGGCCCCGGGACGTGCTGGTGACCGAGGACCAGGCCCGCCGGGGCGACCTGTGGGCCGCCGAGTGTGCCCGCCCGGCCGAGTGCCTGGCCGGCGCGCAGCGGGTCTGGCTGGTGGTCGCCGGCCGGCGCGACGATCCGCTGGCCGCTGTCGGCGGGACCAAGGGGGACGCCCTGCGCGCCGGCTTCACGGTCGACCGGGTCTGGCCGCGCGCGGGGCTGACCGTCGCCCTGCTGGCCCGTTGAGTCAGGGCGGTCAGCCGGCCGGGGCGTTGCGGGCCAGCGGGACGACGAGCGTCGCCTCGGTGCCGCCCTTCGCGCCGGGGCGCAACTCGATGGTGCCGCGCAGTTCGCCGGTGACCAGCGCCCGGACGATCTGCAACCCGAGGTTGCCGCCCCGCTCCGCGTCGAAGTCCGGCGGCAGCCCACGGCCGTTGTCGGCCACCGAGACGTGCAGCATCTTCCGGAACCGGTGCGCCGACACCACCACCTCCGGCCGGGCCGGGGCAGGCGGCTGTTCGGGCGTGGCCGGAACGGACCCCTCCGGCGCCCCCGCGGCGGTGCCGGTCGCCCCGGCAACAGGCCCGCCCGCCCCGACAACAGGGTCGGTCGTCCCGGCGACAGGCCCGACAACAGGGTCGGTCGTCTCGGCGGGCGGCGGGAAACCGTGCTCGACGGCGTTGAGCAGCAACTCGTTGAGCACCATCACCAGCGAGGTGGCGACCTCGGCGGGAAGCACCCCGAAGCTGCCCTCGCGCCGCATGCCGACCGTCGACTCGGTCGCGGCCACCTCGGTCGCGGCGCTGGCCACCCGGTCGACGATGCCGTCGAACTCGACCGCCTCGTCGCTGGACATGGAGAGGGTCTCGTGCACCAGGGCGATGGAGGCGACCCGGCGTACCGACTCCTCCAGGGCGACCCGGGCCTCCGGCATGCCCACCCGGCGGGCCTGGAGCCGCAGCAGGGCGGCGACGGTCTGGAGGTTGTTCTTGACCCGGTGGTGGATCTCCCGGATGGTGGCGTCCTTGGTGATCAGGGCGCGGTCGCGGCGGCGTACCTCGGTGATGTCGCGGACCAGGACCAGCGCGCCGATCGGCACTCCGGCGGGCATCAGCGGCAGGGCCCGGGTGAGCATCGTCGCGCCACGCGCGTCGATCTCCCGGCGGGGCGGTGCCTCGCCGCGCAGCGCGGCGAGGATGCCGTTCGCCGCGTCCGTGCCCTCCAGCGGGTCGCCGGCCAGCCGGCGGTGCAGCGCCGCCAGGTCCTCGCCCACCAGGTGGGAGGCGTAGCCCAGCCGCCGGTACGCCGACTGCGCGTTCGGGCTGGCGTAGGTGACCTTGCCGCTGGCGTCGAGCCGGACCAGCCCGTCGCCGACGCGCGGGGCCGACGTCGTCTCCCCGGGATGGCGGGGCGGCGGAAAGGTGCCGTCGGCGATCATCTGGGCCAGGTCGTCGGCGGTGGTGAGGTAGTTCAGCTCCAACTGGCTCGGGGTGCGGGCGGTGGAGAGGTTGGTGTCCCGCCCGACCACGGCGATCACCTCGCCGGCCTCGCCGTCGGCGGTGCGCAACCGGACCGGGATCGCCTCGTGCCGGGCGGGCACGTCGCCGTACCAGACCGGGTCGCCCTCCCGCCAGATCCGGCCCTGCCGGTGGGCCACCTCCAGGTGGGCCACCTCGGGCCCGCCGACGATCCGCCCCACCTGGTCGTCGAGGTACGCGGTGGGGGCGGTCGTCGGCCGGACCTGGGCGACGCAGAGGAACGCCCCGTCGCCGTCCACGGGCACCCAGAGCAGCAGGTCGGCGAAGGACAGATCGGACAGCAACTGCCAGTCGCCGGCGATCCGGTGCAGGTGGTCTATGTCGGCCGGACGGAGGCGGGTGTGCTCCTCGGCGAGGTCGCGCAGCGTGGACACGCTGACCAGCGTGCCACGCCCGTCGTCACATCGTCGCGGTGACCTTCTTCAGGCCGCGCGGCGCGTCCGGGTCCTCGCCCCGGGCCAGCGCCAACGCCAGCGCCAGTCGCTGCAACGGCAGGATGTCCAGCAGCGGGGCGTAGCGCTCGTCGACCTCGGGGACGGCCATCCGGGTGGCACCCTCGACGTCGGCGGAGCCGACCACCACCACGTCGGCACGGCGTTCGCCGAGCCGGGGCAGCACCTCGCCCATCGACCGGCCGCCCGGCCCGGAGCCGACCACGGCGAGCACCGGCACGTCCGGGTCGGTCATGGCGAGCGGGCCGTGCAGCAGATCGGCGCCGGAGAACGCGAGCGCCGGCAGGTACGAGGTCTCCATCAGCTTCAGCGCGGCCTCCCGGGCGGTCGGGTAGGCGTACCCGCGGCCGGTGGTGACGAGCTGGCCGGCGAACCGGTAGCGGGGGGCGAGCTGGGCCGGGGTGGGGTCTTCCAGGGTACGGGCGGCCAGCTCGGGCAGGGCGGCGAGCGCCTCGCGCTCGGCGGCGGGCAGCGCGCCGTCGCCGGCCCGGATGCCCTCGACGAGCATCAGCAGGGCGAGCAGCTCGGCGGTGTAGGTCTTGGTGGCGGCCACCGCGCGTTCGTGCCCGGCGGCGATGTCCACGCTGAGCTCGGCGACGTCGGCCAGCCGGGAGTCGGGCGCGTTGGTGACCGCGAGGGTCAGCGCGCCCGAGGCGCGGGCGGTCCGCAGCACCTCGGCGAGGTCGGGCGAGCCGCCGCTCTGGCTGACGCCGACGACCAGCGCGTCGGAGAGGTCCGGCGTGGCGCCGTAGAGGGTCACGACGCTGGGCGAGGCGAGGCCGGCGGGCAGGCCGAGCCGGATCTCGGTCAGGTACGCCCCGTAGAGGGCGGCGTGGTCGGAGGTGCCCCGGGCGGTGAAGACCACGTGCCGGGGGCGACGTTCGGCGATGACCGCCGCCACCCGGGCGATCGCCCCGGCGTGCCCGGCGGAGAGCAACCGGGCGTAACCAGCCGGCTGCTCGTCGATGTCGGCGGCCATGCCAGCCCCTGCACGTGTCACGGAAACTCCTCCCACTGCGCGATTGCCGCGCGTTTCCTGCTCAGTCTTGCACGTTTGCTTCGAACCGAGCAATCGAACGAGCATGAGTGCGCAGATGATCACCATCTCGACGCAACATCACCTACGCTTGCCCGGCCCAACCGGAGCACCCGACGAGCGAGAGGACCACGTGCCCGAGGACGACGGGCCACTGCCCGCCACGGAGGAACTCACCCTGGCCCGCCTCGCCATGGCCGACGGCGACCTGGCGCACGCGGCTGGTCACGTCGCCGCCGCGCTGGCCCGGGCCCCGACCCTGCCCGAGGCGCACGAGGCCCTCGCCCGGCTGGCCGCCGCCGACGGCGGGGGCGGCATCGAACTCTTCCCGCTGCGGGGCCACGCCTTCGTCGGTGCCGTGGTGGCCCGCGCCCACCTGCTCGCCGCCGCCGGCCGGCCCGCGGAAGGGCTGGACCTGCTGGTCGCGGCGACCGGCTACGCCCCGGGGACGGACTGGGCCGGGGTGCCGTGGGTGACCGCCCCGGAACTCGCCGACCGCCTCGATGCGGACCGCGCCGCCCGGATCCTGATGCAGGTCTGCGCCGCCGTGTCCGACCCGGTGCCCCGGGCCGGCCGGCCCGCCCTGGCCGCCTACCTGACGCTGGCCCGCAACGCGGTCGCCGTGCATCCCGAGCACGGCCTGCTGCTGGGCGCGGCGTCCGCGCTGGCCCGGCGGCTCGACGAGGTCGCCCTGGCGATCCGCTGGGCCGCCCGGGGCGTACGCGCGGAGCCGTCGAAGATCGGCGAGGTCTGGCTCGGGTACGCGTACCGCAGCGCCGGCCGTACCCGCGAGGCGCTGGCGGCGCTCGGCCGCGCCGTCGCGCACGATCCCGACGACCTCACCGTCTACGCCGACATCGCCGGGACCCTCGCCGACAGCGGGCGGCTCGACGAGGCCCTCGGCTGGATCGACCGGGCGCTGGCCCGGGATCCCTCGTTCGACTGCGCCGTGCACACCGCCCACCGGCTGCGGTACCAGCGCGACGGCGACGTGGCCCACCTGGTCGCGCTCGCCGACTTCGTCCGGGACCATCCCGACGACACGCACGAGCACGGCGACCTGGCCGAGAGCTGTCGCGGCCGCCCCTGGCTCGGGCAGCTCACCCCGGCCGCCGGAGCCGTCGTGGACGCGCTGCGGCAGGCCGCCACCGACGGGCACGGCGGCGTCGGCGCCACCGTACGACTCGACTCGCCGGCACCGCCCAGCGCGCTGCGTACCGCCGCGATGGCCGCGCCCGGCCTGCGGATCGAGATCGCCGGCGGGCCCGATCCGGACCCGCGCGAACCCCGGCGGGCGGGCACCCGACAGCTCTGGCGCCACGACGGGACGGCGGTCGTACCCGCGGTGCCGGCGCCCTCGCCGGAGGCGGTCGCGCGGCTGCGGCAGCTCGCCCACCCGTCCTGGCCGCACCCGCCGGCGGCGTACGACGCGGCGGTGGGCCTGGCCACCCTGGAGTTGCCCGACCTGCTCGGCCTGCTGGCGCACCCCCCGGAGGCACCGCCCACCGCGCTGGGCCGTGTGCTCGGGCAGGACCCCTCGCTCTGGGTACGTTGCGTCCAGGTGTGGACCTGCCTCGGCCTGCTGCACCACCGCACCGACGAGCCGTGGCCGGAGTCGACCCGGCGTCAGGTGCTGCTGGACCTCGTCTGGGGCGTCGAGGACTGGGTCACCGAGGCGGCGCTGTTCGCCCTAGTCACCGCCGCCTGGGTCGAACCGGAGGTGCGCCCCGACGTGGCCCGGGTGGTGACGGAGCGGCTGGCCGACGCGGCGACGGTCGCCCGGTCCCGGGCGGTGCCGATCGCGCGCTCCCTGGCCCACCTGGCCCTGGCCAGCCCGGCCCTGGACGCGGAGACGGCGGCCCTGGCCACCTCGCTGACCGCCACCCGCCGGGCGCCCCGGCCCCGGGCCGGCCTGCGCCGCCTCTGGCGGCGCCTCACCCGGCGGTGACCACCTGGCCGACCGTGCTCTCGCCTCCCGGGCGGAGGTCCAGCCGGAGGCCGAGCAGGTCCACCCCCGCCACGGGCGTCCAGTCCCGCTCGGGCGTCCGCACGAAGCCCCGCCGGCGGTAGAGCCGCTGGGCGGCGGTGGCGAAGCCGTCGCGGATACAGATGACCACGGCCGAGCAGCCCAGCTCGGCCGCCCGCGACACGCACGCCTCGACCAGTGCCGCGCCGACGCCCCGCCCCTGCGCGGCCGGGTCCACCGCCAGCATCCGGAACTCCGTCTCGCCGGGGCGGGACAGTTCGGCGTACCGGGTGCCGGGCAGCACGAACGTCACCGAGCCGAGCACCGCGCCGGTGGCGTCGTCGACGGCGACGAGCACTTCGCCGTGCTCCGCCCGGGTCGCCACGTCGGCGAGCGCGACGGCGTAGCCGTGCTCGTCCTTGAGCTGGCCGTCCGCCTCGTACGCGGCCACCGTCAGCCGGGCCACCGCCGCGAAGTCGGCCGGCCCCGCCCGGCGGACCGAGAGGCCGGTCAATCGATCACCGCGATCAGATCGCCGTCCTGCACCACGTCGCCCTCGTTGACCGCGAGCTGCTTGACGACACCGTCGGACTCGGTGACGACCGGGATCTCCATCTTCATCGACTCCAGGATCACCAGCGTGTCCCCCTCCGACACGGTGTCCCCGGCCGACGCGACGACCTTCCAGACGTTCGCCACCATCTCGGCGCGGATCTCCTCGGCCATCTCCCGGCCCTCCCTCTCGCGATTGCCTGCCGACGTATCCAATCATGCGGGCAGCCGCCGACGGGCGTGGAGCGGCCAGGGGCTCCGTGATGATCCACTCTGGCCGGTACGTACGCCGGGCGGGCGCTCCGGTCAGGCCGGGTCGGGCCCGCTCGGGGTCGGGCCGGGTAGGGCCCGCTCGGGTCGGGTCGGCGAGGGTGGGGGCCGGCGCTCCGGCCGCCACGGGTCGGAGTGCCCGGTCGGCGACGGTCTCCGGTGTGTCGGGCGGCGCGGCGTACGGCGGGCCGCCCCGGCGGACGACGGCGGGTGCCGGCGGCACTAGCATCAGCGGGTCGGACCCCGGCGCCGGGAGGACCGGTGCGTGCACCGGCGCCGAGGTCGTGCGCAGGGCGGATCCGACCATCACGAGGAGGTCACCATGGCGAAGAAGGCCCGGAAGAAGAAGGCCCGGAAGAAGAGCGGCGCCAACCACGGCAAGCGCCCCAACTCCTGACCGGCGGCCGGACCCACGGCCCGGCCCCGATCGGTCAGCGAAAAAAGCCGGTGGCCCGGATCATGACGATCCGGGCCACCGGCTTTCGCTTTCCCAGCGGCGGCGACCGCGACCTGCCACCGACCCGGCGGAGCCGACCTCAGTCGGCCAGTTCCCGCGACTCCGTGCTCTCGAAGACGACCAGCTCGGTGAGGCGCAGCCTCAGCCGCTCCCGAAGCTGGTCGGGCGCGGTCTCGTTGCCGCAGCAGCGGGCGACCAGCGCCCGCACCTCCTGCTCGATGCCGTACTCGCGCAGGCAGGGGCCGCACTCGTCGAGGTGGTGGCGGATCAGGTTGCGCCGCTCGTCGGCGCACTCCAGATCCAGGTAGAGGTAGACCTCCGCGAGGACCTCTCGGCAGTCCGTCTCGTGCGGATCTCCACAGCTCACGTCACACCTCCCGGCCGGCGGCGGCGGTCGAGCCCCGCTTCGACGCCGCAGCGCTGAAGCCCCGCTCGGCGGCGTACTGCTCGAGCAGCTTGCGCAGATTACGCCGGCCCCGGTGCAGCCGCGACATGACCGTGCCGATCGGCGTGCCCATGATGTCGGCGACCTCCTTGTAGGAGAAGCCCTCGACGTCGGTGAGGTAGACGGCCAGCCGGAACTCCTCCGGCAACTGCTGGAGGGCCTCCTTGACGTCGCTGTCCGGCAGCCGGTCCAGCGCCTCGGTCTCGGCCGAGCGCAGCCCGCTGGAGGTGTGCGACTCGGCCTCGGCGAGCTGCCAGTCGGTGATCTCGTCGGTCGGCGCCTGGATGGGCTGGCGCTGCCGCTTCCGGTAGGAGTTGATGTAGGTGTTGGTCAGGATCCGGTACAGCCAGGCCTTCAGGTTCGTGCCCTGCTCGAACTGGTGGAAGGCGGCGTACGCCTTCAGGTAGGTCTCCTGGACCAGGTCCTCCGCGTCCGCCGGGTTACGCGTCATCCGCAGCCCGGCGGCGTAGAGCTGATCGACGAAGGGCATCGCGTCCCGCTCGAAGCGGGCCCTGCGCTCGTCCGTCTTCTCGGTGGTCAACCGCACATCCCCTCGCGTCGGCTGCTTTCCCGCCGAGAATACGCGTACGGACGTGCCCGCAGATTCACTTCCGGCGGGTGTGCTCGTACTCACCGTGGTCGGGCCGACCTGCGGCACCGCCGCGGGCCAGTCCGGACCGCCCAGCAGCTGTCGCAGCTGCCGCGCCCCCCGCTCGTCCCGTTCCCGGACCCGCGTCTCGGTCGGCACCGGTCTCCCCCCTCGCCAGAAATGTCTTCCCGGGGGGTGCAACGTCCCCGGCGGGGCGGGGCATTCCGGCCGGCCCTCCCGTTCCTGGTCCCGGCCCCGGCGAGAGCCGGCGCTGGGACCAGGAAGGGCCTGGGAGGACCGGCGCCGCCGCCCAGAGACGGGCGTCCGGCACCATCCGATGCAACGACCCGCCGCCACCCCCGGAAACGGCCCCCCGCCCCACCCCCGCACCCCGCCGCCAGGACGGGCGGTGCGTCGGCCCGGCACGCCGGGCCATCCCGTCGATCTTGCACTTTCGGCCCCCCGAATGCACGGATCGCCCCTTTTGCCCGGGCACAAACTGCAAGATCGCGGGGGCCAGGGGACGCGGGGACGCGGGGGGCGGGGTGGGTTGGGTTAGGGGTGGGTCCAGCGGTGGTGGTGTAGCCAGGCTCGGATCAGCTCGGCCGTGCCGGTGGGGTCCGTCCGGAGGTCGTGTCGTTCGCCCGGGCGGGTCACCACGTGCACTCCGGGGCCGGGCTCCGGCACCCCGAAGGGGTCGCGGTCGCCGTTGACCACGAGGGTCGGCAGGCCCGTGTCCAGTTCCGCCGCCCGCGACCGCTCCGGGCGGCCGGGCGGGTGCAGCGGGAACGCGAGCGCGACCACGCCGGCGGCGCCCACCGCCCGCGCGGTCCGACAGGCCACCCGCGCGCCGCTGGAGCGCCCACCCACCACCAGGGGTACGCCAGGATGCCGCCGCCGCAGCACGGCGAGCACGACCGTCCACGCCTCGTCGAGGTGTCCGGCCGGGGCCGGCGCGCGTCGGCCGGCGACGCGGTACGGCTGTGTCACCCGGACCACCACCAGGCCGGCCGCCACCGCCGCGTCCCGGAGCGCACACAGGTCCGGGGCGTCGACGTCACCACCCGCGCCATGGCCCAGCACCAGCAACGCCTCCGGCGGCCCCGGCGGCAGATCGGTGTCGACCCGGGCGGGCCCGCGTGGAGTGGGAATCTCGTCGTGCTGCGGCATCAGCCCATTCTGCGACGTCCTGGACACGACGGCGGGCCGGCCCGCCGACGCGGCGGCCCGCCGACGCGGCGGCCGACGGAGGTCAGTCGAGCAGTGGGCCCGGCAGCGGCCGATCGAGCAGTGGCCCGACACGGCGGACCGGCAGCGGCCAGTCGGGTTCAACGACGTCCGCCAGCACAGCCCCGTCGAGCAGCAGGCCGGCAGCGGCCAGTCGAGCAACGGACCGGCAGCGGCCAGTCAGGCGACGGAGCCGGCGGCGGTCAGCTCAGCGGCACCAGGGTGAGCAGCCGGTCCCGGACCGGCGGACCCGCCTCGTCGGCGGCGTCCGGATCCGGTTGCACCTCGTCGCGCCAGGCCACCAGCATCGCCCGCCGCTCACGCGGTGTCGTGCCGCCCCAGACGCCGTGACAGTCGCCCACGTCCAGCGCCCAGGCCAGGCAGGAACCCTGCACGTCACAGCTCCGGCAGAGCGCGACGGCCGCGTCGGCCGGCTCGTTCGGCGCCGGGAAGAACGTCTCCGGATCGACGTTCTGACATGTTCCTCTGGTCCGCCATGCCTCGTCCTGTCGCCGCTCCCGCAATGCCCGCAGCAGTCGCGGATCCCGTCGTGCGGCGGCCACCTCGTGCGGCCGGGGCATACGTGCCCGGGTCATCCACCCACCTCCCCCGTGGGACCGGCAAAGATCGATGTGTGCCGTCCGCCCCGTGCGAATCGGCACCCACTACCGGCGCTGTGTTGTATCGCACTTCCGGACACCGGGACAAGACTCTACGGCGAATATGGGTGAACAACCGGGCGACGTTTCGCCCGCAACACTGGCAAATCACACCCGACAATGCATCTAGCTGTCAGAAAAGTGTCAGATCTTCCGGCGCGTCGATCCGGGCGGCGGGCACCCGCGCGGTCAACTGCGGCCCGTCGTTGCGTACGTCCCCCACGGCCGCCCCCACCGGGCGGATCTCCAGCCCCGCCAGCCACTCGGCCGGAGGCGGGGCGAGCAGGCCGGCGGGCTCGGGGGTCGGGGCCAGCCAGGCGTCCCAGCGCTCCCTGGGCAGCAGCAGCGGCATCCGGTCGTGCACCTCGGCCAGTTCGCCGATCGCGGCGGTGGTGACGACGCTGAAACTCAGCAGCGGCCCCGCCGTGCCCTCCCACACCGACCAGATGCCGGCGAAGGCGAGCACCGAGCCGTCCAGCGGGGTCATGTAATAGGGCTGCTTGCGCCCGTCGGCCCCGCGGACCCACTCGTACCAGCCGTCGGCCGGGACGAGACAGCGGCGGCGGGCGAAGGCACCCGCGTACGCCCGGCTGGTGGCGACCGTCTCGGCACGGGCGTTGATCATGCGGGCGGCGCCGGCGGGCGACCGGGACCAGGACGGCACCAGCCCCCAACGCCCGACCGACAGCGCACGGTGGCCCTCCGGGCTGACCCGCACCAGCGGCACCGGGTCGGTGGGCGCGACGTTGTGGTCGGGGCCGACCCGGCCGTCGGTCTCGTCGTGCGACTCGAACAGCGCGCTCAGGTCGCCCGCGTTCCGGGTCGTCGCGTACCTCCCGCACATGCCGCACACGCTAACGCGCCGGGCGCCGCGCGGCTGTCCCGCTGGCCGGGAGGAGGGGTGGCGGCCGGGGTCACGCGCCGTGTGACGCGGCAGAATGTAACCGTGGGGAACCTGATCGCGACCCGGCCGCCGCAGCCGTGGACCGCTCCGACCGCCTCCGACCCGGTCGCCGCCACGCTGCGCCTGCCCGGCTCCAAGTCGATGACGGCGCGCGCCCTGGTGCTGAGCGCGCTCGCGAACGGCCCCTCGACCCTGGCCGGGCCGCTGCGCGCGCGGGACACCGAGCTGATGGCCGCCGGGCTGCGCGCGATGGGCGCGCACATGTCGATCAGCGACGACGATCGTTGGCTGGTCCGCCCCCACCCGCTGGTCGGCCCCGCGCACGTCGACGTCGGCCTGGCCGGCACCGTGATGCGCTTCGTCCCGCCGGTGGCGGGCCTGGCCGACGGGCGGATCACCTTCGACGGCGACCCGCAGGCCCGCACCCGGCCGCTCGGTCCCCTGATCGGGGCGCTGCGCTCCCTCGGTGTCCGGGTGGACGCCCCCGTCACCGGCAGCCTGCCGCTGACCGTGCTCGGCGCGGGGCGGGTGGCCGGCGGCGAGGTGGTGATCGACGCCTCCGCCTCCAGCCAGTTGGTCTCCGGGTTGCTGCTGGCGGCGCCGCGGTTCGACCGGGGCGTGGTGGTCCGGCACATGGGTCCGCCGGTGCCGTCCGCGCCGCACCTGCGGATGACCGTGCAGATGCTCCGGGCCGCCGGCGCGGCGGTCGACGACGGCACCCCCGACGTGTGGGTGGTCGAGCCAGGCCCGCTGGCGGGGCGTGGCTGGGAGATCGAGCCGGACCTCTCGGGCGCCGTGCCGTTCTTCGCCGCCGCCCTGGTCACCGGCGGCGAGGTGACCCTCCAGGGCTGGCCGCGCAGCAGCGCCCAGCCGGTCGAACAGCTCCGCTCGCTGCTCCAGCGGATGGGCGGCGAGGTGACCCTCTCCACCGCCGGGCTGACGGTGCGGGGCACCGGCACGGTGCACGGCCTCGCCGCCGACCTCTCCGACGTCAGCGAGCTGACCCCCGCGCTGACGGCGCTGGCCATGCTCGCCGACTCGCCGTCGGTGTTCACCGGCGTCGGCCACATCCGGGGTCACGAGACCGACCGGCTGACCGCGCTGGCGCGGGAGTTCGCCGCGCTCGGCGCGGACATCACCGAGTCCACCGACGGGCTGGAGATCCGGCCCCGGCCGCTGCACGGCGGGGTGTTCGAGACCTACCACGACCACCGGATGGCGCACGCCGCAGCGGTGGCCGGCCTGGCCGTGCCGGGCATCGAACTGAGCGACGTGGCGTGTACCTCGAAGACCATGCCCGAGTTCCCGGCACTATGGTCGGCAATGGTGACCGGCAAGAGCTGACACGACAGGGGGCGGGTCCTGGCGACCAGACGGCGGGAGTACGACGAGGACGACGTACGGGTCCGGCCCGGCAGGTCGTCGCGCCCGCGTACCCGCAACCGGCCCCGGCACGCGGACGCGGTGGACGGCTTCGTGATCGCCGTCGACCGGGGCCGCTACACGTGCGTGCTGCCCGACGCCGGGCCGGACGCGCCCCTGGTCACCGCGATGCGCGCCCGGGAGCTGGGGCGCAAGTCGGTGGTGGTCGGCGACCGGGTCGGCCTGGTCGGGGACACCTCCGGCGCGGCGGGGGCGCTGGCCCGGATCGTCCGGATCGCCGAGCGGACGTCGGTGCTGCGGCGCACCGCCGACGACGACGAGACCACCGCCGAGGGGCGGCTGGAGCGGGTGGTCGTCGCCAACGCCGACCAGTTGGTGATCGTCAGCGCGCTGGCCGATCCCCCGCCGCGCACCGGGTTCATCGACCGCTGCCTGGTGGCCGCGTACGACGCCGACATCGAGCCGCTGCTCTGCCTGACCAAGGCCGACCTGGCCGGCCCCGAGGCGGTGCTCGACTACTACGCCGAGTTGGAGCTGCCGTACGTGCTGATCCGCCCGGACTCCGACCTCGACGCCCTGCGCGACCTGCTCGCCGGGCGGGTCTCGGTCATGGTCGGGCACTCCGGGGTGGGCAAGTCGACGCTGGTCAACCGCCTCGTGCCGGACGCCGCCCGGGCGGTCGGCACGGTCAGCGCGATCGGCCGGGGCCGGCACACCTCCACGAGCGCGGTGGCGCTGCGACTGCCCCGGCGGCCCGGGGGCCCGACGCACGGCGGGAACGCCGACGCCGGCTGGATCGTCGACACCCCGGGCGTCCGCAGCTTCGGGCTGGCGCACGTCTCCGCCGACAGCCTGCTGCACGGCTTCCCGGACCTGGTGGAGGGGACTGTCGACTGCCCCGCCAACTGCCCGCACACGCCCGACGCGCCCGACTGCGGCCTGGACGCGTGGGTGGCCGCCGGCAAGGCCGACCCGCGACGGCTCGCCTCGTACCGCCGGCTGCTCGCCTCCCGCGCGGGTGAGGGCGACCCGCCCGCCGCCGCGTGACGCCGGCCGGGTCGGTAGGTTGACGGACGTGCCCGGGTACGCCGACGACCTCGCCCTCGCCCATCTGCTCGCCGACGCCGCCGACGCCGTCTCCACGGCCCGGTTCCGCGCGCTCGACCTGCGGGTCGAGGCGAAGCCCGACCTGACCCCGGTCTCCGACGCGGACACGGCGGTGGAGCGGGAGATCCGCGCGCTGCTGGCCACGCACCGGCCGGCCGACGGCCTGCTCGGCGAGGAGTACGGCGAGGAGCCCGCCAGCGGCCCGGGCGGGCGGCGCTGGGTGGTCGACCCGATCGACGGCACGAAGAACTTCATCCGCGGCGTCCCGGTCTGGGCCACCCTGATCGCGCTGCTGGAGTCCGACCGCCCGGTCGCCGGGCTGGTCTCCGCGCCGGCGCTCGGCCGCCGCTGGTGGGGCGCGCTCGGCGAGGGCGCGTACGCGGGACCGGACGCGGCCGGCGGCGCCCCGATCCGGGTCTCCGCGGTCCGGGACCTGGCGGACGCGAGCTTCTGCTACTCGTCACTGACCGGCTGGGAGTCCGCCGGCCGGCTGGACGCCATGCTCCAGCTGATGCGCGACACCTGGCGCAGCCGGGCGTACGGCGACTTCTACGGCTACATGCTGCTGGCCGAGGGCGCGCTGGACGTGATGGTGGAGCCGGAACTGTCGCTGTGGGACGTCGCCGCGCTGGTGCCGATCGTCACCGAGGCGGGCGGGACATTCACCGATCTCGCCGGCCGACCCGCCCCCTCCGGCGACGCCGGCACCGAGAGCAGCGCCGTTGCCAGCAACGGCGCGCTGCACGCGGACATCCTCGCCCGGCTGGCTCGGCCAACCGAGCACTGACCTCCGGCAGCCTCTATCCTCGCCAGGTGGTCTCCTCCGGTTGGTGCTTCCTCGCGGCGATGATCATCGCGTACGGCGTCGCCAACCTGCTCCAGTCGGTCGCCGCCGCCCGCACCACCGTGCACCACACGTTCGACCCGGGGCTGCTGCTGCGGCTGGCGGGGCACCGCACCTACCTGGTCGGGCTGGGCTGCCAGGTGGCCGGGTTCGTGCTGGCCCTGCTGGCCCGCCGGGACCTGCCGCTCTTCCTGGTGCAGTCCAGCGTCGCCGCCGGGCTCGGGGTCACCGCTCTGCTCGGCGTACTGGTGCTGAAGTGGCGGCTGCCGGCCGCCGAGGTGGCCCTGCTGGTGCTGTTGTTCGGCGGGATCACCGCGCTGGTGCTCTCCGCCGAGCCCGCGCCGGCCAAACCGCTCGGCACCGCCGGCATGGTCGCCCTGGCGGTGGCGCTCGGCGTGATCGCCGTGGTCGGCTTCTTCGCGGTACGCCTGCACGGGGCACCCGGGTCGGTGGCGCTCGGCGCGCTGGCCGGGCTGGCGTTCTCCGCCGCCGCGGTCGCCGCCCGGCCGCTCGCCTCCGCACCGACGCCGGAGGCGTTCGTCCAGGATCCGCTGCTCTACCTGCTGATCGCCCACTCGATCGTCGGCCAGTTGCTGCTCGGCCTGGCCATGCAGCGCGGCTCGACCACGGCCGCCGTGGCGGCGATGGACGCCGCCGGGGCGGTGCCCGCCGCGATCATCGGCCTGCTGCTGCTCAACGACAAGATCTGGCCCGGGCGGGAGTGGCTCGCCGCCGTCGGCTTCCTGGTCACCCTCGCCGCGGTCATCGGCCTCACCCGGTACGCCGAACCCCAGCACCACCACGCGGTGGCCGGGGACCGGCAGCGGGGCATGGTCGGCGTCGGAGCCCCCGGCCGCCCACTCTGAGCGGCCGCGGGCCCGCGGCTTCCCTCAGACCGCCTCGACCGGCTTGCGGCGGCTGACCACCCGCTCGTAGAGGCGTTCCAGCGCCCCGGCGGTCCGTTCCCAGGTGTAGCTGCACCGCACCCGGTCCACGGCGGCGTGCCCGTACGCGAACCGCCCGGCGTTGTCGGCGAGCAGCCGGCGCAGCGTCATGCCCAGCGTGCGGACGTCGCCCGGCGGCACCAACCGGCCGGTGACCTCGTCGACCACCGCGTCGGCGATCCCGCCCATGGCGTAGCCGACCACCGGCACCCCGCAGGCCATCGCCTCCAGCGAGACCCGGCCGGCGGAGGAGTAGTGCGGGGTGCAGGCGACCACGTCGGCCGAGCGGTACCAGGTGGCCATCTGGTCGTGCGGCACCGCGCCCACCAGCTTCACCTGGTCGGCCACCCCGTTCCGCTCGGCCAGCTCGCGCAGCCGGCTCGCCTCGGCATGGTTGGCGAGCTGCTCGACGGGCGGGCCGCCGGCGATCACCAGCTCGGCGTCGCCCAGCATCCGCAGGGCCCGGATCAGGTCCTCCTGGCCGTGCCCGGGCGAGAGCCCGCCGACGGAGAGGATCCGCGCCCGCTGGTCGCGGGGGGCGGCCTCGCCGTCGGGATGGAACTGGGCGGTGTCGACGCCGGCCGGCACCATCGCCACGGAGGCACGCTGCAACCCCATCCGGGTCAGCTCGTCGACCTCGTCGTTGCACTGGGCGACCGCGATGTCCACGGCCCGGGTCAGCGCCCGTTCCAACGGGATGCGCTCGCCCGGCCCGGAGTACTGCTGGCCGAGGTGGCGCAGTTGCTCGACACCGAGGGAGTGGAACGTCTGCACCACCGGGATGTCGGTCTCCCGGACGGCGTGCGCCGCGGCGAGCCCGCCGACCCAGTAGTGCCCGTGCACCACCTCGGGACGCCAGTCGCTCCACCGGTCGGCCAGCCAGGCGCCGAACGCGGCCACCAGCGGCACCAGCTCGGCGGTGGGCAGCGGGGCGGCCGGGCCGATCGGCGCCCGCTCCACCCGGTAGCCGTCGACTGTCGCCGTCTCCGGCAGGTCCGGGTCGTCGCGGCGTTCGTACACCCGGACGTCGTGGCCCCGCGCGGCCAGCTCGGTGGCAACCCGCGCGATGTGCTGGTGGGTGCCGACGGTCAGACCGTCGTTACGGTTGGGCGGGCCGGCGTGCGCGCAGACGAGGCCGACGTGCATGGGTCACCTCCATGCCATTCTCTGGGGCGGGTGGTCCTCGGTCAGAGGGTCCCATTAACCAGACCCCCCTGAGCCGAAACCTGGCAGATCGGGCAGCGCCCGGCGAGCCCACGCGCCCGGAACTGCCAGGCATGACCCCGGTCAGCGGGGGTACGGGCGAAGAATGCCGCTCACCCGAAGCCTCGCTGACGCCACCGTCGTGCTCACCGGCGCCTCCAGCGGCATCGGCACGGCCACCGCGTACGCCCTCGCCCGGCACGGCACCGCCGTCGTGCTGGCCGCGCGGAGCGGGCCGGCCCTGGAGCGGGTCGCCGAGCGGTGCCGGGAGCTGGGCGGACAGGCGTTGGCGGTGCCGACCGACGTGACCGATCTGGCGGCGGTCGAGCGGCTCGCGGCCCGCGCGGTCGCCGAGTTCGGCCGGATCGACGGTTGGGTCAACAACGCCGCGGTCGGCACCGTCGGGCTCTTCGACGAGATCCCGATGGCGGAGTTCCGCCGGGTGCTGGAGGTGAACCTGCTCGGCGCCGCGTACGGCACCCGGGCCGCCCTGCCCCAGCTGAGCGCGGCGGGCGGCGGGGTGCTGGTCAACAACGCCTCGGTGCTGGCCGAGGTGGCGATGCCCTACCAGTCGGCGTACAACGCCAGCAAGCACGGCATCCGCGGGCTGGCCGACACGGTACGCCAGGAGATGCGGGTCACCGGCCGGGGCAACATCTCGATCTGCACGGTGCTGCCGGCCAGCATCGACACCCCGTTCTTCCGGCACACCGCCAACCACACCGGCCGCGAGGTGCTGCCGCCGCCCCCGGTCTACCCGCCGGAGGTGGTGGCCGAGACGATCGTCCGGCTGCTGCGCCGCCCCAAGCGTGAGGCGTACGCCGGTGGGACCGCCCGGCTGATCGGCCTCCAGTGGCGGCTCGCCCCGGCATTCGCCGAGCGGGCGCTCGGCTGGTACGCCCGCCGCACCCAGTTCGGGCCCGCCCCGCGGCCGGACGACACCGGAAACGTCTTCCACGCGGACGCGCTAGCGCTTCCCGGGGGCGGCTGGCAGGGCCGGCGGCGGCACCTGCTCCGGATGACCGCCACCTTCGGGCTGGCGGCGGCGGGGACGGCCGTCGGGACGGTGGCCGCGATGGCCCGCCGAGCGAGGACGGGTCGCTGATGGCGCGGGCGGACCGGTCAGGTGCGGGGCCCGGGCCGCGGGTCCGCGACGAGACGACCGTGCCGGGCGACTTGCGCTGCCGGGTGGAGGCGGACGAGGCGTCCGGGGTGGTCCGGGTGACCGGCGTACTCGACCGGGCCAATGCCGACGTGGTCCGCGACGGCCTGCTCGCCCGGCTCTGCGACCGGCCCGGGGCGGTGGTGGTCGACCTCACCGGTCTGCTGGTGAGTGAACCGGCGGCCGGTGACGTCTTCGCCGAGGTACGCCGGGAGGTACGTGACTGGCCGGCCGCCGACCTGCTGCTCTGCGACCCGGTCGGCGCCGTCGAGGGGGTGCCGGCCTGGCCGACCCTGGCCGCGGCGCTGGCCGGGCTGGCCGCCGCGCCGTCGGCCGCGGTGCTGCACGCCGATCTCGCGCCCGTCGTCGAGGCCGCCCGGCGGGCCCGCCAGCTCGTGACCGAGGGCTGCGGACGCTGGGGCCTGGCGGAGGTGGCCGAGTCGGGCTGCATCGCGGTCACCGAGATGGTGAACAACGTGGTCGCCCACGCGCAGACCGCGATGACGGTCCGCCTGGCGCCCCGGGACGACGCCCTGCACCTGGCGGTACGCGACCACTCGTCCCGGCAGCCGGCGTTCGCCGGCCAGGCCGCGCCGGACACCGTCGGCGGGCGCGGTCTGCTGCTGATCGACACCGTCACCAGCGACTGGGGGTGCAGCCGGGTGCCGGACGGCAAGGTCGTCTGGTGCGTGCTGCGCGTCGCCGACGGGAACGCCGGCTGATCCGCCGCCCCGATGCGCCCCTTCCGTCCCCGGAGGTCTCCCTTGCGCCGGATGTCGCGGGCGGCACCGGTTATGCCGGGAGGGCAGTGGGTAGTGATCAGCCATGCGCGACAACGAGTACCCGACCCCCGTGTCCGACCCCGAGGCGGAGGGCCTGCCCGACACCGCCGACGACGACTCGAGCGCCAACGACGACGTCCTGACGGGGCGCGAGGCGGACGGCCCGGAGCCGGCCCAGTTGCCGGGCGACCGGACGCCGGTCGCGGTCGACCGGTACGGGACCACCGCCGAGGAGCAGCTCGACGGCGAGTCGCTGGACTACAAGCTCGACCGGGAACAGTACGAACGCCCCGTCGACGACCCGCTGGCCGGCCCCGTCGACCCGGACATCGCCGCCGAGGCCGACAGCGAGGAGGCCGCGGCACAGGCCCAGCTCGACGCGGACGTGATCGAGCCCGGCCCCACCTCCGACCCGGCCTCGCCGGTCTCCATCTACGACCACGGCAGGCTGGGCGGCGCCGCCGACGGCCAGGTCGGCCGGCTCGTCGAACCGGACGAGGGTACGCACACCGACCAGGAGACCGACTCCGTGGCGTACGACGCCGGTTCGGCCGGCGGCGGCGCGAGCGCCGAGGAGCTGGCCATCCACGAGACGCGCCCGCCGCACTCGGTCTGAGCCGGCCCGCGCTCGTCCGCCCGCCTGCCGACCCCGCCCCTAGTCGTCCAGGCCCTGCTCGATCGCGTACCGGGCCAGCTCGACCCGGTTGTGCAGCTGGAGCTTGCCGAGCGTGTTCTGCACGTGGTTCTGCACGGTCCGGTGGGACAGCCCGAGCCGCGTGGCGATCTGCTTGTAGGACAGCCCCTTGGCCACCAGGCGCAACACCTCGGTCTCCCGTTCGGTGAGCCGGGGCGCGGCGCCGGGGGCGTCCCGGTCCGCGCCCGGGGCGGCACCGGGCGGGACGGCCGCGAGCCGGCGGTACTCGCCGAGGACCAGCCCCGCCAGCCCGGGCGTGAAGACCGGCTCCCCGGCCGCCGTCCGGCGCACCGCCTCCAGGAACTCCGCCGGGGCGGCCGACTTGACCAGGTAGCCGGTGGCGCCCGCCTTCACCGCGTCCAGCACGCTCTGCTGCTCGCCGCTGGCCGAGAGCATCAGCACCCGCACGTCCGGCAGCACGGCGCGCAGCCCCCGGATCACCTCCACCCCGGAGACGTCCGGCAGTTGCAGGTCGAGCACCACCACGTCGGGTCGGGTGGCGGCGGCGACGCGGAGGGCCTGCCGCCCCTCGCCGCTGGTGGCGACGACGACGTGCCCGGCCTCGGCGAGGTCACGGGCCACGCCCTCCCGCCACATCGGGTGGTCGTCCACCACCATGATCCGCACCGTCATGACGCCTCCCTCGGGACGGTCAGTTCCAGCTCGGTGCCGGCGCCCGGCGCGGAGGTGATCCGTACCGTCCCGCCGAGGTCGGCGAGGCGGCCCCGAATGGACCGGGCCACGCCGAGGCGGCCCTCGGCGGCGGCCTCCTCCAGCCGGCCGTCGGGAAAGCCCGGCCCCTCGTCACGGACCGACACGGTCACCGTCGTCCCCTCGTCCTCCACCAGCACCCAGGCCCGTCCGCCCGCGTGCCGGGCCACGTTGTCCAGGGCGGCGACGGTCGCGGCAGCCAGTTCGTGGGCGACCCGCCCGGGCAGCGGCACCGGGGTCGCCGGCGCGGACAGCGAGACCGTCGCCGAGGCGTACCGGCCGAGCAGCCCACGCAGATCGACCGGCCCGCCGTCGGCACCGGCCCCGACCGGCGCGGTGCCGGCGATCAGGGCGCGCAGCGCGGCCTCCTGCTCCCCGGCGAGCCGGGCCAGCTCCCCCGCCTCGCCGTCCAGGTGGGCCCCGCGCCGCTGCACCAGCGCGAGCACCTGGAGCACCGAGTCGTGGATGTCGCGGGCCAGCCGCTCCCGCTCGCGGGTGGCGGCCTCCAGTTCCACCGCCCGGTGCAGCCGTTCCTCGGCGGTCACGGCGAGCCGGGCGACGTGCCCGACCACGACCCCGGCGAGCAGCAGCAGGATCGCCCCGGTGAACGACGAGTGGCCGATCCGCTCGCGGGTGGCGAGGTCGGCCGCGCCGAGGACCAGGGCCGCGACGGTGCCCCGCCGCCGGCCGCCGGAGACCGCCCAGGCCAGCACGGGCCCGCCCACCCAGGCCACCGTCAGGGTGGGCACACCGGCGGCGAGCGCCGCCGGCCCGATCGCCCACGGGGTGGCCAGCAGAATGCCGAGGACGACCGCCAGGTCCGCCAGGAGCAGCGGCCACCCCCGCCGGGCCGGGCTGGCGTAGCCGACTGTCGTCACGCCGGTCCAGGCCACCATCAGCAGGACCAGACCGCCGGCCGCGAGCGGATGCGCGTACCGGTCGGCGTCCCGGATCGCCAGCACGCAGACGTACGCCAGCGAGGCCACCCGGAACACGGCGATGGCCCGCCAGAGCGGGACCTCGAAACCACCGGGCGGCGTCGGCACGCCCGTCACGATGCCACAGCCGGGCGCGGCCGGCGGAGTGGCGTGTGCGCGCAGGAGAACCCTGACGTACGGTGGAAATGCCGCGAAAACTCCGAGATCCGCTGTCGGGACGGGGCCATGACGAATGCGCAACCTGACGCACAGCGTACGGTTGTGCCCATCGAACCTTCCCTTCTCATCGCCGAAGCCTTCAACCAGGCTCAGGTGACCGAGCTTCGCCACTCGGTCACCTCCTGCGCGCATGCGGCGGGGCTGGGCGGGCAGCGCCTGGACGACTTCGTGCTGGCCGTCAACGAGCTGATCACCAACGCGGTCCGGCACGGCGGCGGCCAGGGCTGGCTACGGCTGTGGCGGCAGTCGGAGCACCTGTTCTGCGAGGTCTCCGACCACGGGCACGGGATCAGCACGCAGCGGCTCGACGACCGGAGCCGGCCCGCCGCGGACACCGCCGGCGGATGGGGCCTCTGGCTGGCCCGGGAGCTGAGCGACAGCATGGCCGTCGACACCGGCGAGGGCGGCACCACCGTCCGGATCAGCACCGCCGTCACCACCCCCAGACCCACCGCCCGCCACCCCCACGACTAACCCCCGGTCCGGCTGCCTTACGGCCCACACCGCGCCAGGCGCCACGGCCCCAGGGCAACCCTGCGGCCTCCACGCCCCCGCCCCGCCCCGCGTCGCGTCGCCCCGCCCCGCGCCGCGTCGCGCCGATCTTGCACTTTCGGCCCGCCTTACGGGCGATATGAGTCAATAGTCGGGGCAGGAACTGCAAGATCGCGGGGCCGCAAGGCGGGGCCGCTGGAGCCGCGCGCCGATCTTGCACTTCGGCCCGCCTTATGAGCGATATAGGCGGTTCGTCGGGGCAGGAACTGCAAGATCGCGGCGGGGGGCGGGGCGGGCGGGGGATCGCGGGGTGGGGTCAGGCGAAGAGGGCGCTGACCGATTCGCCGTTGTGGATGCGGCGCATCGCTTCGGCCAGGGCCGGCGCGACGGAGAGGACCTCCAGTTTCGGTACGCGCTTGTCGGCGGGAATCGGCACCGTGTTGGTGCAGACGATCTCCAGTACGCCCTCCTGCTCGCTGAGCCGCTGCAAAGCGCCGCTGGAGAAGAGGCCATGCGTGCAGGCCAGCCGGATCGAACGGACCTTCAGCTCGCGCAGGTGCTCCATCAACTCGATCACCGTGCTGCCCTTGGCGATCTCGTCGTCCAGCACGATGACGTCCCGGTCGGCGACGTCGCCGATCACCGCGCTGATCTTGACCCGGTCGTCGCTGAACCGCTGTTTCGCCCCGGCGGCCACCGGGGTGCCGAGCCGCCGGGCGAACGCCGCCGCCTCCTTGGCGTTGCCCAGGTCGGGCGAGACCACCACCGTGTTGCTCAGGTCGTAGCGGGTGAAGTGGTCGGCCAGTTCGCGCAGCGCGTGCAGGTGGTCGACCGGCACGTCGAAGAAGCCGTGCACCTGGGGCGAGTGCAGGGTCATCGCCAGCACCCGGTCCGCGCCCGCCGAGGTGAGCAGGTCGGCGACGAGGCGCCCGCCGATCGAGATGCGCGGCGCGTCCTTCTTGTCCGACCGGGCGTACGCGTAGTGCGGCAGCACCACGGTGATCCGGCCGGCCGAGGCGCCCCGGGCGGCGTCGAGCATGAGCAGCAGCTCGACCAGGTTCTCCTGGACGGGCGGCACCAGCGGCTGGATCAGGAAGACGTCCCGCTCCCGGCAGTTGGCCTGCAACTGCACTTCCAGACAGTCGTTGGCGAACCGGGACACCCGCACCGGATAAAGCGGCACACCGAGGTGGGCGCAGATCTCGGCGGCGAGTTCCGGGTGGGCGGTTCCACTGAACACGGCGATGTCACGCACGTCTGCACATCGTACGGAGGGGATCCGGACCAGTTCCGCGCCGGGCCAGGTCCGCGTCCGACCCGACCCGGGCGGCATCGGGGCCGCGCCGGACGGCGGAACCCGGCCGGTCCGGGTACGGTGCTGCCGTGACCCCCCAGTACGTCGCCGCCATCGACCAGGGCACCACCTCCTCGCGGTGCATCGTCTTCGACCGGGCCGGGGAGATCGTCTCCGTGGCGCAGCGGGAGCATCGGCAGATCTTCCCCCGGCCGGGCTGGGTGGAGCACGACGCCGAGGAGATCTGGGCGAACGTGGAGCTGGTCGTCCGGGAGGCGCTGCGGGCCGCCGACACCGACGCCGCCGGGCTCGCCGCCGTCGGCATCACCAACCAGCGGGAGACCACGCTCGTCTGGGACCGGGCGACCGGCCGGCCGGTCGCCAACGCCGTCGTCTGGCAGGACACCCGCACCGGCCCGCTGCTGGGCGAGCTGGAGCGGGCGTACGGCGAGGAGCTGTTCCGTACCCGCACCGGGCTGCCGCTGGCCACCTACTTCGCCGGGCCGAAGCTGCGCTGGCTGCTGGACCACGTCGACGGGCTGCGCGGGCGCGCCGAGGCAGGCGAGGTGCTCTTCGGCACCATGGACAGCTGGCTGATCTGGAAGCTGACCGGGCGGCACGTGACCGACGTGACCAACGCCAGCCGCACCCTGCTGATGGACCTGACCACCCTGGACTGGGATCCGGAGCTGCTCGACGCGATGGGCGTGCCGGCGGCGATGCTGCCGGAGATCCGCAGCTCCGCCGAGGTCTACGGGGAGGCCACCGGGGTGCTGGCCGGAGTGCCGGTCGCCAGTGCGCTCGGCGACCAGCAGGCCGCCCTGTTCGGGCAGACCTGCTTCCAGCCGGGCGAGGCCAAGTGCACCTACGGCACCGGCAGTTTCCTGCTGCTCAACACCGGCGCCAGCCCGGTTTCCTCCACCCACGGCCTGCTCACCACGGTCGCCTACCGCATCCACGGCCAGCCGGCCGCGTACGCGCTGGAGGGGGCGATCGCGGTCACCGGTTCGCTGGTGCAGTGGCTGCGGGACAACCTCGGGTTGATCTCCACGGCTCCCGAGGTGGAGGAGCTGGCCCGCACCGTCGACGACAACGGCGGCTGCTACGTCGTGCCGGCCTTCTCCGGCCTGTTCGCTCCGTACTGGCGCAGCGACGCGCGGGGGGTGATCGCCGGGCTGACCGGCTACATCACCAAGGGGCACCTGGCCCGGGCGGCCCTGGAGGCGTCAGCCTGGCAGACCCGCGAGGTGGTCGACGCGATGAACGCCGACTCCGACGTGGCGCTGCGCCGGCTGCGGGTCGACGGCGGAATGACCGGCAACGGGCTGCTGATGCAGTTCCTCGCCGACGTGCTCGACGTGCCGGTGGTCCGGTCCCGGATCACCGAGACCACCTGCCTCGGCGCCGCGTACGCGGCCGGCCTGGCGGTCGGCTTCTGGCCGGACCTGGCGACGCTGCGGGCCAAGTGGCGCTCCGACGCGCAGTGGGAGTCGACGATGGACCCGGCGCATCGGGAGCGGGAACTGCGCAACTGGCGCAAGGCGGTCCAGCGCACCCTCGACTGGGTCGACTGACGCCGCACCGGTCCGGAAATCAGTCCCAGCGGTTGCCGGTGAGCTTCTCGTAGACGTCGACGTAGCGGGCCCGGGTGGCCTCGACCACCTCGGCCGGCACCTCGGGCGCCGGGGCCTGCTTGTCCCAGCCGCTCGCCACCGCCCAGTCCCGGACGTACTGCTTGTCGTAGGAGAACTGCGCCCGGCCCGGCTGGTACGACTCCGCCGGCCAGAACCGGGACGAGTCGGAGGTCAGCAGCTCGTCGCCGACGGTCAGGGTGCCGTCCGGCGCCCAGCCCAGCTCGATCTTGGTGTCGGCGACCAGGATCCCCCGGTCGGCGGCCAGCTCCGCGCCCCGCCGGTAGACGTCGATGGTGATCCGGCGCAGCCGTTCGGCGGTCTCGGCGCCGACCTTGTCCACCACCTCGGCGAAGGTGATCGGCTCGTCGTGCTCCCCCACCGGCGCCTTGGTCGACGGGGTGAAGATCGGCTCGGGCAGGATGGACGCCTCGACCAGGCCACGCGGCAGCTCCACGCCGGAGACCGCGCCGGTGCCCTGGTACTCCTTGAGGCCGCCGCCGGTCAGGTAGCCCCGGGCGACGCACTCCACGGGCACCATCTCCAGCCGCCGGCAGCGGATGGCCCGGCCGGCGAACTCCGCCGGCACGTCGGTGGCGGAGATGACGTGGTTCGGCACCAGGTCGGCGAGCTGCTCGAACCACCACAGCGAGAGGGCGGTGAGCAACTTGCCCTTGTCGGGGATCGGCGTCGGCAGCACCACGTCGTAGATCGAGATGCGGTCGGAGGCGACCAGGATCAGGTCGTCGCCGTCGGCGTAGACGTCCCGTACCTTGCCCGAGTGCAGAAGCTCCACGCGCCCTAGTACACCATGGGGGCCGCGCACGGCGTCCGTCGGTGGCTCCGCGCATCGATGCGTACGCCTGGGGCACGGTGGTGTGGCCGGACGTACGTTGACACCCTCCCGCGCCGCCTGCGTGAATGATCCGGCCGTCCGCCCACCGGTCCACCTGGAGAGCTTCCGTGCCCGCTGCCCGATTTCCGCTGCTGCGCGCCGGAGCGGACCCGGGCCGGCGCCGGGTGCTCGCCGCGCTGCTGGGGGCACCGGTGCTCGCGGCCGGGTGTACCGAGGACCGGACGGCCCCGGTGGAGACCGAGCCGGTCGAGCTGTCGGTCTTCTGGTACGGCGGCGCGAAGCGGGCCGAGCTGACCGAACGGGTGCTGCGGCTCTACACCGACCGCAATCCCCGCGTCGGCTTCCGGGTCACCTGGCAGGGTGCCGACGGCTACTACGGCCGGCTGGCCACCCAGGCCGCGGGCGGCAACGTGCCCGACCTGATCCAGCTCGACGACAGCATGCTCACCGAGTACGCCCGGCGCGAGATCGTCCTGGACCTCGGCGGGTACGTCGCCGATCATCGCCTGGACCTGCGCACCCTGCCTTCGGGCCTGGTCCGGTACGGGCAGGTCGACGGGCGCACCGTCGGCGTCGCCGCGGCACAGACCGCCGCCGCCGTGGTCTACGACCGCACGCTGCTGCGCCGGCTGCGGGTGCCCGAGCCGACCACGGGGATGTCCTGGGCGGAGTACATCGCCTGGGCGCAGCGGGTGACCCGGGCCGGCGAGGGCCGGGTGGCGGGCACGATGGACGCGTCCGGTGACGCCCGGGCGTTCTGGCTCTGGCTGCGCGGTCAGGGCGGCGAGCTCTACCAGGGGCGTCAGCTCGGTTTCGACGCCGACGTGCTGATCGAGTGGTTCGAGCTGTGGCGGCGTGCCCGGTCCGGCCGGGCCACCCCGAGCGCCGCCCTGATCAAGCGGGCCGACGGCGACGAACCGGCCCGACAGCTCGTGGTCACCGGTGCCACGGCCGCCTCGTTCGCCTGGTCGCACCAGTTCCCGGAGCTACAGCGGCTCACCCGCGCCGATCTCGGACTGGCCGCCCTGCCGGGGCCGCCGGAGGCGCAGTGGCACCGAGCGTCGATGTACTGGGCGGCCTTCCGGGGCACCCGGCACCCCGCCGTGGTGGCCGACGTGATCAACTTCCTGACCGGCAACGGCGAGGCGGGGACCGCGCTCGGTCACGAACGCGGGCTGAGCCCCAGCCTGGCGGTGCGCAGCTACGTCGACGCCAGCATCACCGATCCTGCCCAGCGACGTGCGGCAGCCCTCGGGGTCGCACTGGCCGACCGGCTGGGGCCGGCACCCGGCCCGCCGCCGCAGGGACACCCCCGGGTGCGGGTGCTGCTGAGGGAGGCCGCCGAGAGCATCCGCAGGGGAACGGCCGGCCCCCGGGCCGCCACGTCCCGCTTCATGGCCCAGGCGAACGCCGCGCTGGCCGGGTAGCACGCGCCGCACGGCGGTGCCCCCGAGTGTGGGTCACGCCGCCGGGCCGGTGGTTGCCGGCGCGACGGTGGGCCGGATCCGCGCGGTGGGCCGGATCAGTGCGGTGGGCCGGATCAGCGCGGTGGGCCGCCGCGGCGGTTGCGCATCATCCGCAGCAGCAGGAAGACGATCACGGCGACCACGACCAGGCAGCAGAGCAGGCCGAGGAAGCCGAAGCCCCCGCCGCGCCGCCGCCGCGCGGCCTCCACCACCAGCTCACCCGTGCCGGTTGACGCCCAGGCCGCGACGGGTACGAACACCGACAGCACGGCCGCACCGAGGACCGTGGTCAGCCGGCCCCACCACCTGTTGAAGGAAGACATGCCCACATCCTCGCCGACAAGCGCAACCACGGCACGCCGGTCGGCGGGGAACGCTGGGGTTTCCGGGCGACTGCCCGGCGGTCCGCCCGGGGACCGGTAACGCGAAACACCCCGGAGATGATCTCCGGGGTGTTTCGTGTGGTAGCGGGGACAGGATTTGAACCTGCGACCTCTGGGTTATGAGCCCAGCGAGCTACCGAGCTGCTCCACCCCGCGTCGGCTCACATAGCCTATCGCATCCCGGGCCACGATGATCAGTGGACCCCCGATCCCACTGCGACACCCCGCACGACCAGCGCAAACCCGCATCGACACGGCGCGCCGGACCCGCCGCGGTCGCCTCATCCCCCGCAGGGCACGCGGCCGGACAACCGGCAGCCTGGCGAGAACTGCGGCCTGGAAAAGCGGAAGGCCCCCGAGGACGTGTCCTCGGGGGCCTTCCGTGTGGTAGCGGGGACAGGATTTGAACCTGCGACCTCTGGGTTATGAGCCCAGCGAGCTACCGAGCTGCTCCACCCCGCGTCGGTTCGTACACCGTATCCCACCGACCCCCGTCGCCGCAAAACGACCCGGCCCCGGGCCGGCCGGGCGGCCCTCGATCGCGTCGACGGCCGCCGCCGACCGTGCTCTTTCCGGGTTGTTCCCACCTGTCCGCACAAAGGACGGCGGCACGGCCCGGTGGATCACGGATGCCGTCCGGGCGCCGTGAAACGCGACAGCGCCCCCGGCGTCGGGACCGGGACGGTCCGTGGGCCGGGGGCGCTGTCGACGGTGGTGCGGGTCAGCCGCCCGGTGTCGGGGTGGCGCCACCGCTGGGTGCCGGGGACGCCGGGGCGCTACCGCCGGGAGCCGGGGACGCCGGCGTGCTGGCACCGGGGGCCGGGGCGCCGGCCGCCTGCTGGGCCTGCTGGAAGGCGGTGAGCGCCTCGTCCAGCGCCTTCAACGCACGCCCGTACCGCTCGAAGTCGCCGGACGTCTGCGCGGCCCGGACCTCCGTGATTGCGGCCTGCACGCGGTCCGCCGCCTCGGACAGCGCGCCGGTCAACGGAGGCGCCGTGCCGCCCGGCGGGGTGCCTCCCGGCGGGGTGCCCCCGGGCGGCGGCGTGCCCGGGGCGGCGGCCTGCTTGCCCTGCTCGACGAGCTGCTTGATGCCGTCGGAGACGCTGTTGGCCAGCACCACGTACGAGCCGCCGTCGCCGTAGGACATCAGCACCCGCTGCAACAGCGGCGGCGCGTTCTGCGCGGCGGTCTTCACGTAGACCGGCTCGACGTAGAGCATGCCGTTGCCGAACGGCAGGGAGAGCAGGTTGCCGTACTGCACCTGGGCCTGCTGGGACTGGAGCAGGTTGAGCTGCTGCCGGATGTTGGCGTTCTGGGTCATCGACTGGTGCACCTGCACCGGGCCGGAAACCCGCGTCTGGTCGGGCAGGTCGAGCACCTCGAGCCTCGGTTGCCCGTCCACGTACGACCCGGAGATCAGCGCGGCGAGGTTCTCCCGGCCGTTCGGGGTGACCGCCGAGGTCAGCTGGAAGCGTGCCGAGTCCTGGCCCGGAAGCTGCGTGAACAGGTAGTACGGCGGCTGCTTCTGGTCGGTGTCGGGGGCGTCCGGCACGTTCGGCACCTGCCAGAAGTCGGTCGCCGAGTAGAAGTCGCCGGGGTTCGTCACGTGGAACCGGGTCAGCAGGTTGCGCTGCACCTTGAACAGGTCGGCCGGGTAGCGGAAGTGCTCGGCGAGCTCCGCCGGGATCTCGGCCTTCGGCACCACCAGGTCACCGCCGAACGCCTTGTTCCACGCCTTGAGCACCGGATCGGCCTCGTCGAACTCGTAGAGCCGGACCGTGCCGTCGTACGCGTCGACGGTGGCCTTGACGGAGTTGCGGATGTAGTTGACGTTCTCCCGGGCGAGCTGGAAGGTGCCCCGCCCGGTCAGCTCGTCGGCCGTCTGCTCCTGGAGGTTGATCCGTTCCGCGTACGGGTAGGTCGCCGCCGTGGTGTAGCCGTCGATGATCCACTGGATCCGGCCGTCCACCACCGCCGGGTACGGGTCGCCGTCGAGGGTGAGGAACGGGGCGACCTTCTCCACCCGGTCGCGCGGGTTACGCACGTAGAGCACCTTGGAGTTGTCGTTGACCGCGTCGGAGAGCAGGAAGTTCGACTCCTGCTCCTTGATCGCGTAGAGCAGCCGGCGGGTGAACGAGCCGACCTCGACGCCCCCCTCGCCGGTGTAGGTGTAGGACTCGCCGCCCTCGCCGACCGGGCGGTCGAACTCCGCCTTCCGCTCCGGGTCGGTCTGGCCGACGATCGCGTAGTCGCTGGCGTCCATCCGCTCGCCGTAGTAGATCCGGGGCTGCTTCGCCGAGATCTGCTCGGTCTGTGCGGCGCACTGCTCGGTCGCCTGCTGGCCCTGCTCCCGCTGCTGCTCCTGCGGGTCGCCGAGGAAACCGGAGACGAAGAAGGGCTGGCCACCGCAGACCACCCGGTTGCCGGGCGCCGCCACCAGCCCGTAGCCGTGGGTGTAGACCGTGTGCCGGTTGATCCAGGTGTTCTGCTGGGGGGTCAGCTGCCGGTAGTTGATCTCGCGGAGGCCGACCACGTAGTCCTGCACCTTGCCGTTGACCCCGTACCGGTCGACGTCCAGCTTCTCGCCGAAGTCGTAGAACTGCCGGACCTGCTGGCGCTGGGTGTACGTCTCGGAGACCAGCTGCGGGTCGAGCAGCCGGATGTTCGGCACCACGGAGGTGTCCGTGGCCAGGCTCGCCGGCGGGATCAGGTTGCTCGCCGCGTACGGCGTGGTGGTGGCCGCCTCCAGCCCGAACGCCGCCCGGGTGGCCTTGATGCTGCGCTCGATGAACGGCGCCTCCTTCTCCTTCGCGCTGGGCTTGACCTCGAAGGTCTGCACCGCCCAGGGATAGATGCCGCCGATGGCGACGGCGGAGACGCCCAGCAGGGCGAGCGAGATGCCCGGCCAGACCAGGTTCCGCATCCAGGCGTTGGAGAAGACGATGATCGCGATCGCCACCACGATGGAGATGTAGGCGAGGATCTCCTTGGCCGGCAGCAACGCGTTGACGTCGGCGTAGCCGGCACCGTAGACGGGGCCCTCGCCGTACTCCAGCAGCATCGCCCGCCGGTCCAGCACGTACGCGATCGCCTTCAGCAGGACGAAGACCGCGACGAGCGTGCTCAGGTGGGCCCGGGCGGCGGTGGTCATCCGGTCGCCGACGCCCTGGAGCCGGACCCCGCCGAAGATGTAGTGCACGGCGAGGGCACCGATCACGGAGAGCACCACCGCGGTGAAGCCCACCCCGAGCAGGTAGCGCAGGAACGGCAGTTGGAAGACGTAGAAGCCGACGTCGATGCCGAACTCCGGGTCGTCCACGCCGAAGCTCCCGCCGTTGCGGAAGAGCAGCCACTGGTTCCACCGGCTCTGCGCCGACAGCCCGGCGAAGAGGCCGACCACGGCGGCGACCAGCGCGATCCACAGGCCGAGCCGGGGGCTCAGCAGCATCCGGTAACGCTCCAGGGTGGCCTGTTCCGGCGAGTGCGGGCGCAGGCGGGGACGCAGCTTCTGCGCCAGCCAGAGGTTTCCGCCGACGATCAGCGCCATGGCCAGGCCGACGGCGAGGAACAGCAGCAGCCGGGTGGTCAGCACTCCGGTGAAGACCCCGGTGTAGCGGACCTCGTCGAACCACAGCCAGTCCGTCCACGCCTGGACACCCCAGCCGAGCAGGGTGAAGAGCACGAACACCCCGACCAGGACACCGATCGTGACGCGTCCGCGTCGGCTCATCCTCGGCAGGGGGCTGCTGCTACGCATGACCACTGTTGGCTCCGCACGCTCGATGTGATCGGCTCCGACCAGGCACCCAGAGTACGGGGTGTTCCTGAACGTGTCGGTCCAAGGTCACACGGCGAGTACGGCAGGCCCACCGACCGGGCCGGACGTCGATGGCCGGGCCCGGGGCGGCGGCGGTCAGCAGCGGGTCGGCTGGCCCCCCGCGCGCAGGGTCTCCAGCGCGGTCAGCGCCTCGTCGAGCGAGCCGACCCGCAGCAGCGGCAGCCCCGGCTGCGGATTGCGGACGGCCTCGGCGCAGTTGTCCGCCGGCACCAGGAACGCCACGGCGCCGGCCTCCTTCGCGCCCACCAGCTTCTGGGCGATGCCGCCGATGGGGCCGACCCGGCCGGAGTCGTCGATCGTGCCGGTGCCCGCGATGATCTTCCCGCCGGTGAGGTCCGCCGGGGTCAGCTTGTCCACGATGCCGAGGGCGAACATCAGGCCGGCGCTCGGCCCGCCGATGTCCTCCAGGTCGATGTCGAGGGTGAACGGGTGCGGCTGCTGCTGCTCGATCTCCACCCCGATCCGGGGCCGGCCGTCCTGCTCCCGGCTGGTGACCCGTGCGGTGGCGGCCGTCTCGCCCCGGGTGTAGCCGATCTCCAGGGCGGTGCCGGCGGGCTTCGCCCGGATCAGCTCGGTGAGCCGGCCGGCGAACGGCACCGGCTGCCCGTCGACCGAGGTCAGCACGTCGCCGGGCTTGAGCACGTCGGCCGCCGGTCCGTCGGCGGCGACGGTCTTGACCACCACCCGCACCGGGTAGCCCAGTTCGCTCAGCGCCGCGGTCTCCGCGCTGGTCTGCGAGACCTTGAAGTCCTCCGCGTTGCGCTCCTCGACCTCCTCGCGGCTCTCCCCGGGCGGGTACACCAGCTCGCGCGGCACCACCGCCTCGTCGTCGGAGAACCAGCCCTGGATCGCCGAGCGCAGTTTCACCGTGGGCTGCACGCCGACCGTGGTCAGCCGGAGCTGCCCTGCGGAGGTGGACGTCTCCCGGCCGGTGATCTGGATGACCTCCTTGCCGTCCTCCTTGCCCAGCGTGTCGACGGTCGGCCCGGGGCCGAGCACCACGTACGGGATGGGCGCGCCGAGCACGCCGATGCTGAGCAGAGCGGTGAGCAGAGCACCGAGCAGGACGGTCACGCCGCGACGTCTCATGCGGCAGAGCGTACCGACCGGGGTGCGGGCGCCCGGCGGGCGAATCGCGACTTCGCCCTCAGCGCAACGCCAGCGGCGGCGACCTGGGGCGCGGCGCGCGTACCGTAGACGTCGTGCCTGATATTCCGTTCGGTTTCGCGCTCCCGGGTGGGCAACCACCAGACCCCAACGATCCCGCGCAGATGCAGCAGTTCATGTCGCAGTTGCAGCACCTGCTCTCCGCGTCGGGCAGCGGGCCGGTCAACTGGGACCTGGCCCGGCAGGTGGCGGCCAGTCAGCTCGCCGCCGCGGGCGACCCGGCGGTGTCGCCGTTCGATCGCAACGCGGTGGAGGAGGCGCTGCGGCTCGCCGACCTGTGGCTGGAGCCGGCCTCCGCCCTGCCCTCGGGCATCCAGACCTCGGTGGCCTGGAACCGCAACGAGTGGATCTACAAGACGCTCGACGTCTGGCGCAAGCTCTGCGACCCGGTCGCCAGCCGGATGGTCGGCGCGATGGGCGACCTGGTGCCGCCGGAGGCGCGCGCCCAGCTCGGCCCGATGCAGTCGATGGTCGCCACCCTCGGCGGCGCACTGTTCGGCGGCCAGCTCGGCCAGGCGCTCGGCTCGCTCGCCGCGGAGGTGCTCTCCGCCGGCGACATCGGGCTGCCGCTCGGCCCGGCCGGCACGGCCGCGCTGGTCCCGGCCAACATCCGGGCGTACGGCGAGGGCCTGGAGCTGCCCGAGGACGAGGTCCGCCTCTACGTGGCCCTGCGCGAGGCCGCCCACCAGCGGCTCTTCCAGCACGTGCCGTGGCTGCGCGGGCACGTGCTCAGCGCCGTGGAGATGTACGCCGCCGGCATCAAGGTCAACCGGGAGGCGATCGAGGAGGCGATCGAGGAGGCGATGGGCCGGGTCGACCCCACCGACCCGGAGTCGATGCAGGCGATCGCGCTGGAGGGCATCTTCACCCCGGAGGACAGCCCGGCGCAGAAGGCGTCGCTGGCCCGGCTGGAGACCGCCCTGGCCCTGGTCGAGGGCTGGGTGTGCCACGTGGTGGACAGCGCGGCGAGCGGCCGACTGCCCAGCGTCGTACGCCTCGGCGAGGCGTTCCGCCGGCGCCGGGCCGCCGGTGGCCCGGCCGAGCAGACGTTCGCGGCGCTGGTCGGCCTGGAGCTGCGTCCCCGGCGGCTGCGCGAGGCGGCGGCGCTCTGGGCGGCGCTGACCGAGCACCGGGGCATCGCCGGTCGCGACGCCCTGTGGGGCCACCCCGACCTGCTCCCCTCCGACGACGACTTCGCCGACCCGGTGGCCTTCGCGATGTCCGAGTGGGATCTCAGCGACCTGGAGAGCTTCGACTTCAGCGCGCCGGGCGGCCCGGAGGAGAAGGCCCCGGGCGAGCCGGAGCGGCGCCCCGACGACACCGAGGACGGCGACTCCCGCTCCTGACCATCCGAGAAACGGAGGCCGCCCGGCTGTTTCCGGCCGGGCGGGTCAGCGGGGCCGGACGGCCCTGCCGACGCGTGGGCCGGCTCCTCGTCCGGCCGTTCCACCGGCGACTCGACCGGCGGCGCCGACCGCTCCGGCGCCGCCGGCCCGGTCGGTCGACGAGGTCGTACGGCACCTGCCGACGCGCAAGGCGACCCGGTCAGCGAGGCGAGGCGATCCTGCCGGGGCCTGCCAGGCCCCACCGGGGCGGACACGCCCGGTCAGCGGGGCAGGGCGGTGCCGGAGAGCAGGGCGCGGGTGGTCTCCCAGCCTTCCACGGCGGGGTCGAGGAACGCGAGGTCGCCGGGCCCGCGCAGGCGCCGCCAGGCCGGGGTGACCACCAGGTCGCCGGGGCGCGGAGCCGCCGCGCGCACGGTCGCTGGCCGGGCGGTGTCCAGGTCCAGCGCCGGCAGCCACGCCGGTACGGGCAGCCGCACGGCGACGCCGAGCAGCCCGGGCCCGCCGCCCTCGACCGGAGCGACCGCGACCGGCCGGGTGGTGAGGGGGCGGAGCAGCTTGCCGATGGTCAGACCCGGCACGTCGGGCGCGTCGCCGGCGATCACGGCGGCCTGGTCGTAGCCACTGGCGGCGAGGGCGGCGAAGACGCCGGCCGGGGTCGCCTCGGGCACCTCGTACACGGCTGTGCCGGGCCAGACCACCGCGTCGGCCAGCTGCCGGTCGGCCGGGGTGACGGCGACCGCCGTCTCCACCTCGTTCAGTGTGGCGAGCAGGTCCACCACGTCCTCGGCGAGCGCGGCCCGCCAGTCCACCAGGTTGATGCCGGGCGGCGACCAGGTCACCGGTCCGAGCAACGCCACCACCACACGTCGGGCCACCCCACGACCCTAGCCGGATGCCCCGACCACGGCCGGATCCCTGTCCGGCTCTCCGGCCGAACGACGAGCGGCGCGCGCGGGACGAGATTTTAGATCTTGGTAGGAACAGGCCCCTGGAGGGGCAATTTCTTACCAAGATCTTGCCGGCGCCGGCGTCGGCGCCGGCGTCGACGAGGGGTCAGTCCGACAGTGGGGGGCCGGAGGCCGCTGCGACGCCCTCCAGGTAGCCGCGGGCCCGCTCGGACTTCGGGTAGCGCGCCACGAGCGCCCAGAACCGGGCGTTGTGGCTGGGCACGATGAGGTGCGCGAGCTCGTGCAGCAGCACGTAGTCGATCACCCAGTCGGGCATGTCCTGGATGCGGTGCGAGATGCGGATCGTGCCGTCGGCCGGGGTGCAGGACCCCCACCGGCCGTTCTGGTTGCTGACCCAGCGGACGCTCGTCGGCACGGCCTGCGTGCCGTACTCGACGAGGTAGAGCCTGATCAGGCGGGTGGCCCGGGCGAACAGCTCCTCGTCGGAGCGGGCGAGGCGCCCCTCCCGGGCGGCGAGCCGGGCGAGCATCCGGTCGACCCACTCGCTCTCCTCGGCCCGGGAGAACTGGTCCGGGATGAGGACGACGACCCGCTCACCGTCGCGGTACGCGGACACCGTGCGTCGCCGACGCTGGCTGCGCCGCACTTCGACGACCGGCTTCCGCGCGCCTGCCATCAGTGGACCGCGCAGCCTCGGAATGCTGTCACGAGGGAAAGCTAATGCGTACTGACCAGGGGTCCGCAAGGGTCAACACCCCGACACACGCCCGGAAAATGGTGATTGGTCGCCAGGAGTCCCGAAAAAATCTTTGCCGGGCCAAGAAAACTCGCCGCCGTCACCCTTCGTGGCGGTCGGTGGCCACCCTCGGTGGTGGGCGTCCGCCGGGCCGCCGAGGGCTCACCCACACCGTAGATGATCACCTCGGCGGGCGCAGCTCGGGGTGCCTCGCACGGGTTATCTGACCGGATTCGGTCGGCGTGTCCCCGCCAAACTGACTTATCCGACGTAATTCGCCATGCACACTCTCGACGTCGACTTGCTCACAGTGGCGAAGCACAGCTGACATGGAACCGCCCGCACCTGGGTAGGGTCCGCGGACCAGCGGTCACGACGGTGGCCGCGGGAGATGGACCCGGCGCCGGCGCCCCGAGTGGGCCGCCGCCGGGGAAACCGCCGGGACGGCATCGGCCGGCGGACGAGACGAGGAGGGCACCGTGGCCGACCAGGCCCAGACCTACAACGGTTACTGCGTCAAGTGCAAGGAGAAGCGAGACTTCGAGGGACGCGTCGAGGTCTCGAAGACCGGGATGAACATGGCCAAGGGCAAGTGTCCGGTGTGCGGCACAACAGTGAACCGCATCCTGGGCAAGGCGAAGGTCTGACCCGTACGGATGCGTCGGAGGGGGTGGCCGGTGGCCACCCCCTCCGGTTTCGCCGCGCCTGACCCGCCCCGCGCCTGGTCCGGCCCATCTGCCCCATCCCGGCAGGGCACAGCGCAGAACTGTCGGCTCGCCGACATGGTTACCGGCCGGTTGTGGATATCTCGGGATTTCCTGTGGACAGCCCTGGACAGGGCGGCGGGCATCTGTGGACAACGATCGACGGCCCGCAGGGACGCGCTCACGATTCGTTGTCATGCGCCATGCCACGCTGCCCCGACCCACGCTGCCCCGACCCACGCTGCTGCCGGGCCTCACCAGACTCTGGCGGGACCGCCACACCCTCCAGCTCGGCGTCGAGCCGGGCCACGCCGTGCTGCTGGAGATCTCGGACCCCCGGGCCGCCCGGCTGCTCGATCTGCTCGACGGCACCCGCAGCGAGCGGCTGGTCCTGGAGCACGCCGTCGCCGCCGAGGTTGCCGCCGACGAGGCCCGCACGCTGCTCGACGCGCTCCGGGCCGCCGGCCTGGTCGTACCCGCGCACACCCTGCTGCCGAAGAACCTGGCCGGATCGCCCCGGGCCCGGCTCGTCGCCGAGGCCGAAGCGCTCGCCCTCGCCGCCGCGCGGCTGCCCGGCACGCCCGCCCAGGTGCTGCGGCGGCGGCTGGCCGCCCGGGTGGTGGTCACGGGGAGCGGCCACCTGGGTGCTCCGGTCGCCCTCGCGCTGGCCCAGGCCGGGATCGGGCACGTCCACCCCGACCTGGCCGGCCCGGTGCGCCCGACGGACCTGGTCGGCACCGGCATCCCGGCCGCCGCTCTCGGCCACCCGCTCGCCCCGGCGGTACGCGACGCCGTCGAGCGGACCGCCCCCGGCACGGCTACCGCTCCACTCCGGCGGGGCCGGGTCGACCTGGTCGTCCAGCTCGGTACGGACCGACCGGCCGCCCTGCTCGCCGCCGGCCACGCCCAGCGTCGCCAGCCGCACCTGCTGGTCGTGCTCCGGGAGGGCGTGCCCGTGGTCGGGCCGCTCGTCCGCCCGCCTGTCGGCCCCTGCCTCAACTGCCTCGACCTGCACCGGACGGACCGGGACCCGGGCTGGCCCGCGCTGGCCGCCCAGCTCGCGGCGGATGCCGGCGGGCAGGCGTGCGCCACGGCGACGCTCCTGGCCGCCGGGGCGTACGCGGCGGCCGAGAGCCTGGCCCAGATCGACGGGGGCAGCCCGGAGACCCTGGGCTGCGCGGTGGCGATCACCGGCCCGGGTCGGTTCCGCCGCCGGATCTGGCCGCCGCATCCCTCCTGCGGATGCTCCCGTCGACGCCGCTGACGGGGCCCGGAGGGTGGGGACGAGCACCCAGCCCGGCGGCAGAGCAGCCGCAGGCCCCTGGAGTCGGTAACAATGACCAGGTGACCGACATCCCGCGCCGGGCCGTGTCCCGGACCGCCAAGCTCGCCGCTCTGCCGCTCGGCTTCGCCGGTCGGACCGTCCTCGGCATGGGTAAGCGCGTCACCGGGCTCGCCTCCGACGTGATCTCCGCAGAGATCCAGCAACGCACCGCCGAGCAGCTCTTCAGCGTGTTGGGGCAGCTCAAGGGCGGTGCGATGAAGTTCGGCCAGGCACTGTCGGTCTTCGAGGCCGCCCTGCCCGAGGAGATCGCCGCGCCCTACCGGCAGGCCCTGACCAAGCTCCAGGAGGCGGCGCCGCCGCTGCCGGCGGCCAGTGTGCACAAGGTGCTCGCCGAGCAGCTCGGCCCGGGCTGGCGGGACCGGTTCGTGGAGTTCGACGACACCCCCGCCGCCGCGGCCAGCATCGGTCAGGTGCACCGGGCGGTGTGGCGGGAGCCGGGCTACGGCCCGTCGGGCGCGCCGCACGGCCGCGACGTCGCCGTCAAGATCCAGTACCCGGGTGCGGGCGACGCCCTGCTGGCCGACCTCAAGCAGCTCTCCCGGCTCGGCGGGATGTTCCGGGCGATCCAGCCGGGGCTGGACGTCAAACCGCTCCTGGTCGAGCTTCGGGAGCGGATCACCGAGGAGCTCGACTACGAGCTGGAGGCCGAGTCGCAGCGCGCCTTCGCCGCCGCGTACGCCGACGACCCGGAGATCTACATCCCGGCGGTGGTCTCGGCGTCCCCCCGGGTCCTGGTCACCGAGTGGGTCGAGGGCATCCCGCTGGCGGACATCATCCGCGAGGGCAGCGAGGAGCAGCGCGACGAGGCCGGTCGACTGATGGCCATCCTGCACCTGTCCGCCCCGCCGCGGGCCGGGCTCCTGCACGCCGACCCGCACCCGGGCAACTTCCGGCTGCTGCCGGACGGCCGGCTCGGCGTGATCGACTTCGGTGCGGTCGCCCGGATGCCCGAGGGAACGCCGGAACCGATCGGCCGGCTCGCCGGGCTCGCGCTGCGCGGCGAGGCGGACCAGGTGGTGGCCGGCCTCCGGGAGGAGGGCTTCGTCAGCCAGACCGAGCCGATCGACGCCCAGGCAGTGCTGGATTTCCTCCGGCCGATGCTGGCGCCGGTCGCCGAGGAGGAGTTCCGGTTCACCCGGGCCTGGCTGCGCGCCGAGGCGACCCGGCTGGCCAGCCCCCGCTCCCCCGCGTACCAGTTGAGCCGGCAGCTCAACCTGCCGCCGTCGTACCTGCTCATCCACCGGGTGACGCTCGGGTCGATCGGCGTGCTCTGCCAGCTGGAGGCGAAGGCGCCCTACCGGGGCATCTTGGAGCGCTGGCTGCCCGGCTTCGCCCCGGTCGGCTGACCGGGCGGCGCGACGACGGGGGTGGAACGCACCGAGGGGCGGTGACCGGAATCCGGTCACCGCCCCTCGGCATCAGTGGTGGTCTAGAGAACGCCCAGGTCGCGCGCCGCTCGGTTACGGCTGTTCATGGCGACGGTACGGGCGGAACGGGTTGCCTCAGTGCGCGTGGTGGTACGACCGGCCTGAGGCCGGCGCATTCGAGCCCTGGACAACGCTTCGTGAAGTAGTTGCATCTCGGCGACTCCGTTGAAGACGTTCAGCATCGTGGTCAGCTCTCTCGTCGCCGGTGCGACACCGGCGTGGGTGGGTTGGAACGGGTGCATGTCAGGCCGCCAGCCGGACCGTCGTACGCGACTCGGACAGCCCACTGGCCGCCAGCCGCGCCTCGGCCTCGACCCGGAGCGCCGCGTCGCGGGCGAGGTCCTCCTTGCGCGGACGGCCACGGGGCCGCTTGCGCGGAACGACCGCGCCACGCTCGAAGATCTCGCCGCCCCAGACGCCCCAGGGCTCGGCCCGCTCCACCGCACCGGCCAGGCACTCGACGCGCAGCGGGCAGTCCCCGCAGAGCGACTTGGCCAGCTCGAGCTCGGCGGGCGAGTCGGAGAACCACAGGTCGGGGTCGAACTTCCGGCAGGGCAGGTTCGCCTCCACCTCGACGCTCACGTCGAGCGGGGCCAACGCCAGACTCATCGCCCGGTCACCTCTCTCTCACTTCGATCTCGTGGATCGCACTTCCGACACATTTGGCGGGCAAAAAACTGAGGCCGCGGATCCCGGTATGCGGGTTCCGCGGCCTCGAGGTGAGCCGGTGGTCTGTTGATCAGACCGGTCTACCTCGAGGTGGAACTCCGCGGACGTCCATGCGCCGCTTGGCGACATCGACGCCCTTACCCGTGAAGCCACTGGTCCCCGGAACCCCGTTTGGCGCGGTGGCGAGAATCAGCTCGGCCTGAGCCTCGACCTGGTGCACCTGGGAAACCGACGGTCGCGTGGCGACGAGGGTCACCCGGACAGCCGACAGCGGAGCGACGGCAGCGAGCAGCGCCGCCGGACGCTCGTACGTGTAGACGCTCTCCATCGGGGCCACCTCCTCTGACGTTCACTCGTGCCGATACGGTCTCCACCCCTCGTGAGCAGCCGGAATGGCGCCGCTCGCGAGGTGTGCCATGAGGCTATTCCTCGCCCCGGGGCGAGGGCAAACGAATTTACGGCGAGATTTCGAAAGTTTTCTCAGAGCAGACTTCGTCGACCGCCGCGCCCGCCACCAGCGCCAACACGGCCTCCCCGTAGAGACCCAACTTCCGGGGTCCGATTCCGGCGATGGCGATCAGCTCCTCCGCCCGGCCGGGGCGCCGCTCGGCGAGCGCGACGAGCGTGGCGTCGGTGAACACCACATAGGCTGGTACCCGCTGCCCACCGGCCACCCGCTGGCGCCACTCGCGCAGCCGTTCGTGCAGCTCCTCGTCGATGTCCGACGGGCAGGTGGGGCAGCGGCCGAGCTTGCGGTCCGGGCCCGCGAGCAGGGTGGCGCCGCAGATCCGGCAGGAGACGATCTGGGTCCGGCGCCGCTCCGGCCGGCGTGCCACCGCCGGGCCGCCGCCGGCCCGCTCGGTCCCGCCCGAGCGGTCGAGCTGCGGCAGGAACCGCGAGGGCCGGCGGGTCCGCCCGCCCGGTGAGCGGGCCGCCGCGTACGACAGCCAGAGCCACTCCCTCGCCCGGGTGACGCCGACGTAGAGCAGCCGGCGTTCCTCCTCGACCTGTTCGGCGGTCTTGGCGTACGTGGTGGGCAGGGTGCCCTCGGAGAGACCGACCAGGAAGACGGCGTCCCACTCCAGGCCCTTCGCCGAGTGCAGCGAGGCCAGGGTCACCCCGTCCACGGTCGGCACGTGCTGCGCGGCGGCCCGGCGGGCCAGCTCGTCGTTGAAGTCGGCCAGGGTGACCGGGCGCTCGACCGAGGCGGCCGGCCCGATGGGCAGCACCTCAGGGGTGGCCGCGTACTCCTCGGCGAGCTGGACCAGCGCGGCGAGGGCCTCCCACCGCTCGCGGGCCGCGCCACCGGCCGGGGCCGCGTCGGGGGCCCAGCCGACCGCGGCGAGCGCCTCGACCACGGCGGCGGGCAGCGGGGTCTCCCCCGGGATCGAGCGGGTCGCGGCCCGCAGCGCGACCATCGCCTGCCGGACCTCGGCCCGCTCGAAGAACCGCTCCGCCCCCTGTACCACGTACGGCACCCGCGCCTCGGTGAGCGCCTTCTCGTACGCCTCGGACTGCGCGTTGGTCCGGAACAGCACGGCGATCTCCTTCGCCGGGGTCCCGGCGTCGACGAGCGCGCGGCAGCGGGCGGCCACGGCGTTGGCCTCGGCCGGCTCGTCGGTGAAGATCCGCAGCTCCGGTTCGGGGCCGGGCGGACGCTGGCCGACCAACTCCAGGCGCAACCGCGCCTCGGCGCCCCGCGCCTGCGAGATCACCGCGTTGGCCAGCCCGACGACCTGCGGGGTGGACCGGTAGTCGCGGACGAGCCGGACCACCGTCGCCCCGCGGTAGCGACGCGGAAAGTCGACCAGGTACGACGAGGTGGCCCCGGTGAACGAGTAGATCGTCTGGCTGGCGTCGCCGACCACGGTCAGGTCGTCCCGCCCGCCCAGCCAGGCGTCCAGCAGCCGCTGCTGGAGCGGGTTGACGTCCTGGTACTCGTCGACCACGAAGTGCCGGTACTGGGCGCGGACCTGCTCGGCGACGTCCCGGTGCTCCTCGATGCCCCAGACCGCGGCGCGCAGCATGTCCTCGAAGTCGATCACGCCATTGGAGCGCTTGAGCCGCTCGTACGCCGCGAACACCTCGGCGACCCGGGCCGGCTCGTGCGGGGTGTCCCGCATCGCCTTGGCCGCCGCGACCACGTACTCCCCCGGCTCCACCAGCGACGACTTGGCCCACTCGATCTCACCGGCCAGGTCCCGGGCGGCCGCCCGGTCGGTACGCAGGCCGGCCTTCGCCGCGGCGAGCGTGACCAGGCGGACCTTGCTGTCCATCAGTTCGGGCATGGCCCGCCCCTCCAGCAGCCGGGGCGCGAAGTAGCGCACCTGGCGCAGCGCCGCCGCGTGGAAGGTCCGCGCCTGCACACCCGGCACCCCGAGCGCGGCGAGCCGGCTCCGCATCTCGGCGGCGGCGCGGGCGGTGAAGGTCACCGCGAGCACGTGCCGGGGGGAGACCTCCCCCGAGAGCGCACGGTGGGCGATCCGGGAGGTGACCGCGCGGGTCTTGCCGGTGCCGGCGCCGGCCAGGACGCAGACCGGGCCGGCGGGCGCGGTCACCGCCGACCGCTGCTCCGGGTCGAGCCCGGCGAGCACGCGCCCGGATGCTGAGTGAACCGCCACAGCGAGGAATTGTCTCAGCTCCGCCGGACGTTGCAGTGGTTAGCCTGGGCTTGATCGGCAAGCCGCCATGCGGACCGTTGGAGGACCTGACCATGCTGACGATGTATTCCACCCCCTGGTGCGGCTACTGCCACCGGCTGAAGTCGCAGCTCGACCGGGAGGGCATCGGCTACGAGGTGGTCGACATCGAGCAGGACCCGAAGGCCGCGGACTTCGTGATGAGCGTCAACGGCGGCAACCAGACGGTGCCGACCCTGCGCTTCGCCGACGGCAGTGCCCTGACCAACCCCTCGATCACCCAGGTCAAGCAGCACCTGGCCACGATCGCCGCCTGACCTGACGCGACACCCGCCGACGAGCGGCCGCCCCACCGGGCCGGCCGCTCGTCGCGTCCCACCCGGCACGCCGCGCCGCCTCGGCCGCGCGGGGCCTCGTCGGGCGCGCAGGCTCATCGCCCCGGGACCGGAGGTGTCCTGCCGACGACCTCCGGGCCGGCGAGGGCGGGCTCGTCGCAGGGCCGGCGGGGAGCGGGAATCCGGGCGGCCGGCGGCGGGCTGAGCGTACGGCCGTGCCAGAGGTAGCCGCCGGCGAGCAGGGTGACCGCCCCGATCAGGGCGAACAGGAGGCGGTAGTCCAGCAGACCGACGAGCAACGCCCCTGTGCCGATGGAGAGCGCCTGCGGGCCGCTGACCAGGGCCTCCGAGGCCGCGGCGACCCGGCCGAGCAGACCTGCCGGGGTACGCCGCTGGATCAGCGTGTGCAGTCCCACCATGGTCAGCGGCAGCGACACCCCGGCCAGCAGCACCGCGAGGAAGCCGAGCCAGAGGTTCGGGTAGACCAGGGCCAGCGAGGCCGGCCCGAAGAACATCACCCCGGTGGCGAGTGTGCCCACCTCGCCGACCCGACGCACCACGGCGGGTGACAGCAGCCCGCCGACCAGTCCACCGATCCCCTGCACGGTGACCAGCACGCCGACGAACGCGGCGTCCCGGCGCAGCCCCTGGTCGACGTACGCGAAGATCAGCGACTCGCTGAAGCCCATCGCCAGCGAGCCCAGCCCGTAGCCGAGCAGCGCCCGGCGCAGCGCCGGCTCCCCGGACAGGTGCCGCAGCCCGGCACCCACCTCGGCGGACCAGCGCAGTTCCGGCCCAGGGGCCGGCGTCTCCGTCGTCCGCAGCGCGCCCACCACGACGGCCGCCGACAGGAAGCCGACCATTCCGATCACGGCCAGCATCCAGCCGCCGGCGGCCGCGTAGAGCCCGGCGCCGGCCAGTGGGCCGATCAACCGCAGGCCCTGGCGTACGGTCTGCAAGACGCCGTTCGCGTCGGCCAGCAGCTCGACCGGCACGAGCTGGCGGATCAGGCCGCTGAGCACGGCGCTGAGCGTGATGTACGACAGGCCGTACAGGGCCGCCACCACGTAGATGATCCAGACGTCGGCCGGGGTCCGCACCGTGAGCAGCGGGGTGAGCAGCACGGCCGTCACCAGGTTGGCCACCACGAAGAACGGGCGGCGGGGGTAGCGGTCGACGAACCACCCGACCAGCGGGGCCAACGTCATCGGGGCGATGACCGCGAAGATGGTGGCGCCGGCCAGCCCGTCCGACCCGGTCAGGTCCTTCACCCAGATCGCGAGGGCGAGCAGCAGGATCGACTCGGCGGCCATGCTCGCTAGCAGGCCGCCGAAGAGCAGGCGGAAATCCGGGCGGCGCAGGACGGTGCGCATGGGGTCCCTCCGGCGGGCGTGGTGCGCGACATGGCGCGGGTGGGGGTGACGCGGGCGGTCCGACGGCGCCGTACCGGACACCGCCGGGCTTCCCCGGTCCTCTTTTCTGTGAGACACGCCCCCCGCCGGGGCCTCCGGCAGGGGTCGCGCCGTCCATACTGACCGTGGGGGGCGAATTTCATACAGTTACCGTCGCGTCCACGGCGGTTCACGGAAAAGAGGACGCCGTGCCTCCTGCCGCACCCAGCCCGATCATGCGCCGCCGCCGGTTGGGCGTCGAACTGCGCCGGCTACGCGAGGTCGCGGGTCTCACGGGCGACCAGGTCATCGAGCGGATCGGCTGGGCCTCCGCGTCCAAGTTGTCCCGGCTGGAGAACGGCCGCAGCCGCCCGGACCCGGACGACGTCGCGGTCCTGCTGGACGTCTACGGCGCCGACCGGGCGCAGCGCGAGGAGCTTCTCGGCATCGCCCAGGAGGCCGGCGACATCCGCGGCTGGCTGCGGAACTACCCCGTGATGACCCAGCAGCAGCGCAGCTTCGCCGAGCTGGAGTCGGGCTGCGCGGAGATCCGTGAGTACAACCCGGTCCTGGTGCCGGGGCTGCTCCAGACGCCGAGCTACACGTCGCTGCGGATCGCCTCGGCCCGGCAGGTGGACGAGGAGGCCGGCGATCCGGAGGCGGAGGAGGACGTCGACACCGAGGTGCGGGCCCGGGCGGCCCGGCAGGCGCTGCTGACCCGCACGGCCGACGCGCCCCGCTACACGGCGGTGCTGGAGGAGGCGGCGCTCGGCGGCCGGGCCGGGCCGCCCGAGGTCCTGCGGGAGCAGCTCGTGCAGCTCTGCGAGCTGGCGACACTGCCGAACATCACGCTGCACGTGCTGCCTCGCGACACGCAGATCGGCCACCTGTACCTCCCGCCGACCGCCTTCTCGGTCTATCGGTTCGCGGACCCGCTCGATCCGGAGACGCTGGCCATCGAAGGGGGGTTCACCGACGTCATGTCGACCGAGGCAAACACCCTAAATCGCTATAAAGTGGTATTCGAGTGGCTACGCACGGCAGCGCTCTCCGAATCGGACACCCTCTCCTGGCTGATCGAGGCGACGGGACGGTTGCCCGGTGCGGTGCGCGCGTCCACGGTGGCGTACGGGTCGGCAACGGCGCCGACCCAACGCCGCCGTAGCTCCGGACGTCTGACGGAACGGTGATCACGGGGGCCGGCTGTCGGGTCGTGCCGCACCACTCGTTCCATCGGAGCGGTTCACCTCAGGAGTGACACGATGAACGAGATCCGCAACACACCGTCCGTACGCGCCCAGCTCACGGACGCCCCGTGGCGCAAGAGCACCCGCAGCCAGACCTCGAACTGCGTCGAGGTCGCGCCACTGGGGACAGGGCCGGCCGCGGTGGCCCTGCGGGACAGCAAGGATCAGGGCGGTCCGGTCCTGCTGTTCAACCGGGCGGGCTGGCTGGGCTTCATCGCCGGCGCGAAGGACGGACAGTTCGATCTGAACTGATCCACCCAACGGTACGGGGCCGCCGGCACAGTGCCGGCGGCCCCTTCGCGTCCACGCCCACCACACCGCTGGCCAGGCATCCACTGATCGGACGAGGCTGCGAACCGATCGTCGCGTTTCACTTGCTGGGACAACCACGCGGCGTAACATGACCGGCAGGTTGACGTGGAACTTCCACCCGTTCCCCACCGTCGCGGTTCATCCGGAGACTCACATGCGTTTCCTGATCGTTCGCACCGACATCCGCGCCGCCGCCGACGTGGACATCGCCGCCGCTTGGGCGCGCGGTGGCCGCCTGCGGGACGAGACCAGCACGCCCGAGCCACGCCGTCAGATCGTGCACGCCGAGGAACGCGACGCCGCGCTGCTGCTGGCGCGGGCCCTCGCCACGGTCGGGGCGGTCCGCTCCGGAAAGCAACGGGTCAAGGTACTCCCGCTGGCGGAGCCCGACCCCCGAAGGCCCGGGTCCGACGATCGGGGCAGTTGACCGATCCGGACGTCCGTCATGGTCGGACCGGCTCCCCCGCCGCGCACCTTGCCCAGCCGACCATGGCGGCCCGTGTTCCCGGTCCGTGACCGCCGCGGCAACGACGGTCACGGACCGGGCACACACGCCCCTCGCCCCGTCCCGCCCCGCCCCGTCCCGCCCCGCGCCGTTCCGCGATCTTGCACTTTGAGCCCCCCTTATGCCCCTTTTAGGGCATCCGCCCGGGCAGAAACTGCAAGATCGCGGGCGCGAGGGGCGCGCGGGCGCGGGCGCGAGGGGCCGCGGGGGCGCGAGGGGCCGCGGGGGCGCGAGGGCGCGGGCGGGGTTCAGCAGTGCCCGTCGAGCCAGCGGTGGATCAGGAAGAGCGCGATCGACGACCGCGGCGGCAGTACCAGCCGGGTGCCGTCGACCTCCACCGGCTGCCCTGCCACGGCCCTTCCGATCTCCTCGCGGGAGAACCACCGGGCGTACGCGATCTCCGTGGGGTCCACCTGGACCGGATGCTCCGGATCGGCCGTGGCGAGGAAGCCGAGCATCAGCGAGCCGGGGAACGGCCAGGACTGGCTGCCCGCGTACGTGATGTCGGCGACCGGGACGCCGACCTCCTCGCGGACCTCGCGCAGCACGGCGGCCTCGGCGGACTCCCCCGGTTCGACGTAGCCGGCGAGGCAGGAGAACCGACGCTCGCCGGCGGTGCGCGGCCAGGTGGCGTTGTTGCCGAGCAGGCACCGCCCGCCCAGGCCCGGGGCGCCGTCGTGCACCAGCACGATCATCGCGGGATCGGTACGCGGCCAGATCCGCTCCCCGGCCGGGTCGACCCGGGACCAGCCGCCCTCGTCGGCCACGGTCGGATGACCGGTGGCCGACGAGTACCGGTGCCGCAGGTGCCAGTTGACCAGCGCCAGCGCGGTCGTGAACAGCCCGGCGTCCCGGTCGCCGAGCAGGTGGCCGACCTCGCGCAGGTGCGCCGCCCGGGCCCCGGGCACCGCCGGCAGCGGGGCGTCCACGGCGAAGACCGGCACCCCGTCCGGCTCGACGCCGAGAAACATCGGGGACGCCGACGCCGGCAGCCCGGCCGGGTCGACCAGCACCAGCGTCGGCGGCGACGTGTCGGCACGCACCAGCGCCCGGCCCCCGTCTGCGGAGTCGAGCACCAGCACCCGGGCCTGGCTCCACGCCTGTGCCAGCCAGCCGGGGTCGGTGCGCCGGTGTGCCGCCCGGTCCAGGGTGGACCGGGCCAGTGGTGGCGCGGCCTCCCCGCTCACGGCCCGGCCGGCTCGGCGACGACCGGCGCCAGCGCCGACAACTGCGGCCCGATCCGTTCGGCGTCGCCCAGCACCACGGTGACCGCCCGGGCCGGGGCGAGGTAGCGGGCGGCCGCCTCCGCCACGTCGGCCACGGTCGCCTTCGCCAGCCGGGCGGCGTGCTCGGCCAGAAACTCCAGGCGCAGCCCGTTGCCGGCGTACGCGCTGGTGAGCGAGGCGAGCCCGGCCTGGGTGGACATGCCGAGCTGGAGGGTGCCGAGGGCGTACTGGCGGGCCTGCTCCAGCTCGTCCTCGCGGGGCGGGAGGGAGGCCAGCCGGCCGAGCTCGTACGTCGTCTCCAGCAGTGCCGGCCCGGTGACCTCGGTGGCCACCTCGGCGGCGGCGACCAGCACCGAGCCGGCCACCGAGTGCTCGACGAACGAGTGCGGCCCGTACGTGTAGCCCTTGTCCTCGCGGATGTTCTCCACCCAGCGCGAGGAGAAGTAGCCGCCGAAGATCAGGTTGGCCAGTTGCAGCGCGGCGTGGTCGGGATGGGTACGGGGCACCGCCGGCAGCGCCATCCGGAGCGAGGACTGCACCGACCCCGGCCGATCGACCAGCAGCACCGGCCCGGGCTCCAGCGGCGGGGCGGGCGGCAGGTCGGCGGTGTGCCCGGCGCCGTTCCATCCCGACAGGGCCTTCTCGGCGGCGTCCAGCGCCCGGTCCGGCTGCACGTCGCCGACCAGCACCAGCACCGCGTCGGCGGGATGCACCCGCTTGGCGTGCAGGGCGCGCAGCACGCCCGGCCGGATCGCCCGGACCGCCTCCGGCTCGGGGGTCTGCACCGCGTACGGGTGCTTGCCGTAGACCCGCCGGAGCAGCGCGGACCGGGCCAGGTGCGCCGGCTGGCTGCGCGCCACGTGGATCCGGTCGACGAGCCGGTCCCGCTCCGTGGCGACGTCCTGCGTCGGATAGGTCGCGCCGGTCAGCACGTCGGCCAGGATCTCCAGCATCCGGTCCAGCCCGGTGACCAGCCCGGCGCCGGTGAGCATCAGCCGGTCCGGGTCGATCCCGGCGGACAGCCCGCCGCCGACCCGCTGCAACTCGGCCGCGATCTGCACGCTGGACATCGTCTCGGTGCCGGAGAGCAGGGTCTGCGCGAGCATCACGCCCCGGGCGAGGTGGGCGCGGCCGAACGGCATCCACAGCCGTAGCTCCACCAGCGGGACCGCCGGCCGGCGTACGGCGATCACGGTCAGCCCGTTGCCCAGCGTGCGCTCGGCCTGCTTGGGCAGCTTGAGCCTGCGGTTCGGCCCGAGCGGCGGCAGCGGCCGAGCCGCGGCCTCTGCGGTCACCGACACCGGCTCGCTCCTCGCACTCACTGGCCACCTCCGGGGATGACCTCGATGGACGCGCGGCGCTCCGGCCGCAGGGTGGCCGCGGCGGCGCGGACCTGCTCGTCGGTGACCTCGCCGACGAGCCGGGGCAGGTCGTTGAGCAGCCCCGGCTCGCCGCGCTGCTGCTCCAGCACGGCCATCTGCAACGCCCGGCCGAGCACCGCGTCGGTGCCGCGCAGCAGGTGGGTCGCCATCCGGGCCTGGGTGCGGGCCAGTTCCCCCTCGGCCAGGCCGTCGCCGGCCAGCCGGTCCAGTTCCTCGTCGATGGTGCGCAGCACCTTGTCCACGTCCCCGCCGGGCGGCAGGTGTGCCTCGAGCAGCAGCGCCGTCGGGTCCCGCACGTCGAACGGGTCGCCCATGAAGCCGACGTAGCCGCCGAGGCTGGTCACCGCCCGGTCCCGCTGGACCAGCCGCTCAACGAGCCGGGATGCGTCACCGTCGGTGAGCACCTCGGCCAGCACGACGTACGGAAGGTAGCCGGCGAAGTCGGTGATCGGGTCGGGCACCCGCCAGGCGCCGGCCACCGCCGGCAGCGGGGCGAGCCTGTCGGTGTACGAGGTGCGCCGCTCCGCGGTCAGGTCGGGCTCGGCGAAGTCGGGGCGCTCCGGCGCGGGCCGGGCCGGCACGTCGCCGAAGTGCCGCTCGATCAGCGTGGTCGCCTCGGTGACGTCGATGTCGCCGCTGACCGCCAGCACCGCGTTGCCGCTGGCGTAGTAGCGACGGAAGAAGTCGGCGGCGTCGGAGACGGTGGCCGACTCCAGGTCGACGAAGGAGCCGTAGCCGTCGTGCGCGTTCGGGAAGGTGTCGAACATCACCGGCGGCAGGGTCAGCCACGGGAAACCACCGTACGGGCGGTTGAGCACGTTGACCCGGATCTCCTCCTTGACCACGTCGACCTGGTTGCGCAGGTTCTCCTCCGTCAGCCGGGGGCCGCGCATCCGGTCGGCCTCCAGGAACAGCGCCCGTTCCAGCGCGTTGCTCGGCAGGGTCTCGAAGTAGTCGGTGTAGTCCAGGTGGGTGGAGCCGTTGAAGGTGCCGCCCGCCCCCTGCACGTGCCGGAAGTGGGCCAGCTTCTCCAGGTTCTCCGAGCCCTGGAACATGAGGTGCTCGAAGAGGTGCGCGAAACCGGTGCGTCCCTCGGGCTCGGAGCGGATCCCGACGTCGTAGACCACCGCCACCCCGATCACCGGGGCGCTGCGGTCGGGGGTCAGGACCACCCGCAGGCCGTTGTCGAGGGTGAACCGCTCGACCGGGTACTTCGTCGCTGGAATTTTCGCTCTCCGCGCCGCCACGGAGTCGACCCTAGCGTGTCGACGCCCCCGTCAGCGGCGACCTCGCGCCAGCCCGTCACGGCGGCCGGACCGGGCGGCCCACACAGCGCCCGCACGGCCCCGGGGAGCCCCCCGGCCGGCCGGCCGCAAAGCCCACTCAACCAGTAGAGAAGGCCGTCTTTCCTGGGACGAGATTCCCGCGATGTGGTCGGGTCTTGACGCCAGCTCGCAATCTGCCCCAGTCTTCCTACCAACTAAGTAGGAATACTGCGGATTGGATGGACGATGAGACGGCTCCCCTTGCGTCGGTTGGTCTCCCTGGCCACCCTCGCCGTCGTCGGCGCGGCGACCCTGGGCACCGCCGCCGCCTGCGGCGACGACAGCGAGAGCGCGGGCGGCGGCTCCGGCCCGACGACCCTACGGCTCGGCTACTTCCCCAACATCACCCACGCGCCGGCCGTCGTCGGCGTGGAGAAGAAGATCTTCGAAGAGAAGCTCGGCACCGGCGTCAAGCTGGAGACGAAGACCTTCAACGCCGGGCCCGCCGCGATCGAGGCGATCTTCTCCGGCGCGCTCGACGCCACGTACATCGGCCCGAACCCCACCGTGAACGCCTTCTCCAAGTCCAAGGGCGAGGCCGTCCGGGTCATCTCCGGCGCGGCCTCCGGCGGCGTCGCGCTCGTCGTCAAGCCCGAGATCACCTCGGTGGAACAGCTCCGCGGCAAGAAGATCGCCACCCCGCAGCTGGGCAACACCCAGGACGTGGCCATCCGCTTCTGGCTCAAGGAGAAGGGCCTGACGACGACCAAGGAGGGCGGCGGCGACGTCAAGATCGTCCCGCAGGAGAACGCCCAGACGGTGGAGACCTTCAACAGCGGGGCGATCGACGGCGCCTGGGTGCCCGAGCCGTTCGTCTCCCGGCTGATCAACGCGGGCGGCAAGGTGCTCGTTGACGAGCGCGACCTCTGGCCGGACCGGAAGTTCGTGATCACCAACCTGATCGTCAGCACCAAGTTCCTCAAGGAGCACCCGGACGTGGTCAGGAAGCTGGTCGAGGGCCAGGTGGCGGCGAACGAGTTCGTCAACAGCAAGCCCGACGAGACGCACCAGGCCATCTCCGACCACATCGGCAAGATCAGCGGCAAGCCGCTCGACCTGAAGCTCATCAAGCAGGCCTGGCCGACGCTGGAATTCACCAACGACCCGATCGCCTCGTCCCTGAAGACCGGCCTCGACCACGCCGTCGCGGTCGAGCTGACCCAGCCGGTCAGCCTCGACGGGCTCTACGACCTGACCTACCTCAACGAGGTGCTCAAGGCCCAGGGCAAGACAGAGGTCGCCCAACCATGACGTCGACCACGACGACGCCACGCAGCGCGACCGGCTCGGTCGCGCTGCACGGCGTCACCAAGGTGTACGGGCGCGGGGCGAACGCCGTCCTCGCCCTGGACGGGGTCTCCCTCGACGTCACGCCGGGCGAGTTCGTCTGCCTGGTCGGGGCCTCCGGCTGCGGCAAGAGCACGCTGCTCAACCTGGTCGCCGGCCTCGACCGGCCCAGCGGCGGGCGGATCACCCTCGACGAGGGCGTCGACCCGGGGCTGATGTTCCAGGAGCCCGCACTCTTCCCCTGGCTGACCGTCGAGGGCAACGTCGAGGTGCCGCTCAAGTTGCGCGGGCTGTCCCGGTCCGCCCGCCGGGAGCGGGTCGCCGAACTGCTCGGCACCGTGCACCTGTCCGACTTCGGCCGCAAGCGCCCGCACGAGCTGTCCGGCGGCATGCGGCAGCGGGTGGCGCTGGCCCGCACCCTCGCCCTGGACACGCCGGTGCTGCTGATGGACGAACCGTTCGGCGCGCTGGACGCGATGACCCGCGACATCCTGCACGACGAGCTGGAACGGATCTGGGCGGAACGCGGGCTGACCGTGCTCTTCGTGACGCACAACGTCCGGGAGGCGGCCCGCCTCGCCGACCGGATCATCCTGCTCTCCAGCCGGCCCGGCCGGATCATCTGGTCCACTCCGGTCGACGTGCCCCGGCCGCGCCGCATCGACTCCCCCGAGGTCGCCGCGATCGCCGCCGAGGTCACCGACCGCCTGCGCAAGGAGGTGGGACGCCATGGCCGGTGACACCCTCACCACCGTCCCGCGTACCGACACGGAGATCTCCGGGCTGGACGCCCTCGAACTGGCCGGCCGGGGGGAGCGCCGCCCCCGGGCCGCCCGGTTCTGGGCGGCGACCTGGCCGAAGCTGGCCGCCCTCTCCATCGCCATCGGCCTGTGGCAGGTCGTGGTCTGGAGCGGCTGGAAGCCCGAGTACTCGTTGCCCGGCCCGGCGACCGTGGGTCAGGAACTGCTCCGCCAGGTCAGTGGCGTCCAGCTCTGGGACGGGCTGGCCACCACCCTGCGCCGGGCGGCCGTCGGCTACCTCTTCTCGGTCGCCGTCGGCCTGCTGGTCGGCCTCGCGGTGGCCCGGTCGCGGATCCTGCGGGCCGCGATCGGCTCGATGATCACCGCGTTGCAGACCATGCCGTCGATCGCCTGGTTCCCGCTGGCGATCCTGCTGTTCGAGCTGAGCGAGAAGGCGATCTTCTTCGTGGTGGTGCTCGGCGCCGCGCCGTCCATCGCCAACGGCGTGATCGCCGGCGTGGACTACGTGCCTCCGCTGCTGCTGCGCGCCGGCCGCAACCTCGGCGCCCGAGGGCTGAACCTGTACCGCTACGTCATCGCGCCCGCCGCGCTGCCGGCCATCGTGGCCGGCCTCAAGCAGGGCTGGGCGTTCTCCTGGCGCAGCCTGATGGCGGGTGAGCTGATCGTGGTCGGCATCTCGCAGACCTCGCTGGGCGCCCAGCTGACCTACTCGCGGGAACTCTCGGACTCGCCGTGGCTGATCAGCACCATGATCGTGATCCTCGTGCTGGGCCTGGTGGTCGACGCCGCGTTCGGGGCTGCCGACAAGTCGATCCGGCGCCGCTGGGGCGTCCTGGACCAGTCGGGCCAGTGACGTGTACGTCTCCGCGCGCAGTGACTACGCGCTCCGGGCCATGCTCGCCGTCGCCGCCGAGGATCCGGTCGGTGGCGGCGTGCTGGTCAAGGCCGGCGCCCTGGCCGGAAGCCAGGACATCCCGCTGAGCTTCCTCCAGGGCATCCTGGTCGACCTGCGCCGGGCCGGCCTGCTGCTGAGCCACCGGGGCACCGAGGGCGGGTACGCCCTGGCCCGACCCGCGGCGGAGATCAGCGTCGGCGACGTGCTCCGCGCTGTCGGCGGGTCCCTGACCACGGTCCGGGGCCTGCCGGCCGAGCACGCCGACTACGAGGGGGTGGCCAGCGGCCTGCGGGAGGTCTGGCTGGCGGTGCACGGGGCGATCGCCTTGGTGGTCGACCGGACCACCCTCGCCGACCTGCTCGGGGTGGGGCAGTGGCCGGCCGGTGCCGAGGAGAGCCCCGCCCGCTGAACCCCGCCCCCGCGGCCGGTCAACCGGCGGTGGCGGCCGGCCGCTCGGTCGGGCTGTGCAGCTCGACCGGCGCGGCCGGCGCGGCCCCGTCCGGGGTGGCGTGCCACGGCGTGAACACCGCGACCACGGCGAGCACCAGCCCGGCGAGCGCCAACGCGAGTACCAACAACAGCTCCCGCACCGCACCCGAGCCGGCGTCGCCCGCCATGGTCCCCCCTCCTACGCCGGGCATTCCCGCCCGGATATTTCCCCCCGCCTCAGCCTTCACCACCGGCCACGCCGGGAACAGTCGCCGATCGGACGCACCGCCCGCTGATTCCAGACTCAGTGGCCGGCCGGAGAAACGGCCTGGCCACGCCACGCCTGGGCCGACGCGCCCGCCGCGCCGACGCGACCATCACGCCGGCGGGACAGCACGCCGGCGGGACAGCACGCCGAGCGGCACGGCCGGCCGGACGGCACACCAGCCGGGCGGGGCGCCGGGAGCGTCGGGTCAGGAGGCGCGCGGGGCCCGGGGGCGGCGGGGACGGCGGGGCCGCCCCGAGGTGCGGTGCGGCGCCCGGGCACCCTCGTCGGCGGCGCCGCCGGCCGATCGGCCACCACCCGACCGACCGCTACCCGGTCGACCGGCTGCGGAGCTGGCGGCGGCCTTCGGCGGGGGAGCTGCGATCGTCACCGGCACACCGGAGGGCTCCCGCGCGCCGGTCACCCGGGCCAGGGCCGCGTCGCCGGGACGCACCGTGACGGCCTCGGGGCGGATGCCGGCGGTCGCCATCAGCCGGGACACGTCCCGGCGCTGCTCGGGCAGGACCAGGGTGACCACCGTGCCGGACTCCCCCGCCCGGGCGGTACGCCCACCCCGGTGCAGGTAGTCCTTCGCCTCGGTGGGCGGGTCCACGTTGACCACCAGGTCCAGCCCGTCCACGTGGATGCCCCGGGCCGCCACGTCGGTGGCGACCAGCGCGGTCACCTGCCCGGTGCGGAACTGCTCCAGGATCCGGGTGCGCTGCGGCTGCGACTTGCCGCCGTGCAGCGCGGCCGCGCGTACCCCCTTGGCCAGCAACTGCCGGGCGACCCGGTCGGCGCGGTGCTTGGTGCCCATGAACAGGATGGTCCGGCCCTCACGGGCGGCGATCCAGGTCAACGCGGCCGGCTTGTCCGCCGCGTCGACGTGCAGCACGTGGTGGGTCATCGCGGCCACGGTGGCGGTGCCGGGGTCGACGGAGTGCGAGACCGGGTCGGCGAGGAAGCGACGGACCAGCTTGTCCACGCCGCCGTCGAGCGTGGCCGAGAAGAGCATCCGCTGCCCGTTCGGGGCGACCTGCTCCAGCAGCTTCGTCACCTGGGGCAGGAAGCCCATGTCGGCCATCTGGTCGGCCTCGTCGAGGACGGTGATGGCCACCTGGTCCAGCCGGGCGTCGCCACGGTTGATCAGGTCGTGCAGCCGCCCGGGAGTCGCCACGACCAGCTCGGCGCCCGCGCGCAGGGCGTCCGCCTGGCGTTGCAGCGACAGGCCGCCGACGACGGTGGCGCAGCGCAGGCCGACGGCCCGGGCGTACGGGTCGAGCGCGGTGGTGACCTGCTGGGCCAGCTCACGGGTCGGCACCAGCACCAGGGCCAGCGGGCGACCCGGACGGGCACGGCGGCCAGCGGTGCGGGACAGCAGCGGAAGCCCGAAGGCGAGCGTCTTACCGGAGCCGGTGCGGCCCCGGCCGAGCACGTCCCGGCCGGCCAGCGAGTCCGGCAGGGTCGCGGCCTGGATCGGGAACGGCTCGGTGATGCCCTGGGCGGCCAGCTCGGCGAGCAGCGCCGGGGCCAGCCCGGTATGGGCGAAGGAGGGAACGACGGTGGTCATGCGGAAGCCTTCCTCGACGGCGGCACGTGTCGAGGGAGGGCGCCGGAGGCGGCGCTGTCACCGGCGGAGAACCACGGGGTGACTCACAAGCACGAACCGAAAGGGGTACGGGGCCGGCCCGTCCGCGCCCGCCGCCCGCGTGAGCGGGTCGACGGTGGGACGGACCGGTCCCGTCACCACGCCCGGAAGGGCGCGGTGGGTGTCGCTGACGATCCGGAGATCAGAGCGGGCGGATGTTCTCCGCCTGCGGGCCCTTCTGGCCCTGGGTCACCTCGAACTCGACCCGCTGGTTCTCGTCCAGGCTCCGGTAGCCGGAGGTCTGGATCGCCGAGAAGTGGGCGAAGACGTCGGCGCCGCCGCCGTCCGGGGTGATGAAGCCGAAGCCCTTGTCAGCGTTGAACCACTTGACGGTGCCAATAGCCATTTGTTTCGTCTCCTTGACGGAACGCCGGACCCGCACCTGTTGCGGGCCCGAAGAGGAGCGCGCCACGCGGAACTGCCTGGCTCGCCTGTCGCTTCTGGTCGCCCCGCCCGGAGAACTCCGGACACAACAAAGAGCGCCTGGGGCCACAATCCTCCAGGCGCACACAGAGTCTCTGGGAACCATAACTGCAACCCGATCAACCTATCACGGAACCGCCGCAGGACCACCGTCTGCCGGAATTTCCGGCACGGAGGCGATCAGCGCGGTCAGCCCCGCCGCGTCGAGCAGGTCCGCCGGGCGGACCGTGACCCCGTCCCGCACGTAGTGGAACGCCGCGCCGACCAACTCCACCGGCACGCCCGCCAGCTCCGCCCAGGCCAGCCGGTAGACCGCGAGCTGCACGGCGGCCACGTCGGCGGCGGCACCGGTGGGCTGCCGGCCGGTCTTCCAGTCGACCACGTCGAACCGACCGCCCGGCCGGGCGAACACGGCGTCCATCCGCCCCCGGACCACCACCTGAGCGATCACGGTGGCGAAGGGCACCTCCACCTCGGCCGGCACCCGGTCGGCCCACTCGCTGGCCAGGAAGCGCTCCTGGAGTTCGGCCAGCGCCTCGTCGGGCGCCGCGTCCGCGTCGGCCGCACCGGGCAACTCGTCCAGGTCGAGCAGCCGGTCGGCGCCGAACCGCTGCTCCAGCCAGGTGTGGAAGGCGGTGCCCCGGCGGGCGTACGGATTGGGCTCGGTGGGCACCGGGCGGCGCAGCGCGCGGGCCAGCGCCGCCGGATCCCGGCGCAGCGCCACCAGCTGGGTCACCGAGAGCTGCCCCGGCAGCGTCACCTCGACCGCACCGGTCTGCCGGGTCAGCTCGGCCCGCTCGGCGAGCAGCAGGTCCGCCTCCCGCCGCCACCGCGCCACGTCCGGGTCGCCGGCCAGCGGGTCCCCGCCCGCGCCGGCGGTGTCGTCGCCGTCGGCCGGCGATCGGCCAGCCGGGTCCCGCTCGGTGAGGAAGCGGCGGACCAGGGCGGCCGCCTCGGCCAGCGCCGGTCGGCGGGCGCCCAGCGGGTCGGCCGGCCACTCGGCGCGGAGCACCACCTCGGTGGTCGGGTTGACCGCGTCGCCCGGCGGCTCCGGCGCCCACTCGTCGACCAGGTGCCCGGCGCGGGCGTCCAGGCAGGCGTCGTGCACCTCCCGCAGCAGCACGGACGGGCCGCGCGGCCGTTTGGTCCCCTCCCCCCACCAGTAGCCGGAGCAGAGCAGCAGCCGGCGGGGACGGGTCACCGCCACGTACGCGAGCCGGCGCTCCTCCCGCTCGTCGTGCGCCCGCCAGGCGTCGGTGAAGTCCTCCAGCGCCCGGGCCACCCCCCGCTGGTCCTCGGCCTCGGCGAGGCCCAGCTCGGGCAGCCCGTCGGCGTCGCCGCGCAGCGGGAACGGCAGCACGCCCAGCCCGCCGAGCCAGTGGTCGGAGTTGCGTACCGGGCCCGGCCAGACGCCCCGGCTCAGGCCGGCCACCGCGACCACGTCCCACTCCAGGCCCTTCGCGGCGTGCGCGGTGAGGATCTGCACCGCCCCCTCGACCACCTCCACCTCGCCGGGGGTGAGACCCCGCTCCTCGTCCTCGGCGGCGGCCAGGTAGGCCAGGAAACCCGACAGGGTCGCGCCCGGTGTCTCCCCGCTGAACCGGGCGGCGACGTCGCCGAGCGCGTCCAGGTGGCCCCGGGCCAGGCCGGCGTCCCCCGCCCCGTCCCGACCGGCCCGCACCGCCACCTCCACGTCCAGGCCGATCGTCCGCTCGATGTCCGCGATCAGCTCCGGCAGGGACTGGTCCAGCCGGTAACGCAACAGGCCCAGCTCCCGGGCGTACGCGCGCAGCCGCGCGTAGCCCTCCGCCGAGTACGCCTGGGCCGGGCCGAGGTCGGCCAGCGCCTCGACCAGGGTCGCCTCGTCGAGCAGGTCGGGGGTGATCTCGGGGGTGCCGTCGTCGGCGAGCTTGCGCCGGGCGGCGGCGAGGGCCTTCGCCCGGCGGTGCAGGGCCACCAGGTCACGCGGCCCGATCCGCCAGCGCGCCCCGGTCAGCAGCCGCAGCAGCGCGGCCCCGTCCGTCGGGTCGGCCAGCACCCGCAGCGTGCACACCACGTCCCGCGCCTCGGGGGTGTCCAGCAGGCCGCCCAGGCCGACCACCTCGACCGGCAGGCCGCGCTCGCGCAGGGCCGACTCGATCGCCGGGATCTGGCTGCGCAGCCGGACGAGCACGGCGGTCGTCGGCCGCAGCGGCACCGGGATGTGCTCGGGCAGGGCGCCGGGGGTCCCCGCCGCGCCCCGCCAGGCGTGCAGCACGCCGTCGGCGATCCAGTCGGCCTCGTCGGCGTACGTCCGCAGCAGCGCGCAGTGGACGGTGCCGCCGGCGGCGCCGCGGGCGCTGCGGTGCGGGATCGGGTCCTTGACGCTCATCGCCGCGTGCAGCTCGGGCACCCGGGCGCCGGCGGCCCGCAGCGGGGTGGCGAGGGCGTTGGCGACACCGAGGATCTCCGGCCGGTTACGCCAGCTCGTGGTGAGGCTGAGCACCTCGGCCGGCGTGCCGTCCGCCTGGGCGAAGTCGGTGGGGAAGCGGTCCAGGGTGCCGGCGCTCGCCCCGCGCCACCCGTAGATCGACTGGCACGGGTCGCCGACCGCCGTCACCGGGTGCCCGCCGCCGAAGAGCGCGTTGAGCAGCACGACCTGGGCGTGGCTCGTGTCCTGGTACTCGTCGAGCAGCACCACCCGGAAGCGGTCCCGCTCGATCTCGCCGACCCCGGGGTGGTCCCGGGCCACCCGGGCCGCCCGGGCGAGCTGGTCGGCGAAGTCCATCGCCTCGAAGTCCGCCTTGCGCCGGGCGTACGCGCGCACCAGCGGGAGCAGCTTCAGCCGGGTCTGCTGCAGTTGCAGCGCCTTGCGTACGTCGGCGTAGACCCGCCCGGGGCGCGACTGCACCTCGGCGAAGAACCGGCCCGTCCACCCGGCCAGCGCGTCCGGGTCGACCAGGTGCTCGTCCAGCTCGCCGGCGAGCGCCAGCACCGCGTCGGTGACGGTGCTCGGCATCCGGTCCACCTCGGACATGTCGCCGTCGTAGTTGCGCACCAGCAGGTCGACCAGTTGCCAGCGGGACGCCTCGGTGAGCAGCCGGGTGGACGGCTCGTAGCCGGCCCGCAGCCCGTGCTCGGTGACGATCCGGCCGGCGTACGAGTGGTAGGTGGAGACGGTCGGTTCCCCGGCCAGCGGATCGTCGAGCGGGTCGCGCCCCCGCCGCCCGAGCCGCCGCACCAGTTGGTCCAGCCGGGTACGCACCCGGTGCGCCAGCTCCCCGGCGGCCTTGCGGGTGAAGGTGAGCCCGAGCACCTGCTCCGGCCGCACGTACGAGTTGGCGACCAGCCACACCACCCGGGCGGCCATCGTCTCGGTCTTGCCCGACCCGGCGCCCGCGACCACCAGCATCGGCTGCACGGGTGCCGCGATGATCGCCGCCTGCTCCCGGGTCGGGGCGGGCAGCCGCAGCAGCCTGGCGAGCTCCACCGGGGTGTACCGGGGGCCGGCGTCGGCCGCCCGGGGCGCCGGGGTCGCGCTGCTGAAGAGAGCGGGCTGCGTCAAGTCTTCTCCGGGCGGTGGACGGTCGGCGGCTCGACCACCTGTCGCCCCTGCCCGGACACCGGGCAGCTCGTGCGCACCGGGCAGACCCGGCACTTCGAGTTGGCGACGGCGGCGAAGGTGGCGGCGGCCATCGTATCGGCGGTGCGCCGCACCAGCGCGGTCGCCCAGCCGGCCTCCGGGCCCTCCCCCGCCGGCGGCTGGCTCTGCTCCTTCGCGTCCTTCGCCCCGGTGCCGAGCTGCACCAGGGCCGCACCGCCCGACTCGTCACCGAAGTCGGCGAACCCGCCCGCCTCCACCGCCGCCTGGTAGGCACCGAGCTGCGGGTGCTCCGCGAGGTCGTGGGCCGTGACGGCGGTGGACTTGCCGGTCTTCAGGTCGATCACGACCAGCCGGCCGTCGGCGTCGACCTCCAGCCGGTCCACCCGACCGACCAGCTCGACCGGCCGGTGCGGATCGTCCAGGCGCACCGCGAACTCGTGCTCGATGGCCAGCAGCCGGCGCGGGTTCGCCGCCAGCCAGCGCAGCAACTTGTCGACCATCGCCTCGGCGCGACTGCGCTCCGGCCCGACCATCCAGCGGGCCGCCAACTCGATCGCGTCGAACCGGGCGGTGACGTAGTCCAGCAGCGCGCCCCGGTCCGCGCTGGCGTCCTCGGCGAGCATGGCCGCGGCGTGCACCAGGTTGCCGACGCCCTGGGCCGCGCTGGCCGGCGGGCTGCCGCCATGCCGCTCCAGCAGCCAGCGCAGGCTGCACCGCAGCGCGCTCTCCATCGCCGACGGGGTGACCCGGACCGGCTCGCCCTCGTCGATGAGCGGGCGGTCGTCGGAGAGCTGCCGCAGCCCCCACCAGTCGTCGGGGTGTGCGCCGACCACCCCGGCCGCCGCGAGCCGGGCCAGCTCGGCCGCCGCCGCCTGCCGCCGGGCGTAGGGCGCTGCCGGGTCGCCGACGACGGTACGCAGCTCCGCCACCAGCGCCGGCAGGGTCAGCGCCCGGGGCGGCCGGCTCACCGGCAACGCCCCCGGCCGGTCCGGCTCCTCCTCGCCCCCGACGGCCCCGGCACCGGAGTGCGGACGGCCGTCAGCCGAGGGCAGTCGGCCGTCCCCAGGCGGCCGAGGGCCGTCGCCCGAGTGTGGAGAGCCGTCAGCCGGCGGCGGAGGGCCGTCGCCCGAAGGTGGAGAGCCGTCAGCCGGCGGCGGAGGACCGTCGCCCGGTGGCGGGACGGCCGCACCCGGATCGGTCGGGTCGGTCGGGCCCAGTTCGTAGAGGAAGCGGCTCGGCTGCTCCTCGTGGTCGTCGCCGCCCACCGCGGCGGAGGCGACCGCGCTGACCAGCAGCCGCCGGCGGGCCCGGGTGACCGCCACGTGGAACAGCCGGCGCTCCTCGTCGAGCAGCGCCGAGGTCTGCCCGACCAGGGTGGCCACCGCGCCAGCGCCGGCCGCGCGGCCGGCGAGCACGTCGACCAGGCGTTCCGAACCGAGCAGGCTGCCGCGCAGCCGCAGGTCGGGCCAGACACCCTCCTGCACTCCGGCGACCGCCACGAGATCCCACTCCAACCCCTTCGCGGCGTGCGCGGTGAGCAGCCGCACCGCCGCGCCCCGGTCGGCGGCCGGGGCGAGGGTGTCGGCCGGCAGGTCCTGGCCGAGGACGTGGTCGAGGAAGACCTCCGTCCGCGCGCCGGGCAGCCGGTCGGTGAACCGGGCCGCCGCGTCGAAGAGCACCATCACCGCGTCGAGATCGCGGTCGGCGGCCTCGGCGCGGCGGCGCCGGGCCACGTCGCCCTCGCCGGCCACCGTCTGGCCACGGCCGGTGGCCGCGGACCACAACTCGGCGAGCCCGCTGGCCCGCCACACCGCCCAGAGCACGTCCTCCGCCGTGGCGCCGGGCCGGGCGGCGGTCTCCCGGGCGACGGCCAGCAGGCCGGCGACCGTCTGGGCCGGCTCGGCCCAGTGCCGCTCGATCCCGGCCAGCTCGGCCGGGTCGCGCAACGCCTCCACGATCAGCTCGCCCGAGGGCCGGCGGTCGCCGGCGGCCAACGCCAGGGCGCGCAGCCCCTGCCGCAGCCGCCGCTCGGCCAGCGGATCGGCGCCGCCGAGCGGCGAGTGCAGCAGGGCGACCGCGGCCTCCTCGTCGAGCCGCTCGGGCTCCAGCGCGCAGCGCAGCAGGAGCAGCAGCGGCGCGACCGCCGGTTGCAGGTGCAACGGCAGATCCTCGCCGTGCACGACGGTGGGCACCCCGGCGGCGTGCAGGGCGCGTTGCAGCGAGGGCAGTTGACGGCCGGTGGAGCGCACCAGCACCGCCATCTCCGACCAGGGCACACCGCCGAGCAGGTGCGCCTCGCGCAGCGCGTGCGCCAGCCAGGCCGCCTCGCTGGTGGCCGAGCGGAAGGTGCGTATCTCCACCGAGCCGGGCGGCGCGTCGGGCAGCGGGTGCAGCCGGCGGTGCGCCGCCGGGCCGCGCAGCCGCCGCGCCAACCGGCCGGACGCGGCGAGCAGCCGGGACCCGGCCCGGTAGGAGGTGGTCAGCACCAGCTGGGCCGCGGGTGCCCCCGAGGCGGTCCGGAACCGGTGCGGGAACGTCGTCACCCCCGCCGGGTCCGCGCCCCGGAAGGCGTACGTGGAGGAATCCGGATCGGCGAACGCCACCAGCGGTGCACCGCCGCCGGCCACGGTCGCGAGCAGGTCCTGCTGGGCGGGGTCGGTGTCGGCCAGTTCGTCGACGTAGACGTACGCCAGCCGCCGGCGCTCGGTCGCCAGCAGCTCGGGGTCGTCGAGCAGCATCCCGGTGGCGGCCCGGACCAGCTCCGCCGGGTCGTACGCGACCGAACCCCGGTTGCTGACGTCACGCAGGGCGAGCACCGCCACGTACTCCCGCAGGAAGCGCGCGGCGGCCGGCCAGTCGGCGCGGCCGAGCTTCTCGCCCAACCGCGCCAGCTCCACCGGGCCGACGCCCCGTTCGGCCGCGCGCATCAACAGGTCGCGCAGCTGTGCCGCGAAGGCCCGGGTGCGCAGCGCGGGGCGCAGGTCCTCCGGCCAGCCGACCGGGTCGTCGTCGGGCTCCTCGCCGACCACGTCGAGCAGCTCGCGGATGATCAGATCCTGCTCGGGGCCGGTGAGCAGCCGGGGGGACGGCTCGCCCCGCTCGGCCGCGGCCCGGCGCAGCAGGCCGAAGGCGTACGCCGGAAAGGTGCGCACCAACGGCTCGCGCAGCACGCGGTGCCCGTCTGCGGCGACGCGGGCCTCGATCCGCTGCCGGAGCGCGGTGGCGCCCCGGCGGCTGAAGGTGAGCACCAGGATCCGCTCCGGGTCGACGCCCTCGGCCACCCGCGCGGCGACTGCCTCGACCAGGGTGCTGGTCTTGCCCGTGCCGGGGCCGCCGAGCACCAGCATCGGCCCGTCGGTGTGCGCGATGATCTCCGCCTGATGCGGATCGCCCGACCACACCGCCCCCCGGCCAGCCGCACCCCCGCCGACCCCACCGACCCCGCCAACATTTCCGGCGGACCCGCCGACCCCACCATCGCCCCCGGCCGACCCGCCGGACCGGTGATCCCCCCTGACCACCTCGGCAGACCGGCGCACCAGCCGGTACGCCTGCATCCCTCCATCCCACCACGCCCCTACGACACCCAGACCCCGACACCCCGCCCCCACCGCGCCCCACACCACACCCCCGCCGCGATTCCCCCGCGATCTTGCACTTTCCGCCCCGATAAATCGCGCGAATCCGGCATCTCGGCGGCCGTAACTGCAAGATCGCGGGAGGGGCCGCACGGGAGGGCCACGGGAGGGAGGGAGGGAGGGTGGGGTCAGGTCAGGCGAAGGGTCAGGGCGTCCAGGGCGGCGGGGACCGTGTCGGTCACGGTGAGCAGGCCCAGGCCGGCCGGCTTGAGGAAGGTCTGGTCGGCCAGCGAGCCCAGCCAGTCGAGCACGGGGCGGTAGAAGCCGCCGGTGTCGACCAGCACCATCGGCTTCGCGTGCAGGGCCAGGGTGGCCGTGGTCCAGACCTCGAACAGCTCGTCGAGGGTGCCGATCCCGCCCGGCAGGGTGAGGAACGCGTCCGATTTGTCGATCATGACGGTCTTCCGGCTGGCCATCGAGTCGGTGATCAGCAACTCGTCCGAGGCGAGGTCGGCGACCTCCAGGTCGACAAGCGACTGCGGGATCACCCCGATCGTCCGGCCGCCGGCGGCCCGCGCCCCCTCCGCCAGCGCGCCCATCATGCCGACGCAGCCGCCGCCGCTGACCAGGGTGTGCCCGCGCCGGGCGATCTCCGCGCCCGTCTCGGCCGCGAGATCCAGCCAGCGCTGGTCGAGCGTACGCGAGGAGGCGCAGAACACGCAGATCGCCGCCACGTCAGCGCCCCCGGCTCTCGTCGCCCGCCGACCCCGCCTCGGCGGCGGCCCGCTGGTCGGCGGCGGTGTCGGCGACGGCCTCCTCGCGGATCGCCTCCTGCTCGGCGTTGAGGGCGGCCTCCGCCTCCACGATGTGCCGCACCGCCGCGTCGACGTCGTCGGTCACGCACATCAGCTCCAGGTCGACCGGCCCGATCTTGCCATCGGCGGCCATGGTGTCGCGCAGCCAGTCGAGCAGGCCGCTCCAGTACTCCGCCCCCATCAGCACCACGGGGAACCGGGTGACCTTGCCGGTCTGCACCAGGGTCAGCGCCTCGAAGAGCTCGTCCAGGGTGCCGAACCCGCCGGGCAGCACGACGAACGCCTGGGCGTACTTGACGAACATGGTCTTGCGGGCGAAGAAGTAGCGGAAGTCGATGGCCAGGTCGACCCAGTCGTTGAGGCCCTGCTCGAAGGGAAGCTCGATGCCGAGGCCGACCGACAGGCCGCCCGCCTCACTGGCGCCCCGGTTGGCCGCCTCCATCACGCCCGGCCCACCGCCGGTGATCACCGCGTAGCCCGCCCGGGCCAGGGCCGCGCCCAACGCCTCGGCCAACTGGCACTCGGGGCTCTCGGGCCGGCTGCGCGCGGAACCGAACACGCTGACCGCCGGAGGCAGGTCGGCGAGGGTGTCGAAGCCCTCGACGAACTCGGAGAGGATACGCAGCGCCCGCCAGGCGTCCTTGGTCTTCCAGTCGCCCCGCCCCCGTGAATCGAGCAGGTGCTGGTCGGCCGTGCTGCTCGTGATGGCCTGGCGGCGTAGCGTCACGGCCCCCCGGTGCCGTTCGCGTCCCGGCTCGCGGCCGGCCTCCCGTCCGTTGCTCTGACCCATGGGAGCAACCGTAGTGGAGCGACACCCGCCGGGTGCGGCCACCGGGAGCCGGCCGGCCCCGATCGCCGGGCGGTGTGACCAGCCCGGAAATTATTTCTGGATCTTGGGCAACTAATTCGGTCGCCCGGACGTCTTACTATTCACATACCGGGTATGCCCCGGCGCGCGCCTTCGGGGGAGGAGCCAGCGTGATCAGCAACAGCGAGATGATCCGGATCCGGCGGCAGATGCAACGCCGGATCCGCGACGTGGTGGCCGAGCGCCGCCGCGCCCGACTGATGGAGCCGTCCGCCGACCAGAGCGACCAGACCGACGCCCGGCCCACCGCCGACGCGTCCGCCACCGTCTGACCGCCAGCACCGCGACCGGGAGGTCCGCGTCGTCCGACGCGGACCTCCCGCCGCTGCGGGTGCAGGAGGAGCCGGTCGACGCCGCCCCCGTCGCCCGGCCCGGCGGCGTCAGGCCGAGGCGAGCCAGCGGTGCAGGGTGGCGGCGCCGTCCCTGATCTTGCTGATCTCGACGTGCTCGTCAGGGTGGTGGGCCAGGTTGGGATCGCCGGGGCCGAAGTTCAGCGCCGGGACACCCATCGCCGCGAACCGGGCCACGTCAGTCCAACCCAGCTTGCCGATCGGCGCGGCACCGACCGCCGCGAGGAACTCCCGGGCCGGGGCCGCCTCCAGACCAGGCAGGGCACCGGCGGCCGAATCCGTGACCCGCACCTCGAAGCCGGCGAAGACCTCCCGCAGGTGCGCCTCGGCCTCGGCCGGGGTCCGGTCCGGCGCGAACCGGTAGTTGACCTCGATCTCGCACCGGTCGGGCACCACGTTGCCGGCCACGCCGCCGTGGATACGGACCGCGTTCATCCCCTCCCGGTAGTCGCAGCCGTCGATGGTGACCCGCCGCGCCTCGTACCGCCTCAGCCGGTCGAGCACCTCGCCCGCGCCGTGGATCGCGTTCACCCCGTGCCACGAGCGGGCCGAGTGGGCGCGTACGCCGGTGGTGGTGACGATCGACCGCATGGTGCCCTGGCAGCCCGCCTCGACGATGCCGTGCGTCGGTTCCAGCAGCAGCGCGAAGTCCGCCTCCAGCCACTCCGGGTGCGCCTCGCCGACCAGGAAGAGGCCGTTGTACTTCGACTCGATCTCCTCGGCCTCGTAGAAGAAGTACGTCACGTCGTAGCGGGGCTGCGGCAGGGTAACCGCCAGGTGCAGCGCGAAGGCCACCCCGGACTTCATGTCCGACGTGCCGCAGCCGTACATCAGGTCGCCGCGCATGGACGACGGGAAATTGTTGTTCAGCGGCACGGTGTCCAGGTGGCCGGCGAGCACGACCCGCTGGTCGCGGCCCAGGTCGGTGCGCGCCATCACCGTGTTGCCGTGCCGGTGGGTGGTCAGGTGCGGCACGTCCCGCAACACCTGCTCCACGCAGTCGGCGATCGCCTTCTCGTCGAGGGACACGGACTCTATGTCGACCAGCGCACGGGTCAGCGCCACCGGATCGGCCAGGACCTCGGGGGTCAGCGGGTTCTCCATGGTTCGCACGGTACCGTCAGGTCGGGCGCGCGAGGAGCGAGCGCTACCGGGCGGCCGGCGTGGGACGTGGTCGCGCGGGGCGCGGCGGAACCCGGGGCCCGGCAGCCACGAACGAGAGGTGAATCAGTGACGTCCGAATCCGCCTGGGGCATCGGCCTGGCCACCGTGACCGCTGACGACCAGGTGCTCGACACCTGGTACCCGACCGGCAAGCTGGGGCTCGGCGAGCTGCCGCTGGTCGCCGGGGAGGACGAGGCGGACGTGCTGGACCTGCCGCCGGGAGCGGTCGGCGACCGGGCGCTGCCCGGGCTGCGTACCGTCCAGGTGGTCACCGTGATCGGCTCGCTGGACGACCCGATCAAGGACGCGGCCGACGCGTACCTGCGGCTGCACCTGCTCTCCCACCGCCTGGTGCGCCCCAACGAGCTCAACCTCGACGGCGTCTTCGGCAAGCTGGCGAACGTAGCCTGGACCTCCGCCGGGCCGTGCCCGCCGGAGCGGGTGGACGAGCTGCGGGTCATCGAGCGGGCCGCCGGCCGTCACCTGGCCGTCTACGGCGTGGACAAGTTCCCCCGGATGACCGACTACGTGGTGCCCTCAGGCGTGCGGATCGCCGACGCCGACCGGGTGCGGCTCGGCGCGCACCTGGCCGCCGGCACCACCGTGATGCACGAGGGCTTCGTCAACTTCAACGCCGGCACGCTCGGCACCTCGATGGTCGAGGGCCGGATCGTGCAGGGCGTGCTGGTCGGCGACGGCTCCGACATCGGCGGCGGCGCCTCCATCATGGGCACCCTCTCCGGGGGCGGCACCGAGCGGGTGCGCATCGGCGAGCGGAGCCTGATCGGCGCGAACGCCGGTGTCGGGATCTCCCTCGGCGACGACTGCGTCGTCGAGGCCGGGTGCTACATCACCGCCGCGTCGAAGATCACCCTGCCGGACGGCCGGGTGGTCAAGGCCCGCGAGCTCTCCGGGGTCGACGGCCTGCTGTTCTGGCGCAACTCGGTCACCGGGGCGCTGGAGGCGAAGCAGCGCGCCGGCCGGGGCATCGAGCTGAACGCCGCCCTGCACGCCAACGACTGACGGCCGCCCCGCCGGGCCCGCGATCGGTCGCGGGCCCGGCGGGGGTACGCCTCACCGCAGGCGGTACGCCTGGATGACGCGCTGGGTGACCGTGTTGCCGGCGGTGTCCCGGGCGGTGGCCCGCAGCGAGACGTGTCCGGCGCCGGTCGGATGCGCGACGGTGGCCGTCCAGCCGTCCCCGCCGGGCCGGACCCGGGCCCGCTGCCAGGTCTTCCCGCCGTCGTAGGACGCGTCGACGGTCAACGCGGCGACCCGGGCCGAGGGCGCGCCCGGCTGCCGCTGCACCTGCACCGGAATCACGAAGCTCCGGCCGGCCGGGGCGGCGTTGTCCGCGTCCAACCGGGGCGCGAACCGGATCACCGACGCCGGCAGCGCGGCCGGATCGTCGCCCGCGACGTGCCGGGACCGGAACGTCCACGTCGCCGCGACCTCGGTGGCGAGGTCGGTGAAGCTCCGCTTCGACAGCACCTCCAGCCGGTAGTCGGCCGCGCCCGGCGGCACGTCGAACCCGCCGTACGCCGGCTCGGGCACCTCGCCGACCAGCGCCCCGTTGCGGTAGAGGGCGGTGCGGGCGGTGTCGTAGACCGAGCCGCCCGGGTGGCCCTCGGCGTCGCTGTGCAGTGGCAGGCCGACCTCGATGCGGTCGCCCTGGCGGACGATTCCCGCCTCCGGGAACGACGGCCCGTACGGCGCGGTGTTCCAGCTCTCCCGGTAGTGCCGCCCGGGACGCAGGCTCCGCTCCTCGGCGGACAGGACCGCCTTGAGGTCGGGCCAACCGTCCGGGTTCGGCACCCCGAACTCCAGCTCGGACGACCAGCGCACGCCCCCGGTGTTGTAGTGCTCGACCCGCCGCCCCGGCGTCGCGGTGGGCAGGCCGACCGCCCAGCCGCCGAAGTCGGGCTCCCGGTGCGGGAAGACGAGACGCATGGCTTCCAGGCCGGCGCTGCCGCCGTTGAACGTGTGGGTGACGGTGGCCAGGTCCTTCGCGCGGTAGTGCCGGACGAAGCCGGTCGGCGTCCGGCCGGGCACCGCCTCGTTGAGCGCGTAGAGGTAGGGGCTGCTCGCTGCCTCCGTGTCGGCCCACTGGCTGCTGACACTGGCGCCGAACCAGTCCCCGGAAACCGCCCGGCCGAGCCCGGCGCTGTGGAGGCCGGTGAAGTTGTCGGACAGCAGGCTGAAGCCGTAGCCGCCCTCGTCGATGCTGAAGTTCGCCTCGATGACGGCGAGCGCCGGGGTGGCCGAACGCTGCGGGACGGTCATCCGGACCGGCCTGCCCTGCCGGGCGTCGAGGGTGACCCGGGTGTCCCCGGCGACGACCAGCTCCGGCTGGACGAGCTGGGTGGCCGCGACGAACTCCTCGCCGTCCAGGTCGTAGACGGTGCTGACCAGGCCGTAGCGGCCCTTGGGCAGCCGCACCTCGATGGTGCCGTCCGGGTCGTACAGGTGGTGGCTGCCGAACGCCCCCAGCGAGACCAGCGAGGTGTTGTACGTGCTGGCGGTCGCGCCCGTCCGGGTCAGGTGCCGGGCGGTCACGGTGTAGCTCTCCACCTCCCGGTGCACGGCCAGCGGGGTGACCGCCACAGTCGCGCCGGAGCGGGCGGCGATCCGGCCGGTGTAGTTGCCGTCCGGGCCGTCGACGCGGGTGTCGGCGGTGAGGGTGGTGCTCGCCGTGCCGCCCGCCGGCACGCTGATCCGGGTCGCGCCGAGGGTGAACGCGCCGGCCGGGGCCGGCTGGCCGTCGGGGCCGGTCGCCTCGACGGACAGGTCCAGGGTGACCGCGGCGGAGCCGTCGTTGCGCCAGGTCACCGTGCGGGTGATCGGGGCGTCGTCGTCGTGCGGCCAGAGCGCCCGGCCGAACGAGACGCTCGGCGGGTCGCTCGTCACCGACTGGGTGACCGCCCGGGCCACGTCGACCCGCCCGGCCCCCTGCTCGTACGCGGTCAGCTCCGGGTGCGGCTTCGCCGAGGCCATCAGGGTGGACTTGAGCTGGCCGGCCGTCCAGCCGGTGTGCTGCTGGGCGAGCAACGCCACCGCGCCGGTGACGTGCGGGGCCGCCATCGAGGTGCCGGAGAGTGCGACGTAGCCGTCCCCCGCCGGTTCGCCGATCGTCCCGGTCCGGCTGCGGGCCGCGACGATGTCCACGCCCGGCGCGGTGATGTCGGGCTTGAGCCCGTCGTCGCCGACCCGGGGCCCCCGGCTGGAGAAGTCGGCGAGGTTGTCGTCCCGGTCGACTGCGCCCACCGAGAGGGCGGCGTCGGCGGTGCTGGGGGAACTGACCGGGTCGTACCGGCCGGAGTTGCCGGCGCTGATCACGAAGAGGGCGCCGGTCTGCGCGGTCAGGGTGTTGACGGCCTCCTCCAGCGGGTCGACCTCCGGGGTGTCCCCGCCGCCGAGGCTCATGTTGATCACGTCTGCCCGCTGCTCGACCGCGGCCCACTGCATGCCGGCCAGGATCGCCGACTCGGGGCAGCCGTACGTCTCGCAGACCTTGCCGTCGAGCAGCGTCGCGTCCGGGGCCACGCCCCGGTGCCGGCCGCCGGAGGCGGCGCCGCTGCCGGCGATGATCGAGGCGACGTGGGTGCCGTGCCCGACCGTGTCGGCTGCGGGATCCTCGGTGAAGTTGTGCGCCTGCGCCACCCGGCCGGTCAGGTCGGGGTGCTCGGCGTCGACGCCGGTGTCCAGCACGGCGACCCGCACGCCCCGGCCGGTGAAGCCGGCCCGGTGCGCCTCCGGCGCACCGATCTGCGGCACGCTGCGGTCGAGGGTGAGCTGCCGCCGCCCGTCGAGCCAGATCCGGTCGGCGCCCCCTGCCGCGCCGACCCGCCCGCCGGAGGCGGTGACCGCCGCCCAGACCTCGGCGGCCCGCTGCTTGCTCGCCGTGGCGGCGAACCCGCCGACGGCGGGCAGCTCGCGGGTGACCGTCACCCCGCCGGGAACGGCCGAACGCCGGGCCGCGCCGTCCTCGCCGGTGATCAGCAGGGGCAGGTTGTCGCGGTGGGCGTCGTCGTAGCCGGCGGCGATCAGTTCGGTGACGTCGAACAGCCGCCGGTCGACCCGCCCGTCCCGGATCGGCGCCACGGCGTCCTGGGGGACGACCGAGAGGTGGCCGTCCTCCCGCCGGGCCTCGAAGCGCACGCCCGCACGCCCCGGTGCGGGGCGCACGCTGGCCCCGGAGCCGGTGACGGTGACCTGGTCACCGGTGAGCAGGGTGACGGTGGCCGGGCTGCTGCCGGCCGCTCCGGGCCGGGACGGCGCGGCCGGAACGGCGGCCGGACCGGGGCGGGCGGACGGGTCGGCGGGCGCCTGGGCGACCGCCGTTCCGGGGGTGCCGAGCGCCAGGCCGAGCACCAGACCGAAACCGATCAGTTTCCTTCTTCGCTGCAACGGATCCTCCTCGCTGGACGTTACTTCCTGTGAAGAGACACACATTGACGGTCACCATAGTTACATACCGGGTATGCATAATAAAGACGCAAAGATGACGGACCGACCAACGAACAGGGCCCTCCATAGGGGATGATCGGCCGGTGACCTCCATGAAGGAACGCATGCTGGCCGGTGAGCCCTACATCGCCGACGACCCGGAGATCGCCGCCGACGTCGACCGGGCGACGCGACTGATGGAACGCTTCAACACCAGCCCGGCCGCCGACCCCGCGGCCCGGCTCGCGGCCCTGCGCGACCTGCTCGGTGAGGTGGGCGAGGGCGCCTGGGTCCGGCCTCCGCTCTACATCGACTACGGCTGGCAGGTGCGGATCGGGCCGCGCACCTTCGTCAACTTCAACGCGGTCTTCCTCGACGTCGCCACGATCACCATCGGCGCCGACGTCCAGATCGGACCCAACGTCCAACTACTCACCCCCACCCACCCCGTCGAGCCCGGGCCGCGCCGCGACAAGTGGGAGGCGGCCAAGCCGATCACCATCGGCGACAACGTCTGGCTCGGCGGCGGCGCGATCGTGCTCGCCGGCGTCACCATCGGGGAGAACACCGTCGTCGGCGCGGGCGCCGTGGTGACGAAGGACCTGCCGGCCAACGTCGTCGCCGTGGGCAACCCGGCCCGCGTCGTACGCCGGCTCGACTGACCCATCAAGCCCACCACCTGCACAAACACCCTCCCGAGACTGGCACCGGAGCCCCACTGCAGGCACTGTGGGTGGTGACGTCGTCACCGGGAGGCGGCCATGCTCGGTCGGGTGCTCGAACTACGCGTACACGGGGTCTCCAACACGCCCCCCGGGCAGATCCTCGGCCTGCGCCCGACGCCGGGGGCCGACGCTCCCCCGCCGTGGCTCGTCGCGGGCGGCCCCGTCACCGGCTTCTACCGCGCCCCGGCCGAGGCGCCGTGTCCGGCCGCGCCGCCTCGGGCCGAGGCGCCGGGCACGGCCGGCGAGCCGGACGCCCCGGTCGTCGTCGAGGCGTACAGCTGGGGGCAGTTGACCTCCGGGGCGCGGACCACGCGGGACGTGGAGCGGGCGCTGTGGACGCTGCTGCTGCCGTTCACCCTCGCCAACGTCGCGCTGCACGCCCGACCGTCCGTCCCGGCCGACCCCGACACCGAACGCTGGCGCAGCAGGTCGGGGATCACCGCCTGGCTGATCCGGCTGTTCTGCCTGAGCCTCACCGGCACGCTGGCGCTCACCCTCGCCGGCGTCGGGGTCGACCTGGTGGGCTGGCAGTGCGTCGACACCGACTGCCTGCGCCGGATCCCCGGCCCCTGGGAGTTCCTGGGGCGGGGCTGGTGGAGCGAGGGCACCCGGGCACTGGCCGTCGGCCTGGTCGTGCCGCTCGGCGCGCTGGCCCTGCTCGGGCTGGTGAGCTGGCGCAGCTACCAGTACGAGGCACAGCTACCCGCCGAGCCGCCGCCCTCGCCGGGCGGCCCGGTGCCGGCCGGGGCACCGACGGACGGTTCGGCGCAGTCCGCCCCCGCGCCGCCGGGCAACCCGTTGCAGGGCCGCACGTTCTGGGGCGGGGAGGGCCAGTTGAGGCGGGCGGCCGTGCTGCACCTGTGCACCGGCGTGGTGGTCGCCGCCGCCGTACCGCTGGGCGCGGTCCTCGCCACGGACCCACCCCTCGGCGTACGGGCGGCCGTCGCCTGGCCCGCCACGGCGGCCCTCGCCGCCGTGCTGCTGATCGCGGTGCTGGCGGTCGGCCGGCCGTGGCTGACCCGGCGCGCGGGGGCCAGCCCGCTCGGCAACACCAGCGTCGTGGTCGCCCTGCTCACCGGCATCGGGTTGGCCGGTACGGTGCTGATCCTGCTGCTACCCGAAGGCACCTCGCTGGCCCACCTGCGCCCCGGTTCCGGCTGCGCGGACGCGTCGGCCTGCCCCGCCGACCTGTCGCTGCCCGGCTTCGACCGGATCGTCGCCTGGCTGGGCACCGGGCAGGTGTTCCTGCTGATCGCGATCGGCTCGGTCGCCCGGTCCGGCCGCCGGGCGCTGGCCGCTCCGGCGGCGGCCGCCGTGCTGCTGGTCGTCGGCGTCGCCTGGACCGGCGGCCGGCTGCCCGGGGTGCCGTACCCGCCCGGGCCGCTGGAGGCCTGGATGCTCGCCGTCCCGGCCGTCGCCCTCGCCGCGACCGGCCTGCTGCTGCCGCGCGTCCCGGCGACCGAGCGGCAGCCCCGGGACCCGCACACCGGGCTGGCCTGGGGCGGTCGGGCCCCGGCACTCATCGCCGGGTTCGGCTGGCTCTTCTCCGTCTCCTACAGCGCCGGCCTGCTCTACTGGGTCGCCGACCGGCTGAACGGCGGCACGGTGCCGGACGGGCGCTCCCCCGTCGTACCCCCGGTTCCGGTGATGTGGGCGGGGCTCGCCTTCGCCGCGGCCCTGCTCGCGCTCGTCGCCACGGCCACCCGGGCGGGCCTGCTCTTCCTCCGCCTCCGCCGGCACGAGTACGCGAAGCTGGCATCGCCGGGCGGCCGGCTCTCCTCGCACGACCTGCGGCGCTGCCGGGACGTCAGCACCTGGCGGGCGCTGCACCGGCTGGTCGGCGAGCACACCGTACGGCTGGTCGGCGGCTACGCCGTCACGATGGCGGTGCTGGTGGCCCTCGGCTGCGCCGCCGTGCTCTCCCGCGACCGGCCGCACCCGCCGGTGGCGACCGGCGGCGCGGCGGTGATCGAGTGGCTCACCGAGACGGGCGACCGGACGCTGGGCCTGCTGCCGGTGCTGGTCGGCACCGTGGGCCTGCTGGTCTACCGCAACGACCTCGTCCGCCGCTCGGTCGGCGTGGTCTGGGACGTCGGCACCTTCTGGCCCCGGACCGCGCACCCGCTGGCCCCGCCCAGTTACGCCGAGCGGGCCGTGCCCGAGTTGCAGACCCGCACCGCCGGGCTGCTGGCGCTCGCCGAACACGACCCCCGGGCCGTGGACGGGATCATCCTCTCCGGGCACAGCCAGGGGACGGTGATCTGCGCGGCGGTGCTCCTCCAACTCCCGGCCCGGGTCCGCCGACGGATCTGGTTCTTCTCCTACGGCTGCCAGCTGACCCGGCTCTACGGGCGGGTCTTCCCCGGATACTTCGGGCCGGACCGGCTGCCGGCGCTGGCCGAGGCGCTGACCACCCCCGGCGACCGGACCCGCTGGACCAACTTCTGGCGGGACACCGACCCGCTCGGCTGGCCGGTGACGGCGGTGGAACGGGACGTCGCCGTCCGCGACCCGGAGGCGCTGCACCCCGGTGACGGCGAGGTGGCCGACCCTCCGATCCGCAACCACAGCGGCTACCCGGAGGCGCCCGAGTTCCACCAGGAGCGCTCGCGGGTGGCCCGGTTGCTGCGGCAGAGCGTGCCGGCGCCCCGGCGCGGAACCGGCTGACCCGCGCGCCGCATGGGCTGTCAGGAGGGGGCTTTTCCTGACAGCTCGGTCAGCCCGCCTCGACCGGCGGTGGCTCGGCGAGCCGGACGACCAGGTCGGCGCGGTGCGCGGTGCCGGCCACCAGGATGGCGTTGGTCTCGTCGCTGCCCGTCGCCCACGCCCGGGCCTGCTCCGCCGACCGCCCGTAGGCCTCGTGCCGGGCCGTCAGCCGGCGCCGCCGAAGCTCGGCGTCGAGGTCGAGGAACCACACCTCGTGCAGGAGCTGCCGCACCTCGTCCCAGGGCGGCTCGGACATCAGCAGGTAGTTGCCCTCGGTGACCACCAGCCGCACCGACGGCGGCACCTCGATCGAGCCGGCCACCGGTTCCTCCAGGTCCCGGTGGAAGGCCGGAGCGTATACCGCCGTCGGCTCCAGCCGGCGCAGGCGGCGCAGGATCGAGACGTACCCGTTGGCGTCGAAGGTGTCCATGGCACCCTTGCGCTCCACCCGGCGCAGGCGGCGCAGCTCGGCCTGGGCCAGGTGGAAGCCGTCCATCGGCACCAGCCGGGCGGCGGGACCGACCGCCTCGACGATCCGTTCCGCCAGCGTGGACTTTCCCGCCCCGGGCGGCCCGGCGATGCCGAGCAGTTGCCGGGGGCCGGCCTCGGCGAGGGCCCGGGCCCGCGCCACCAAATCGTCGGTCCCGACGACCCGGGCGGCCACCATCAGCCGAGGACCGGCTCGCTGATCGCGAACCGTGCCCGCACCGCTGCGTGCACGGTCTGCGGCTGCGGGTCGAGGGCCAGCTCCGGCGTGCCGCCCTCGGCGCCACCGCCTGCCGCGAATGCCATCCGGCTCATCATCGGCTGCTCCGCCGCGCCCTCGTCGGCCAGCTCGATCAGGGCGGTCACCCGGGCGCCGAGTGCCTCCGCGTACTCGCGGGCACGCAGCAGCGCGTCGGCGATCGCGGCGTGCCGGGCCTCCCGGTGGGCCGGGCTGCCCGGCCGCAACGACCACCACGGCCCGGCCACCTCGACCTGGTCCTGGTCGGCCAGGCGCAGCATCAACTCGCCGAGCGCGGTGAAGTCGCTGACCGTCACGGTCGTGGTCACGCTGCCGTGGTACGCCACCACCCGCTCGCCGGAGCGCCGCGTCTCGGGCCAGACCCGCAACTCGCCGGTCTCCCGCCGCTCGATGCCGGGATCCTCGGCGTCGAGCAGCACCCGGACGGCGGCGGCCCGCTCGGCGAGCCGGGTCAGGGTGGCCTCCCGGTCGCGGTCGCGGGCCGTGGCGGTCACCGTGAACCGGGCGAGCTCCGGAGCGACCTCCTGGTACGCCTCACCGCGCACCGCCACCACCGGCCCGTCCACCATGCCCTCACCCTAGTGGTACGCCCGCCCCGCCCGGGCCTGGTGCGTGGGGGATGAGGCCGCTCGGGCTCAGGTCGCGTCGGCTGTCGCCGGGAGATGGCCCGTATAGCCCACCCGGTCGCCACCGACCTGGCACCTGGTCAGGTAGCCGCCGGCGGTCCCCAACTCCAGCAGGTACGCCAGCTCGGCACCGTGGTCGCCGCCAGCGGGGAACTCCCGCCGGTGGGCGAGCAGGTCACGGTCGAGGAGGGCGGTGCGCAGGCCCCGCGCCCGCTGGAAGAGAGCGACCAGGGCGGCCAGGTCCTGACCGCGCAGCGCGGACGCCAGCTCGTCGAGGAACGCGCTGACCTGGTCGAGCTGCCGCAACACCTGCTCACGGTTGTCGAACAGCATGTCGGCCGTACGCCTCGCCGGGGTGCCGGCGACCCGGGTGCCGTCCCGGAAGCTGCCCGCGGCGAGGCCCAGCACGGCGTCCCGGACGTCCGCCCCCGCCACCGCGCCCGCGAGGCTGCCGGCGAGCAGATGGGGGATGTGGGACGAGAGCGCCACCACCGAGTCGTGCACGGCCGGCGACATCGGCACCACCCGGGCGGCGAAGACGTCCGCGATGAGGCCCGCCAGCATCCGGAACGGCCCGATGCCGTCGGCCGCCGGGCAGAGCACCCACGCGGCCCCCTCGAAGAGCGCCGGCACGGCGGCGGTGAGCCCCGACCGCTCGGTGCCGGCCATCGGATGCCCCGGGACGAACCGGTCGGTCAATCCGTGGGCGACGGCGAAGGCGGCCACCGCACCCTTCGTGCTGCCCACGTCGGTGAGGACGCAGCCGTCGGTGGCGTGCTTCGCGACGGTGAGCAGCGTCTCCGGCAGGCTCGGCAGCGGGCCGCAGAGAAACACGACGTCGCGGTCGCGGACCGCCTCGCCCAGGTCGTCGGGGAACGGCACCCCGCGTGCGCGCCCCTCGGCCCGGGTGGCCTGGTCCGGATCCCAGCCGACGACGTCCAGCCCCGCCTCGTGCAGCCGGAGCAGGACCGAGCCGCCGATCAGGCCGGTGCCCACCACGGCGGCCCGGGGCTGCCCGGCGGGACTGTCCACCATCACGCACCTCGGCGGTTCGGTCGGTACATGTCGAGGAAGCCCCGACTCGATTCGGCGCCGAGGATATCGCTTTTCCAGTATCCCTTCATCGCGTCCGCGCGCAGCGGCCGCAGCGTCAGCATGCCGCTACGCGTAGGGTAGTCCTCGTGCGCGTCGCTGATCTTGTAGATCAGCTCGACCTGGCCCTTCTCGTACGTCACCCCGACGGAGGAGACCGTGGCGAAGCAGCGGGTCACGAAGCCCGGCTCGCCGCGGACCGCCGCCTGCGCGTCCTGCTCCGTCCGGTAGAGCTGGACCGAGTACGTCAACTCGCCGCCGCGCAGGTCGATGCGGGCCAGACCCCAGTTGCCCGAGGACGACTTGTAGATCCACTCCCCGAGCACCGGATGTGCCCAGATCAGCAGGAACAGCCGCTGCACGAGACCGGCGAGGAGGGCGAGACTGAGCGCCGAGAGCAGCACGGTGGCCGCCTTGGTCTGCGTGCCCCGCAGGTCGGCGTTCTGCAGGACGATCACGTTGAGCACGCCGAAGATCACCGCGGCGGTGGCCAGCGATGCCTGCCGTACCCCGTCGATGTTGCGGTCCCGCAGCAGGGGATGGAGAAAGCGCACGTCAGACCGTCCGCCCGCCGCCGGGGAAGAGCTGGGTGATCTCGTCGTCGTGCGCCAGCCCGAGGCTGCCCGGTGGTGGCACCAGCGCCCGCCCGGCATCCGCACCGGCGGTGGTGTGGTCGGAGAGGTAGCTGCCCAGGTGCTTCACCCGGATGCCCTGGTGCATGAGGCTCCGGATCGCCCGGGCGAGGCTGGCCGAGCGGCGCTCGCGGTCGACCGTGACGACGAAGACGTACCGGCCGGCGAAGCCGGGCAGCGGCCGGGAGGCCAGCGAGACGATGTCGATTCCCCGGTCGGCGAACTGGGTGCACAGCTCGGCGAGGACCCCGGGGCGGGACCAGCCGGGCGTCAGCGCGACACTCGTCTTCCAGGTCAGCCGGGAGGTGTCCGCGACCGGTGGCTCCGGCCCGCCGGCCAGGCCGAGGCAGACGAACCGGGTGTACGCGCCGGGATGGTCCTCGACCGCGCGGTCGTGGACCCGCACGGGGTAGGCCTCGTCGAGGCCCTGGGCGCCGATGGCGATCAGCCCCGGTCGCCCGGCGGCGGCCCGCACCGCGGCGGCGGTGCTCGGGAAGTGCTCCACCGGCAGGCCCGTGCGGCTGACGTACCGCGCGCACTGGGCGAGCCCGTGCGGGTGGCTGCCGATCGCGGTGGGCGGGGAGTCGCCCGCCGCCGAGACGTACGCGTCGAAGGAGATCCGGACGGAGGCCTCGCGCATGATCTGCACCGGGTCGGCGCGGAAGACGATCCCGTCCAGGCTCGCCGTCACGATGCCCTCGACCGTGTTCTCGATCGGCACGACGCCGAAGTCGTAGCGCCTCTCGGCGACCCCGGCGATCACGGCCGGGACGCTCCCGTCGGCCCGCAGCTCGGCGGCCGTTCCGTGCAGGAGTCGCGCGGCCTGGTGGGTGAAGGTGCCCTCCGGCCCGAGGAACCCGATCACCGGCCGCCCGCCACGGGCTCCCTCGTCGACATCGTCCACCGCCCACTCCCCACCCTCGACCGGCCGGCCACGCCCGCCCGCACAGCGGGTCGGCCGGCGCAGGGGTGCAGACTATCGCCCGAGGACCGCCGAACGGACCCCCGGCCCATCGAAGCTCGTCGACGGTAAGCGGGCTCCTGCCCGCCCGACGGTCGGTCAGCCGCGCAGCCGACCGGCGACGGCCGCCACGTGCTCGTCGGACTCGGTCAGCGCCACCCGGACGTGCTGCCGGCCGCCCGGTCCGTAGAGTGCGCCCGCGGCGACCAGGATGCCGCGTCGGGCCAGCCAGTCGACCGTCTCCCAGCAGTCCTCGCCCCGGGTCAGCCAGAGGTAGAGCCCGGCCTCGGAGTGCTCGACCGTGAACCCCGCCCCGGTGAACGCGGCGTGCAGGACGTCCCGCCGGGCCCGGTAGCGCTCCCGCTGCTCGTCGGCGTGCCGCTCGTCGCGCAACGCGGCCACCATGGCGGCCTGCACCGGCGCGGGCACGATCATGCCGGCGTGCTTGCGGATCTTGAGCAGCTCCGCCACCAGCGCCGGGTCGCCCGCCACGAACCCCGCCCGGTAGCCGGCCAGGTTGGACCGCTTGGAGAGCGAGTGGACGGCCAGCACGCCGTCGTACGATCCGCCGCAGACCTCGGGCGAGAGCACCGAGACGGGCTCGGCGGCCCAGCCCAGCGGCAGGTAGCACTCGTCGCTGGCGACCACCGCGCCGCGCTCCCGGGCCCAGTCGACCACCTTGCGCAGGTGGGCCGCCGGCAGCACCCGCCCCGTCGGGTTGCCCGGGGAGTTCACCCAGACGAGGCGGACCCGGGAGGTGGGGCCGACCGCGGTCAGCGAGTCGGCGCGGACGACGGTGGCACCGGCGAGCCGCACCCCGTCCTCGTAGGTCGGGTAGGCGATCGGCGGCACCACGACGACGTCGCCGGGGCCGATCCCGAGCAGGGTGGGCAACCAGGCGACGAGCTCCTTCGAGCCGATCGTCGGCAGCACGCCGAGGCCGTCGACACCCGCGCCGCAGGCCCGGGCGACCCAGGCCGCGATCGTCTCGCGCAGCGCCGGGGTGCCGGCGGTCAACGGGTAGCCCGGCGCGTCGGACGCGTCGGCCAGCGCCTGCCGGATCACCTCGGGCACCGGGTCGACCGGCGTACCCATGGAGAGGTTGATGAGACCGTCAGGATGCGCCGCGGCCAGTCCGGCCGCGGCCTCCAGGGTGTCCCAGGTGAACTCGGGCAGCCGTGACGAGACCGGCACGGGCCGGTTCAGTGGCCCTCGCCGCGCGGCGGCTGCGCGGCGACGAAGGACGCGTCCTTCTCCACCTTGCCGATCTTCGAGGCGCCACCGGGCGAGCCCAACTCCTCGAAGAACTCGTAGTTGGCGCCGGTGTAGTCCTTCCACTGCTCGGGCACGTCGTCCTCGTAGAAGATCGCCTCGACCGGGCAGACGGGCTCGCACGCACCGCAGTCGACGCACTCGTCGGGGTGGATGTAGAGCATCCGGTTGCCCTCGTAGATGCAGTCGACCGGGCACTCCTCGATGCAGGCCTTGTCGAGCACATCCACGCACGGTTCGGCGATGATGTAGGTCACCGGTCTTCTCCTCCGCAAGACACGCCGCGATCACCCGCGACGGTAAGAGCCTAGTATCTCGCCGGGGAGGGGGTCGATCGTGCTCCGACAGCAGGATGTGGGACACCGGATCGTGGTCCGCCGGGTCGTGGGGGTCCGCGAGGGCCGGCCGCTCTTCTCGGACGCCCTCGGTGAACTGGTCGAGCTGAGCGACACCCACCTCACCATCGCCACCGCGCAGGGCCGGCTCCGGGTTCCGGTGACCGAGGTGCACCGGGCCAAGCGCGTGCCGCCGGCCCGCCGTCCCACCGCCGGCGCCGTGGTCGAGCTGGAACTGGCCGCCGACGAGGCCTGGCCCGCCGCCGTCCGGGGGCGGCTCGGCGACTGGCTGCTGCGCTCCGCCGACGGCTGGACCGGCCGGGCCAACTCGGCGCTGCCCGTGGGCGACCCGGACCGGCCGCTGTCCGCCGCACTCGACGCGGTGGAGCGCTGGTACGCCGACCTCGGCCAACGGGCGCTGGTCAACACCCCGCTGCCGCTCGCCGCCCCCGTCGGCGCCGAACTGGACACGCGCGGCTGGGCCAGCGGCCCCCCGGTCCTGGTGCAGACCGTGCCGCTGGCCGCGCTGCCGCCGGCCGCGCCGGAAGTCGCCGGGTCACCACCGGTCGAGCTGGCGGGCGCACCGTCGGACGACTGGCTCACCGTCGCCGCCGGCCGCAAGGGCGGGCTGCCGGACGCCGCCCGACACGTGCTCACCGCCGTGGACCAGGTCCGCTTCGCGCACGTGTACGTCGACGGCGAACTGCGCGCCATCGGCCGGGGCACGGTCACGGGGCAGGGGCGGTGGCTCGGCCTCAGCCTGATCGAGGTGCTGCCCGAGGCGAGGCGGCAGGGCCTGGCGGGCCGGCTGATCCGCGCGCTGGCCGACTGGGGTCTCGCCGCCGGCGCCACGCACGCCTTCCTCCAGGTCGAGCAGCGCAACACCCCCGCCGTGGCCCTCTACCGCACTCTCGGCTTCACCACCCACCACACCTACCTGACCCGCACCGCCCCCCACTGACCCCCGCACCCTCACACCCACCGCCCACCCTCGTGCCCCCGCACTCCCGCACGGCCGCCCGCACCCCGCCCGCCCGCACGGCCGCCCGCACCCCGCCCGCCCAGCTCGTCGATCTTGCAGATTCCGCCCCGACAATCTCCACAGATGCCCCACACCCGGGGCCGCAAGTGCAAGATCGGCGCCCCGCGAGGGCACCCCTTACCCTCCCCCTCCCGCCGTCGCCGTCGCCGTCGCCGTCGCTCTCGCCCGCGCCCGCGCCCGCGCCCGCGCCCGCGCCGATCTTGCACCTGCAGCCCCGGCGAAACCGGCATTCGCCACATACTGTGGGCGCAAAGTGCAAGATCGTGAGTGGGAGAGGGGGCGCGGGGGCCGGAGGGCCGGAGGGCCGGGGGCCGGAGGGCCGGGGGCCGGGGGCCGGGAGGGTTAGCGGCGGACTATGCGGCGGGGTTTGGTGGCCCTGAGGTCGGCGTAGCGCTTGAGGGACTGCGAACGGTGGTCGAGGCCGAGCGCCGTGAGGAGCAGGAAGCCGAGCAGTACTCCGACGCCGGCCGCCGCGAGGTAGAGCCAGATCTGCGCGAAGAAGGTGCCCGCACCCCCGCCGAACGGGTTGTCACCGACCAGCAGCGGCCCGACCAGCACCGTCAGCAGCAGCGCGATGCCGACCGCGGCGGCCACGTCGGCCAGCCAGGTGGCCACCGGCCGACGCCGGCCCCAGACGAAGGCGACCGCGGCGAGGCCCAACCCGATCACCACGAACATCCCGAGCGACACCTGGTCGGCGGCGCCCGTGTCGTCGCCGTCGAAGCCGAACCGGGTGACCAGCCGGGCGACCACGTTGACCGCGAACAGCGCGACCGCGAGTATCCCGATCGCGCGCCACCGCTCCCTCATCGCACGCCTCCCGCCGTACCGCCGCCCGCCGGGTCGACGGGCTTCCTGGCAGGAATGTCTACCACCGGAAGCGGTGTCCCGTCAGTCCCCCGACCGGACCGGTGGTGGCGGTGGCGCCAGGATCTGCCGGAAGCCCATCACCGCGAAGGTCATCGCGCCGGCCACGATCATCGCCAGGCCGACCCAGTTGTCGCCGGTGACGAGCAGATCCCCCTCGGCCGTCCGGACCGCCGCGACCGCCATCAGGACGAACCAGGGGGTCGCGGGCAACGCCACCGCCCAGCGGCGGCCGACCGCCTCGTGGGCGAACCAGCTCAACGCGATGTTCGCGCCGACGGCGATCAGCACCGAGACGCCGATCAGGTGCCCGCCGACCCGGAGCGTGGCCAGCAGCAATTCCAGCACGGCGGTGAGCGCACCCGCGAGCACGGCGACCAGCCCACCGGCCACCCGCAGGGCGAGGTCGAGCAGCGGTCGGTGCCGCCCCGACGGGGGTGGGGCGGTCTCCTCCGGGGCGGTCGACATCGACACGGCAGGCAGGGTCACTGGAGACCGGCCGCCCCGACCGGCGACCGATCTGGGCCGTCGGCGACGTCGAGCCCGGCGAAGAGGTCGTCCTCCCAGCCGTACGGCCCGCTGCCCGGGCCCTTCTCGCCCACCGCGAGGGTGTAGTACTCCATGCCCATGAACTCGCCACCGAAGCTGCCGGCGATCGCGTAGAGCCAGGAGGTGTCGGGGATCTGCGTGGCGTGCGCCCGCATCGCCGCCTCCTTGGCGGCGTGCTGTTCGGTGGCGTCGATCCGGGCGGCGATCTGCGCGTCGGGGGTGCCGAAGGGCAGCTCGGAGATGTCGTCGATGCCGGCGAAGGGATTGTCCGAGGACTCGACGAAGTGGCCCATCCCGGCCTCCAGCACGCTGAGCGGCATCGCCGTCCAGTAGACCTTCGCCGGAGCGAAGCCCTCCGCCTGGGCGAGCTCGTGCGCGCGCATCGCCACCCGGTGCGCCTGGATGTGGTCGGGGTGGCCGTAGAAGCCGTTGTCGTCGTACGTGATCATGACCTGCGGGCGTACCTCCCGCATGATCTCCACCAGGTGCCCGGCGGCCTCGTCGAGGTCGGCCTGCCAGAAGGCCCGGGGGTGCTCGTTGGTGGCGAGGCCCATCATGCCGGAGTCCCGGTAGCGGCCGGCGCCGCCGAGGAAGCGGTGGTCGGTGACGCCGAGGGCGGCGCAGGCGGCGCTCAGCTCGGCGATCCGCCAGCCGCCGAGCTGGTCGGCCTCGGCCGCGCCGAGCTGGGCCAGCGCCGGCACGTGGATCTCGCCTTCCTCACCGAGAGTGCAGGTCACCAGGGTGACGTGAGCGCCGGCGGCGACGTAGTGCGCCATCGTCGAACCGGTGCCGATGGACTCGTCATCCGGATGCGCGTGGACCAGCAAGAGGCGGCGGTCGGGCAGCGTCGTCACGCCGGTCACTCTAACCGGCGGTTCTCCCCCGCCGGCTGTGACGCGTCCGCGTAGGTACGCCACATCACCCCCCGACGTCGCTCTACGATCTGCCTGTGGACTTTCCGGAACTGGCCGCCCGTACCCGCCGGTTCAGCCGCGGGGCGCCGCGGGCGGTTTCCGTGGCCGACGACGGCGCCCGGGTCGTCTTCCTGCGTTCCGCCGGCCCGGAGGACCCGGCCGACGCCCTGTGGCTGCTCGACGTGGCGGCCGGCGAGGAGCGGCTGGTCGCGGATCCGGCGGCGCTGCTCGGCGCCGACGCCGACGCGGGCGCGCTGAGCCCCGGCGAGCGCGCGCTCCGCGAGCGGCTGCGGCTGAGCGCCTCCGGCATCGGCTCGTACGCGCTGGACGGGGCCGGTCGGGTGGCGGTGTTCACGCTGGCGGGCCGGCTGTTCCGGGCCGACCTGGTGCACGGGGACGTGGTCGAGGTGGCCACCGTCGGCCCGGTGATCGATCCCCGCCCCGACCCCACCGGGCAGCGCCTGGCGTACGTCACCGACGCCGCCGAGGGGGTCCTGCGGGGGCAGTTGCGGGTGATCGAGGACGACGGCACGGACACCCTGCTGGCCGGCGAGGACTCCGGGGTGACGTGGGGGCTGGCCGAGCACATCGCGGCCGAGGAGTTCCACCGGTTCCGGGGCTACTGGTGGGCGCCGGACGGGCGCTCGGTGCTGGCCGCGCGGGTGGACGAGTCCCGGCTGGACCGCTGGCACCTGCACGACCCGGCCGATCCGGCGAGCCCGCCGACCACCGTCGCGTACCCCCGGGCGGGCGGCCCGAACGCCGAGGTCAGCCTGCACCTGCTGGATCTCGACGACGGCTGGGTCGACGTGCACTGGGACCGGGAGACCTACCCGTACCTCACGGCCGTGCACTGGGCCGAGGGCGGGCCGCTGATCACCGTGCTGCGCCGTTCCCAGCAGCACGGTCTGGTGCTCGCCGTCGACCCGCGCACCGGTGAGACCCAGGTGCACGCCGAGTTGGCCGATCCGCGCTGGGTGGAGCCGGTCCCCGGCACCCCGGCGCACCTGCCCGACGGCCGGGTGCTGGTCGGAGGCGAGCTCGCCCATGACGGGTACGACGCCCGCTGCCTCTTCGCCGACGGGACGCTGCTCACCCCGCCGTCGCTCTACGTGCGGCGGGTGGTGGGGCGGCTCCCGGGCGGCAACGGCCCGGCCGACCTGCTGGTGGAGGCGAGCGACGGGGAGCCGAGCGAGCGGCACCTGTTCCGGGTCCGTACCACGATCGGCGGCGGCGTGGACGCCCGCCGGATCACCACCGACTCGGGCTGGCACACGGCCGCCGTGGGCGGGGACGTGCTGGTGGTGGGGAGCGCCTCGCTCGACCATCCGGGCACCCGGTGGACGGTGTGGCAGGGCGACCGCGAGGTGGCCGTGCTGCGCTCGCTCGCCGCCACCCCGCCGTACTCGCCGCTGCCGCTGCTGGAACGGGTCACCGACCGGCGGCTGCCGACGGCGGTGCTCTACCCGGACAACTACGTCACCGGCCGGCGGCTGCCGGTGCTGCTCGACGTCTACGGCGGGCCGGGCCACCAGGAGGTGCTGGCCGCCCGTGGGGCGTGGCTGGAGCGGCAGTGGTGGGCCGACGCCGGCTTCGCGGTGGTCACCATCGACAACCGCGGTACGCCGGGCGTGGCCCCCTCCTTCGAGAAGGCCATCCACCGGCGGGTGGCCGACGTCGTCCTGCTCGATCAGGTGGACGCGCTCACCGCGCTGGCCGACAAGCATCCCGACCTGGATCTGGACCGGGTGGCGGTGCGCGGCTGGTCGTTCGGCGGCTGGCTCGCCGGGCTGGCCGTGCTGCGGCACCCGGAGCTGTTCCGGTGCGGCATCGTCGGGGCACCGGTCACCGACTGGGCGTTGTACGACACCGCCTACACGGAGCGCTACCTGGGCCTGCCGGACGACGGCACGGACATCTACGCACACCACTCACTTGTGGAACTGGCCGGCGAGCCGGTGCCGGCCGGGGAGGCCGCCCGGCCACTGCTACTGGTGCACGGCCTGGTCGACGACAACGTGGTGGCCGCGCACACGCTGCGCCTGTCGGCGGCACTGCTGGCGACCGGCCGCCCACACTCGGTGCTCCCCCTGACCGGAGCCACCCACATGGCCGCCGGCGGCACGGCCGAACGCCTGCTCAAACTAGAACTGGACTTCATCCGCCGCCACCTGTAACCCCCGCCCCTGCCCTGCCCCTGCCCCTGCCCCCGCCCTGCCCTGCGCGGCGATCTTGCACTTGCTGCCCCCACAAAAGGAACATCCGGCCCATCTCAGGGGCACAAACTGCAAGATCGCGGCACCGAGCGGGGGCGGGGAGGGGCGGGAGGGAGTGCGGGGTGGGAAACAACGGCGACCCCCGGTCGACGACGTTGTCGGCCGGGGGTCGGTCCGTTGCCGTTGTCACGGCTGGACGGGTGGCGTCACTGCTTGACGTAGGCGTCCACGAAGCTCGGCCAACCGAAGATGCTGCCGATGAAGACACCGCCGGCCTTCTCGCCGTGGGCGATGGAGACCACCTCGGTGTACAGCGGCACCGCCGGCGCGGACTCCTTCATCAGCCGCTCGTCGATCTTGCTCCACTCGTCGGCCTGCTTGGCGGGGTCGAGCGCGAGCACCCGGTCGAACTCGGCGTTGAGCGCGTCGTTGTTGAGCTGCGAGGTGTTGCTGTTGCCCTCGGCCTTGATGCCGCGGCCGTCGAAGAGCACCGGCAGGATCGAGGCGCCGCTGGGCCAGTCGGCCGCCCACGAGTCGACCCAGAGGTCGTACGGGTTGTCCTTCTTCTTCACCGTGTCGAGGTAGCCGTCCTCGGGGATCGTCTTGATCGTGACGGTGAAGCCGGCCTTCTCCAGCGCGGTCTTGATCTGGGTGGCCCGCTCCTGGGAGCTGGTCACGTCGGAGGTGAGCAGCACCAGGTTCTGGGTCTTCCCGGCGAGCAGCTCCTTGGCCTTCTCCGCGTTGCCGCTGTCGCCGGCCGGGTACGCGTCGAACTGCTTGTAGCCGAGCGTGGTGGGCGGCAGCAGCGTGGTCAGCGGCACGGCGCCGTAGGGGCCGCCGAGGCTCTTGGTGATGCTGGTCCGGTCGATCGCGTGGTTGATCGCCTGCCGCACCGACAGGTCGGTGACCCGGGTGGTGTTGATGCTCAGCCGGTACGCGTTCGGCGTGGCCGCGACGATCATCCGCTGCTTGAGCGCGGCGTCACCGGTGACCTTGGCGATCAGCTCCGACGGGACGCCGCCGGTGGCGACCGCCGCGGCGTCGTTGCCGGTGCCGGCGAGCACCCGGTTGGTCTGGGTGGCCTGGTCCGCGCCCAGGGACCAGATGAACTTGTCCGGGTACTGGTGGCGCACGGCGTCGGTGGCCGGGTCCCAGTGCTCGTTGCGCTCGAGCACGATCTCGACGCCCGGCGTGTGCTTGGTCATCTTGTACGGGCCCGACGAGAACGGCTGGTTGTCCAGGTTGACCCCGGTGTCCTTGTCGGCCGGCAGCGGCGCGGTGGCCGGCAGCGAGACGGCGAAGGGCAGGTCACAGCGGGGCTTGTTGAACTCGAAGCGCAGCGTCTTCTCGTCCGGCGTGGTGAGCCCCGGCGGCAGCGAGGCCTTGTTGGCCTTGAAGTTCCACTTGGTGTCGTACTGCGGGTCGTCGACCAGCCACTCCTGGAGGTAGGTCGGGCCGCCGGTGAGGTCCGGGTCGAAGGACCGGGCGATGCCGTACGCGATCTCCTTGCTGGTGATCGGGCGGCCGTCCTCGAACTTCACCCCCTGCTTGACCTTGAACTCCCAGACCTTGCAGTCGTTGTTGACGTTGGTGCCGGGGGTCTCGGCCAGGTCGCCGACCAGGGTGACGTTGCCCTTGCCGTCGTCCTTGAAGGTGGTGAGGAAGCGGGCGTAGAGCTGGCTCCCCATCAGGCCGGCGAACGAGTAGATCCGCTGCGGGTCCATGTGGGAGATCTTGTTCTCCCGCAGGATGTAGAACGTCCCGCCCTTGGCCGCGCCGGGCACCTCGGGCGCGGGACCGAGCGAGTCCTTGGGGTCCGTCGCGATGGCGCCGGTACGCGGCTTGCTGGTGTCCACACCGCCGGTGTTGTCACCGGTGTTTTCGCTGCACGCACCGAGGGAAACCACCAGTGCGATCGCACCGCCCACGGCGGTGACGAGTCTTGCTCGCATCCTCACTCCTCCGGATCGCCTCAATGAAGGAAAGCTTCGCGCAGCTTTCGACTTTGGTAAATTTCGATCAGGTAACGGGGCCACAACGATCGGCACCCGTCGGGCCGGGGGTCAGCCGAGGCGCACCCGGGGGTCGATGAACGCGTAGAGCAGGTCGACGACCATGTTGGCGATCACCACGAAGAGCGCGGAGATCAGCACGGTGGCCATGATGGTCGGCAGGTCCCCCTGCCGCACCGCCTCCACCGCCGTGCGGCCCAGCCCCTGGATGCCGAAGGTGGTCTCGGTGATCACCGTGCCGCCCAGCGCCGCGCCCACGTCCAGACCGGCGATGGTGACGATCGGCGTGATCGCCGCACGGAGCGCGTGCCGCCCGTACACCTGCCGCTTCGGCATGCCCTTGGCCCGGGCGGTACGGACGAAGTCCTCCGAGAGGGTCTCCAGCATCTGCGCCCGGGACAACCGGGCGTAGATCGCGGAGAAGAGCAGCGCCAGGGTCACCCAGGCCAGCACCAGCCCCCGCGCCCACTCGATCGGATCCTCGAACGGGGACGTGTAGCGCGGCGTGGGCAGGATCTTCAGGGTGTAGACGAAGATCAGCAACAGCACCGCGCCGACGAAGTAGAGCTGGAGCGAGGCGAAGGTCAGGGTGAGGCCGATCGAGATCCGGTCCAGCAGGGAGCCACGGCGCAGCGCCGAGACCATGCCGAGCCCCACCCCGATGGCGAGCCACAGCACCGCCGCCGGCAGGACGATGCTCAGCGTCACCGGCAGCACCCGGGCGAAGGTGTCGCTGACCGCCTCGCTGTTGACGTACGAGTAGCCCAGGCAGGGCACCGCGCACTCGCCGCCCTGGGCGCTGCCCAGGTCACGGCCGACGAAGATGCCCTTCATGTAGTTGGCGTACTGCTCCACCTTCGGGTCGTTGAGCCCCAGCTCGGTCCGTACCCGCTCCAGCCGCTCGGCGTTGCAGTTCTTCGGGCACATGCCGGTCACCGGGTCGGCGGGCAGCGCGAAGAACATCAGGAAGCTGACCACGCTCACCGCGAACAGCACCGAGATCGCCAGCAGCATCCGCTTCACCAGGAAGCGCACCATGCGCAGTACCCCTTACCGTGACGACTTCGGGTCGAGCGCGTCCCGCAACGCGTCGCCGAAGAGGTTGAACGCCAGCACGATCAGGAAGATCGTGATGCCCGGAAAGAAGACGTAGGCCGGGTCGGTCTCCAGGTAGCCGATGCTCCGGTAGATCATCCGGCCGAAGCTGGGCACCGACTCGGGCAGCCCGACGTTGAGGAAGGACAGCGCCGCCTCGCTGGTCACGTACGACGGCACCAGCAGCGAGAACGACACCAGGATCGGCGCCCAGATGTTCGGCAGCAGTTGCCGGAAGAGCATGTGCCCCAGCCCGGCACCGCTGGCCCTGGCCGCCTCCACGAACTCGCGTTCGCGCAGCGACACCACCTGCCCGCGCACGAGCCGGGCGGTGCTGGTCCAACCGAAGGCGGCGAAGACCGCGATCAGGGTGGCCACCGCGAACCAGGTCGGCACCGCGTCGCGCGGACCGTAGAAGCGCAGCGAGAACGTCGGCACCACGGCCAGGGCGAAGATCAGGAACGGCATCGCCAGGGCGACGTCGGTGACCCAGCTGATCACCGCGTCCACCTTGCCGCCGAGGTAGCCGGCGAGGATGCCGAGGACCACGCCGATCGTCGTGGTGATCAGGGCGGCGCCGAGCGCGATCAGCAGCGAGGTGCGGATTCCGTAGACCATCCGGATGAAGATGTCCCGGCCCACGCCCGGCTCCAGACCGAACCAGTGGTCGCCGCTGACCCCGCCGGCGTATCCCAGCGGCATCCCGGTGCTGTCCAGCAGGTCGCCGAACACCTCGCCCGGCGAAGCCCCGTAGAGCCGCTGCACCAGGGGCGCGGCCAGTGCCAGCAGCACGAAGACGACAAGCAGTACGCCGCTCACCAGGGCGGTACGGTCGCGCCGCAGCCGGCTCCAGACGAGCTGGCCCGGCGAACGTCCGGCCAGCTCCGGCTTCTTCTCGGCGGCACCGGCGGACTCGATCTCGGCCAGTGCCACGCCCTCGCCCGGGGACAGGCTCACTTCGCCACCTCCTCGACGGTCGTGCCGGCCGCGGCCGTACCGGGATCCGCCGGCCCCGCGTCGTCAGCGACCGGCCCGGGGACGGCCCCGGCCGGGCCGGTCTCCGGGAAGTGGCAGGCGGTGGCCTGGTCACCGCCGCGCGGCACCAGCGCCGGTTCCTCGGTGGCGCACCGCTCCTGTGCCTTCCAGCAGCGGGTGCGGAAGCGGCAGCCCGACGGCGGGTCCAGCGGCGTCGGGACGTCCCCGGAGAGCCGGATGCGGCCCGCCGCGCCGAGCTGGGTGACGTCCGGGATGGCCGAGAGCAGCGCCCGGGTGTACGGGTGCTGCGGCCGCTCGTAGATGTCGTCCCGGTCGCCGATCTCGACGATCTTGCCGAGGTACATCACGGCGACCCGCTGGCAGAAGTGCCGCACCACGGCCAGGTCGTGGGCGATGAAGACGAACGCCAGGCCCAGGTCGCGTTGCAGGTCGCGGAGCAGGTTGACCACCTGCGCCTGGATCGACACGTCCAGGGCGGAGACCGGCTCGTCGGCGACGATCAGCTTCGGCCGCAGGGCCAGCGCCCGGGCGATGCCGATCCGCTGGCGCTGACCGCCGGAGAACTCGTGCGGGTAGCGGTTGTAGTGCTCCGGGTTCAGCCCGACCAGCTCCAGCAGCTCCTGGACCCGCTTCTTCACACCGCCCGGCGGGTCGATGCCGTTGACCTGCAACGGCATCGCCACGATCCGGCCGACCGTGTGCCGGGGGTTCAGCGACGCGTACGGGTCCTGGAAGATGATCTGGAGGTCCTGCCGCAGCGGGCGCAGTTCCCGGCGCCCGGCGTGGGTGATGTCGCGCCCCTCGAACTCGATGCTCCCCGTGGTGGGCTCCAGCAACCGGACCAGCATCCGCCCGGTGGTCGTCTTGCCGCAGCCGGACTCCCCCACCAGGCCGAGCGTCTCGCCCGGGCGCACGTCGAAGTCGAGCCCGTCCACCGCCCGCACGAAGCTGGTGCTGCGGAAACCGCTCCGCACCGGGAAGTGCTTGGCCAGGCCACGCACCCGCAACAACGGCTCGCCGGTCCCGGTGCTCATCGGGCCACCCCCACTTGTGCGACGTCCTCCGCGTACAACCGCGTCCGGTCGTCGGCGGAGAGGTGACAGGCCACCAGGTGGCCGGGCGCGCCCGCCGGGCGCAGCTCCGGGACCTCGGTGCGGGACCGGTCGCCGTTGCGGTCGGCGTAGCGGCAGCGCGGGTGGAAGGCGCAGCCGGACGGCAGGTTGATCAGGCTCGGCGGGTTGCCCTTGATCGGCACCAGGTCCGCGTCCGCGTCGCCGTGCAACGAGGGCACGCTGGAGAGCAGACCCCAGGTGTACGGGTGCTGCGGCGCGCGGAGCACCCGCTCCACACTGCCGTGCTCGACAGCCCGCCCGCCGTACATGACCAGCACCTCGTCGGCCACCTGGCTGACCACACCCAGGTCGTGGGTGATCAGGATGATCGCGGAGTGGAACTCGGCCTGGAGGTCGGCGAGCAGGTCGAGGATCTGCGCCTGCACCGTCACGTCCAACGCGGTGGTCGGCTCGTCGGCGATCAGCAGGTCGGGGTCGTTGACCAGCGCCATGGCGATCATCGCCCGCTGCCGCATGCCCCCGGAGAACTCATGCGGGTACTGGTCGAAGCGGCGGGCGGGCTGCGGGATGCCGACCCGGCCCAGCATGTCCACCGCGCGCTGCCGGGCCTCGCGCCGGCCGGCCCTGGGGTGGTGCACCCGGTACGCCTCCGCGATCTGCTTGCCCACCGTGTAGTACGGATGCAGGGCCGACAGCGGATCCTGGAAGATCATCGCCATGTCCCGGCCGCGCAACCGGCGTACCTCCTCGTCCGGCAGGCCGACCAGTTGGCGGCCGCCGACGGAGATCTCCCCGGTGATGGTGGCCCGCTTGGCGTTGTGCAGGCCGAGGACGGCCAGCGAGGTGACGCTCTTGCCCGAGCCGGACTCGCCGACGATACCGAGCGTGCGGCCGCGCGCCACCTCGAACGACACGCCGTCGACGGCGCGCACCACGCCGTCCTCGGTGTCGAAGCGGACCCGCAGGTCGCGCACCCGCAGGTAGGGGTCCTGGCCAGAGCGCTGCTCCGGCACGCTGGGGCGGCCCGGTTTCCCGGACGGCGCTGACTCCGGCCTGTCCACGACCGCCTCCCTCAGTGACGAAGAGAACTTACAGGAAAGCACTGAGGGTGAAAATAAGCTACATAGCCGCGGGCTGTCAGCGGGCCACAGCGTAACGACTCTGCAACGGGCGTGAACAGCCCTACCAGCACATCCACCGCCACGACTGGAACCGGACACACGGCGCACGCCGGGTGCGACCACGGCCTCGGCAGTCACGGGAGGATCGGCGCTCAGCGGCGAGACGCGAGACATCACGCGAGCTGGGCAACATCCCCCGAAGCAGCCGCCGAACCCGTCGGGCTGGAACCGTGGCGGGCCGGGCCATCGTGCCCGGGCGTGCCGGGAATCCGGCCGATCGCCGACCTGACAACTCACCGTGACGATGCCGACAGGAGACCGCAGAAGTCACGCAAAGTAGTCAGCCGGGGCAGGCGCTTGAGCGCGAGAGGGGCTGCCGCCCTGCCACACATGCCCGCTGAACAGCGATTCCTTTCCCGCTGTTCGGCCGGCCCAGCCCCGCCCGCACCCTTCGCCTCGTTCGCTTTGCTCTGCAGCCGCCGACGCACCAGACACCCTCGGTAACTGGTGCGTCGGCGGCTGCAGAGCAAAGCGAGCATGGTGAGTGGTTGACGGCGGCCCGACCCGGCTTTTGTCGACTACCGAGGGTTATGCCAGTGGTCATAGTCAGGATGCCCGCGGGCCGACGGCCGTTCGTTGTAGCGGCCGTGACGATGCCTACGTCGAGGCAGCCGAGGTCAGGCTGGTGTGCGACCAGCAGGCTGCGCCTGTACCGCCGTCAGGGCCGCCACTACGTCGAGCAGTCGGCAGCCAAGCGGGGCGAGGCACTGGAGATCGCCGAACCCGTCCGGGCGACGATCCGGCCGGAGCAGCTCGTCCCCTGACCGTTGTCGGTGGGCTCGCCTAGGGTCGGGCACATGAGCGAGCGCCAGCGAGCGAATCACCGACGCAGCCCGGTGCCTCATGACGGCACGAAGCGCAGGGAGGTGCCGTCATGAGCGAGTTCGACGCGGCGGCCGCCGCCGTGCAGGCCGCGCTCGACGCGGGAGCCCGCTACGCCGACGCGCGGGTCATGCACCGCCGCTACGAGTCCATGTCGGCCCGCAACGGCGACATCGAGGAGCTGACCCAGGACGAGAGCATCGGCCTGGGCGTCCGTGCCCTGGTCGGCTCGGGCTGGGGCTTCCACGCCGTACCGGACCTCTCGGACGCCGCCGCCCGCGAGGCCGGCCGGCGCGCCGCGCGGACCGCCGCCGCGAGCGCGCGGGTGCCGGGGCCGCCGATCGACCTGGTGCCCACCGGGGCGGCCACCGCGAGTTGGGCGTCCCCCTGCCTGGTCGATCCGCTCGGCGTGCCGCTCTCCGACAAGGGAGACCTGCTCGTCGGGGCGACCCGGGCGATGACGGAGCACGGGGCCGACGTCGCCGAGGGCCTCTACCAGGTCTGGGACACGGCCAAGTGGTTCGTCTCCAGCGAGGGGCACCGCATCGACCAGCACATCCGGGAGTGCGGCGGCGGCATCTCCGCCACCGCCGTCGGCGACGGCGAGACCCAGCGCCGTTCCTACCCCAGCTACCGCGGCCAGTACGGCACCACCGGGTGGGAGCTGGTCGAGTCGCTCGACCTGGCCGCGCACGCGGCGCGGATCGCCGAGGAGTCCCGGGCGCTGCTCAGCGCGCCGCCCTGCCCCGCGGGTGAGACCGACCTGATCCTCGGCGGCGAGCAGCTCGCCCTCCAGATCCACGAGTCGGTCGGGCACGCCATCGAGCTGGACCGGATCCTCGGCTGGGAGGCCGCCTTCGCCGGCACCTCCTGGTTGGACCTGGCGCGGCTCGGCTCCCTGCGCTACGGCTCCGAGCTGATGAACGTCACAATCGACCCCACCATCCCCGGCGCCCTGGGCAGCTTCGGCTTCGACGACGAGGGCTCCCCGGCCGTGCGGCGCGACGCGGTGCGCGAGGGGCGCTGGGTGGGCGTGCTGGCCGGCCGCGACTCGGCCGCCGTCGCCGGCCTCGACCACGGCGGCAGCGTACGGGCCGACGGCTGGGCCCGGCTGCCGATGGTGCGGATGACCAACGTGGGCCTGGAGCCCGGCCCGCACACACTGGAGGAGATCGTCGCCGCCACCGACGACGGGGTGCTGATGGACGTCAACCGATCCTGGTCCATCGACGACAAACGGCTCAATTTCCAGTTCGGCTGCGAGATCGGCTGGGAGGTGAAGAAGGGCCGGCGGGGGCGGATGCTGCGCAACCCCACCTACACCGGCATCGGGCCGCTCTTCTGGCGCTCCATGGACATGCTCTCCTCGGAGACCGTCGCGTGGGGCACCCCGAACTGCGGCAAGGGCCAGCCGGGGCAGACCGGCCACACCGGCCACCCGGCCGCGCCGGCCCGCTTCCGCAACGTCCGGGTGGGAGTTCGCGCATGAGCGGCATGACCGAGCTGGACATCGCCGGTCAGGTGGTGGAACTGGCCCGCCGGCTCGGCGGGCCCGACGCGCAGGCCGAGGCGGTGGTCACCCGGGCCGACCTGGCACTGACCCGGTTCGCCAACTCCTTCGTCCACCAGAACGTCGCCGAGTCCGGCGTCCGGGTCCGGCTGCGGCTGCACGTCGGCGGGCGCACGGCCACCGGCGGCGGCAGCGTGGTCACCCCCGACGGGCTGCGCGCGCTGGTCGAACGCACCCTCGCGGCGGCGCGGCTCTGCCCGCCCGACCCGGCCTGGCCCGGGCTCACGGCGCCGACGCCGACACCGGCCGCGCCGGCCGTCGACGAGGCCACCGCGTACGCCGAACCGGACGAGCGGGCCGAGCGCGTGCGTGCGTTCGTGGCCGCGGCCGGCGGGCTGGAGACGGCCGGCTACTGCCGCACGGCCCACCGTTCCTCGGCGTTCGCCAACTCGGCCGGGCACTCCGCGCGGGGTCACGCCGCCGAGGCCGCGATGGACGGCATCGCCCGCACGGGCGGCTCGGACGGGGTGGCCCGGCTCCACGCCGACCGGCTGGCCGATATCGACGGTGCCCTGCTCGGCGCCCGCGCCGCGGCCAGGGCTCGCGCCGCGGCGGACCCGGTGGAGCTGCCGCCCGGCCACTACGAGGTGGTGCTGGAGCCGGCCGCGGTCGCCGACCTGCTCCAGAATCTCTCCTGGCACGGCTTCAACGGCAGGCAGCACGCCAAGCGGCAGTCCTTCGCCGAGCCGGGGACGGCCCAGTTCGATCCGGCGGTGACCCTTGTCGACGACCCACTCGCTGGCTCCGGGCTGCCGTTCGACGTCGAGGGCACGCCCCGGCGGGCGGTGACCCTGGTGGAGGCGGGCACCACCCGGGCGGTGGCGCACGACCGGCGCAGCGCCGCCGAGGCCGGCACGGTCTCCACGGGGCACGCGGTGGCCGACGGCGGGTGGGGCCCGATGCCCCGCAACCTCCGGCTCGCCGCCGCGCCGGCCGGGACGGGGGGCGACGAACCAGGGGCGGTCGCCGGAGCAGCGGCGGGCGACGGCACCGTCGCGACCGGCGGCGTGCCGGGTGCGGTGGTCGACGCCGACACCGCCGCGCTGGTCGGGCAACTGCGGCGAGGGCTGCTGGTCAGCGACTTCTGGTACACCCGGGTGCTCGATCCGAAGAGTCTCGTCCTCACCGGACTGACCCGCAACGGCGTCTGGCTCGTCGAGGACGGGGTGGTGACCAGCGCCGTCCGCGACCTGCGCTTCACCGAGTCCTACCCGCACGCACTCGGCCCCGGCAGGGTCCTCGGGCTGGGACGGCGGGCGGTCCGCCAGCCGGACCGGGCCGACGGTGTCTGGTGGGAGGCAGCGCCGCTGCGGCTCGCCTCCTGGCACTTCACCGGCGGCGCCTCCGGCTGAGCCACCGGCGGCGCCGGTGGCGGTCGCGGCGGGTCGGTGCCGGCCTTCCACCGAGGACGCCGGCCGGGAACGCTTCCGGGTGAGGCACTCCACATACGCCGGACAGGCGCCTGGTGAGGTTCTTAACATCCGGACATCGATCATAGTTCAGGGCTTTCCACCCGCCGGAACACACGGGACACTGCCTTGCGCGGACGGCCCGCGAAGATCGGCGTAACGTGTGTCACTTAGCTGCGCCGTATCGCCGGCGCGGTCGTTGTGCGCGTGACGTGGCAAGCGGGTGCGGGTTAGCCGGTCCGCGTGCCGACCGGAACTTGATCCGCCCGTGAGGGCCCCGTCAGGGAGACGACTCAAAATGACATCGACGGCAACGAGGCCGCGAGGAGCGCGTCCGCGCGCCGCCATCGCGGCGAAGACGTTGCGTACCGACCGCTGGTGGCTCGCCCCGCTGATCACCGTCGTCGGGCTCGGCGCGTGGGTAGCGTACGCGACGGTCCGGGTCTTCATGCACGACTACTACTGGGTCGAGGACTTCCACTACCTGACCCCGTTCTACTCCCCCTGCGTGACCGACCGGTGCGTCGAGGGCGCCTCACACTTCGGACAGTTCCTGCCCGGTTGGTGGATCATCCCGGACGCCGCGCTCACGCTGCCGTTCCTGCTGCTGTTCCGGCTCACCTGCTACTACTACCGCAAGGCGTACTACCGGTCGTTCTGGCTGTCGCCGCCCGCCTGCGCGGTGCCGGACGGGCACCAGTCCTACAGTGGCGAGACCCGGTTCCCGCTGCTCGGCCAGAACCTGCACCGCTACTTCTTCTACGCCGCCGCGATCATCTCGCTGATCAACACGTGGGACGCGATCCTGGCCTTCCACTCGCCGAAGGGCTTCGGGTTCGGGCTGGGCAACATCATCCTGCTCCTGAACGTGGTGATGCTGTGGGCGTACACCATCTCCTGCCACTCGTGCCGGCACATCATCGGCGGGCGGCTCAAGCACTTCTCCAAGCACCCGGTGCGTTACCGGGCCTGGACCTTCGTCTCGGCTCTGAACGTCCGGCACATGCAGCTCGCCTGGATCACCCTCGGCACGCTGGCCCTGACGGACTTCTACGTCATGGCGGTCGCGGCCGGCTGGTTCAACGACCTGCGGTTCATCAACTAGAGGGCCCCTGACATGACGAATCCTCACCACGACACGAGTACCACCACCCGAATCGAACGGCACCACTACGACGTCGTCGTGATCGGGGCCGGCGGTGCCGGCCTGCGAGCGGCGATCGAGGCCCGGCTCGCCGGCAAGAAGACCGCGATCATCTCCAAGTCGCTCTTCGGCAAGGCGCACACGGTGATGGCCGAGGGCGGCGCCGCCGCCGCGATGGGGAACGTGAACAGCCGGGACAACTGGCAGGTGCACTTCCGCGACACGATGCGCGGCGGCAAGTTCCTCAACAACTTCCGGATGGCCGAGCTGCACGCGAAGGAGTCGCCGCAGCGGATCTGGGAGCTGGAGACGTACGGTGCGCTCTTCGACCGCACCAAGGACGGGAAGATCTCGCAGCGCAACTTCGGTGGCCACGAGTACCCCCGGCTGGCGCACGTCGGCGACCGGACCGGCCTGGAGCTGATCCGCACCCTCCAGCAGAAGATCGTCTCCCTGCAGCAGGAGGACAAGCGGGAGCACGGCTCGTACGACGCCCGGATCAAGGTCTTCGCCGAGACCACGATCACCGAGCTGCTGCTCGACGGTGACCGGGTGTCCGGGGCGTTCGGCTACTACCGGGAGTCCGGCGAGTTCATCCTCTTCGAGGCGCCGGCGGTGGTGCTGGCGACCGGCGGCGTCGGCCGCTCCTACAAGGTGACCTCGAACTCCTGGGAGTACACCGGGGACGGGCACGCGCTGGCGCTGCGGGCCGGCGCCACGCTGATCAACATGGAGTTCCTCCAGTTCCACCCGACCGGCATGGTCTGGCCGCCGTCGGTGAAGGGCATCCTGGTCACCGAGTCGGTGCGCGGCGACGGCGGCGTGCTGAAGAACTCCGACGGCAAGCGGTTCATGTTCGACTACGTCCCCGACGTCTTCCGCAAGCAGTACGCGGACAACGAGGCCGAGGCGGACCGCTGGTACAAGGACCCGGACAACAACCGGCGCCCGCCGGAGCTGCTGCCCCGCGACGAGGTGGCCCGGGCGATCAACAGCGAGGTCAAGGCCGGGCGCGGCACCCCCGCGGGCGGCGTCTACCTGGACATCGCCTCCCGGCTGCCCGCCGAGGAGATCCGCCGCCGGCTGCCGTCGATGTACCACCAGTTCAAGGAGCTGGCCGACGTCGACATCACCAAGGAGCCGATGGAGGTCGGTCCCACCTGTCACTACGTGATGGGCGGCGTCGAGGTCGACCCGGACAGCGGGGCCGCGTTCGGCCACGTGCGGGGGCTGTTCGCCGCCGGTGAGGTGTCCGGTGGCATGCACGGCTCCAACCGGCTCGGCGGCAACTCCCTGTCCGACCTGCTCGTGTTCGGCAAGCGCGCCGGCGGCCACGCGGCCACGTACGCCGACAGCCTGACCGCGCGCCCGAAGGTGGGCATCGCCGCCGTCGAGGCCGCGGTGGAGGCGGCGCTGGCGCCGTTGCAGCGGGACACCGGCGAGAGCCCGTACACCCTCCAGCAGGACCTCCAGGCGGTCATGGGCGACCTGGTCGGCATCATCCGGCGGGAGGGCGAGCTGGTCGACGCGCTGGCCCGGCTGGCGGAGCTGCGGGAGCGGGTGGCGAAGGTCAGCGCGAGCGGCGGGCGGCGCTACAACCCGGGCTGGCACCTGGCGCTCGACCTGCGCAACATGCTGGTGGTCTCGGAGTGCACCGCGAAGGCGGCGCTGGAGCGGCGGGAGTCGCGCGGCGGGCACACCCGGGAGGACCACCCGGCGATGGACCCGACGTGGCGCCGGGTCAACCTGGTCTGTTCTCTCGAAGGCGAGACCGTGCGCCTGGATCGCAAGCCGCTGCCGAAGATGCGCCCGGAGCTGATCGGCCTCTTCGACCGCGCGGAGCTGGCCAAGTACCTCACGGACGAGGAACTCGCCGAGTTCGACGCTCTCCTCGCCGACGTCGAGACCGAGAAGGAGCGCTGACGAATGGGTAAGCAGAACTCCCCGGGGCCGGGCAAGCCGGGCGCGAAGCGCCAGTTCCGCATCTGGCGCGGCGACGAGAACGGCGGCGACCTCCAGGACTACTCGGTCGAGGTGAACGAGGGCGAGGTGGTCCTCGACGTCATCCACCGGCTTCAGGCGACCGATGCCCCCGACCTGGCCTGCCGCTGGAACTGCAAGGCCGGCAAGTGCGGCTCCTGCTCGATGGAGATCAACGGTAAGCCGCGGCTGAGCTGCATGACCCGGATGTCCACCTTCACGGAGGACGAGACGGTCACGGTCACCCCGCTGCGCACCTTCCCCGTGATCCGGGACCTGGTCACCGACGTCTCGTTCAACTACGAGAAGGCCCGGGAGACGCCGGCGTTCGCGCCGCCGGCCGACGTGGCGCCCGGCGACTACCGGATGCAGCAGGTCGACGTGGAACGGTCGCAGGAGTTCCGCAAGTGCATCGAGTGCTTCCTGTGCCAGAACGTCTGCCACGTCGTCCGGGACCACGAGGAGAACAAGCAGGCGTTCTCCGGGCCCCGGTACTTCATCCGGGCGGCCGAGCTGGACATGCACCCGCTGGACGCGAAGGCCGACCGCAAGGAGTACGCGCAGGCCGAGCAGGGCCTCGGGTTCTGCAACATCACCAAGTGCTGCACCGAGGTCTGCCCCGAGCACATCAAGATCACTGACAATGGGATCATCCCCATGAAGGAGCGGGTCGTCGACCGCAGGTACGATCCCCTTGTGTGGCTTGGTAGCAAGATCTTCCGGAGGGGTCAGGTGCCGCAGACCATCGTGACCAGCGGACACGCCAGCGGTGCGGTGCGCGCCAGCGCGGCTCACGGGGGCGTGCACTCGCACGCGGGCGGCTCCCACGACCCGCACGCCGAGGTGCAGGCGCAGCAGGGCGTCAACTGGCACCGTGAGGTGCCGAAGCCGACCGCGGCGGCCGTAGACGAGCACGGCAGGCTGCCGCTGACGGAGCTCACCTTCGACCGGGCCGCCGCGCCGTCGCCGTTCGGCGACGACGTGACCTTCCCGCTGCCGCCGGAGCACCTGAACTTCGCCCACCCGGAGCAGGACAAGCACTGACAGCGCAGACGATGACGGGGGCCGCGGCGGATGCCGCCGGCCCCCGTACCGTTTCGTCCCGGGTGTCCGCTTCCGCTCAGGGCGCGAGGATCGGACGGAGGGCGGCGACGATGGGTGTGTCCGCGGGGAGCCAGCTGACGCTGTCCAGCTCGGCGGCGGAGAGCCAGCGCAGCGCCGAGTGCTCCAGGGCCTGCGGCTGGTCGCCGTGCAGCAGCCGGGCCGTGTACACCCTGAGCACCGAGCGGCCGTGGGCCATCCGGACGTCGCGGCCCACCCGGTCGCCGATCTCCACGCGTACGGCGAGTTCCTCGGCGCACTCACGGGCGAGCGCGGCGGTCTCGCTCTCCCCGGGCTCCACCTTGCCGCCGGGGAACTCCCACCTGCCCGCCACCTCGGGCGGGGCGGAACGGGCACACGCGAGCACCCGGCCGTCCCTGATGATCGCCGCTCCGACGATCACCCTGGGTTCCCGTCGCTCGGCCTGCCCGCCGCCATTAGCCCGTTCGGTCCGCACGGGCGTCCAGCGTGCCAGATCAATAGGCGGTTTGGGTACCGTGGCCCACCGTCAGGGCAACAGAACCCGGAAGTGTGGGCGTGGACACACCCACCGCACGACGACAGACTAGAGGGCACCGACAAGACACGGGACGGCGACGATTTGGCCACAAGCCGGCAACGGCGTCTGGGAGGTGCGGTGATGCGCGCGCTGTTCAGCGGCCGAGCGAAGCAGGACTACCTCAGCGACGCTCTCACCCTACTCACCGGTTGGATCCGGGAGGGTGAACAGATCAGACGCACTCTTTCCATCGACGACACGCAGCACGCTGCCCTGACCGAACGGGTGCAGGTGGTGGCCGACGCGCTGCACCTGCGCCCAGAGATCAGCCGTCGGGCCGACCAGACCCAGATCAGGGTCGGGCACGGCAACGCGCCGCTGAGCGAGGGCGAGGTCCTGCTGGCCGCCCGGATCGAGGACGCGTACCGCGCGGTCACCGAGCCGTGAGGTCCGCGACGTCCTGCGGGTACCAGCGCAGCTCCACGGAGTTGCCGTCCGGGTCGCGCACGTAGAGGGACGTCGCACTCCCCCGCGCGCCGAACCGGCCCACCGGCCCCTCCAACACCGTGAAGGCGCCGGACCGGACCACCTCCGCCCAGTCCAACGGCTCGACCACCAGGCAGAAGTGGTCGACGTTCGACCCGCCCCGGTCCCCGCGTACGAGGTCGATGATGGTCTCCGGGCTGACGCGGACCGAGGGGAACGGGACGGCCCCGGCCCGCCACTCGCCGACCCGCACCGGGGCCAGGCCGAGCAGGCCGCAGTAGAAGTCGAGGGAGCGCTCGACGTCGGTGACGTTGAGCACCAGGTGGTCGAAGCCCGTGACCCGCAGCGGGGTGTCGAGACCGGTCAGGTAGTCGGTGACTGTCGTCGTTCGCATGCCCTCACGATCCGCCGGACGGCGAGGGCGACCAAGACGCGATCGCACTACCATCGTTGAGCCAGCTTCAACGATGGGACGCGACGTGCTGGAACGCCACGAGCTGGAGACCTTCCTGACCCTCGCCGAGGAGTTGCACTTCGGCCGGACGGCGGAGCGCTTGCGGGTGACCACCGGCCGGATCAGCCACGTGGTCAAGAAGCTGGAGCGCCGGGTCGGCGCGCCGTTGTTCGCCCGTACGAGCCGGGTCGTGCGGCTCACCCCGATCGGGCGGCAACTCGCCGACGACCTGGCGCCGCTGGTCGCCGGCATCGACGACGCGGTACGCCGGGCCGTCGAGGCGGGGCGGGGCGTCACCGGGCGGCTGCGGGTGGCCTTCCTCGGCGAGTGGACCGCGCCGCCGCTGCTCAAGGCGGTCACCCTGTTCTCGCTGCGGCACCCCGACTGCCAGGTCGAGGTGCACGAGGTCCAGCTCTTCAACTCCCGGCAGAGCCTGCTCGACGGCTCGGTCGACCTCCTGATGGCCGCGTACCCCTTCGACGGGATGGCCTGCGGGCCGGCGCTGCTGGAGGAACGGCGGCTGCTCGCGGTGCCCGCCGGGCACCCGCTGACCCGGGAGGACTCCGTCTCCCTGGAGGCGCTCGGCGACCACCCGGTGGTGCAGTACCCGGCGGTGACCTCGGCGGAGTTCAAGCGCGACCGCACCCCCGAGCGCACCCCGTCGGGCCGGCCGGTCCCCAAGGGGCCCACGGGCAACACCTTCTCGGAGATGTTGACGCTGGTCGCCATGGGTCGGGGGGTGCTGCCGGTGGGCGAACACACCCGCCGCTACTACCCGCGCCCCGACGTGGCGTACGTGCCGATCCGCGACGCGCCACCGATCCGGCGCGGCCTCGTCTGGCGGGAGAGCAACGACACGGCCCGGGTACGGGAGTTCGTCCGGGCCGCGACCGACGCGAACGCGGCCTGATTCGCGGAGTGAGTTCCCGCCCCCGCCCGGTGATGATCTTGGGACTGGCGCGCCCCGCCTACCGTGGAGGGCATGGCGAACGCGACGTACGACCGCAAGGAGCAGTTCCAGCAGATCCAGAGCGGCCTGCTCCACGGAGAACAGATCATCGCCGTCTACGACGCCGTCGGCACCGGCACCGGCTTCATCGGGCTGACCGACCGGCGCGTCATCATCCAGGACCGCTCCTTCGTCGGCAAGCGGTACGCCATCACCAGCATCCCGTACTCGAAGATCACCAGCGTCAGCGTGGTCAGCAACAAGTCCTGGGGCGGTTCGTTCTTCTCCACCGGAGCGATCGCGATCCACGTCGGCACGCACACCTACGAGGTGGAGTTCCGGGGCGCCGAGAAGAGCCACCACGTGCACAACGTGATCCTGCACCACATCAGCTGAGCTGGTCGGCGCGGTCGAGCAGGGCCCGGCGTTCCGCCCCGTGGTGCGCGTCGGCGGCCCGCCGGAACAGCGCGGCGGCCCGCTCGCGGTCGCCCTGCCGGGCGGTCAACTCGGCCTCGGCGGCGACGGCGAGCGGGTAACCGTTCAGCGCCCCGCCGGCCCGGGCGGCGGCGAGCAGCGCCAGCCCCGCCGCCGGCCCGTGCGCGTAGCCGTGCGCGACGGCGCGGTTCAGCTCGACCACCGGCGACGGGTGCCAGCCGGCGAGCCGGTCGTACGCCCCGGCGATCACGCCCCAGTCGGTGGCCTCGGCGGACGCGGCGGTGGCGTGGCAGGCGGCGATCCGGGCCTGGAGGGCGTACGGGCCGTCCGCCCGGACCCGCGCGAGGACGGCGACGCCCTCGGCGATGGCGGCGTGGTCCCAACGGGCACGGTCCTGCCGGTCGAGGGTGAGCAGGTTGCCGTCGCGGTCGCGCCGGGCGTCGCGCCGCGAGTGCTGCAGGAGGAAGAGGGCCAGCAGGGCGGCCACCTCGGGCTGGGCCGGTATCAGCCGGTCGAGCAGTCGGGCCAGCCGGATCGCCTCGTCGGCGAAGGCGGGCTCGCCGTCGGCGTCGTAGCCCCGGGTGAAGAGCAGGTACAGCACGGCGAGGACGCCGGGGAGCCGCTCGGCGAGCGCCGGGCCGGTCGGCACCCGGTAGGGAATTCCGGCGGCGGCGATCTTCGCCTTTGCCCTGGTCAGCCGCCGGGTCATGGTCGACTCGGTGACCAGGAAGGCCCGCGCGATGTCGGCGGTCGACACCCCGCAGACCGTACGCAACGTCAGGGCGACCCGCGCCTCCGGTGACAGGGCGGGGTGGCAGCAGGTGAAGACGAGTCGCAGCCGGTCGTCCACGATCTCCCCCTCCCCCGCCGGCCCGGGCTCCGGCTCCGGTTCCGTCAGCGCGAGGGCGGCCAGCTCGCGCAGCTTGCGCCGCTCGACCGAGGCGCGGCGCAGCACGTCGACGGCGCGGTTGCGGGCCACCGTCATCAGCCAGCCGCCCGGGTTGGCGGGCACGCCCTCCGCCGGCCAACGGGTCAGCGCGAGCGTCGACGCCTCCTGGGCGCAGTCCTCGGCCAGGGTCCAGTCGCCGGTCACCCGGATCAGCGACGCGACGATCCGGGCGTACGACCCGGTGCTCGCGGTGGCGACGGCGTCGGCCACCGCGAGCCGGTCGGTGGGCCCGTCAGCCATGCAGGCTGACGATCGGGCGCAGTTCGAGCCGCCCCTCGCGGGCCATCGGGTGGGCGCGCGCCACCTCGATCGCCTCGTCCAGGTCGGCGCACTCCAGCAGGTCGAAGCCCACGATCACCTCCTTGGTCTCGGCGAACGGGCCGTCGGAGACGAGCAGTTCCCCGTTGCGGACGCGGACCGTGGTGGCCGCCGTCGTGTCCGCCAGGGCGTCGCCGGTCAGGCGGCGCCCCCGGGCGTCGTTCTCCGCGACCCACGCCTCGACGTCCGGCCAGTCGGCCCGGTCGGTGTCCGGCTCGCTGTCGGTGCAGACGAACATCAGGTACTTCATGCCGCGCTCCTCGGTGTCGGGTTCTCACCAGGGTGACGAACGGGCTGCCCGGCTCCGGACACGTCGCGGCCGGCGATCTTCAGAATCTCGCCGGGCGGCGGGTGCTGGAGCCGTCGTGGTCGGCCCGGAGCAGGCACCGCCAGCCGTCGGGCAGCAGCGTGTCACAGAAGACCCGATGGCGCAGGTGCTGGGCATCCTCGGCGGAGACCGTGGTCTCGCCGGGGTCGGTCTGGGCGAGCACGCTCGCCCACCGCGCCACCACCCGAGCCAGACGTACGGCGGTGAGCAGGTCCCGCGTTTGGGCGTGCCGGTGCTGGAGATCCGCCACCCGGAGGGCACCACGGAGGTGCTGGCCGGCGACCAGGTCGAGCTGACCCGCCCCGCCGCCGGCTGACCCGCAGCCGACACCGGAGGCACGTCCCGCCGATGCCCGCGAGTGGAACACCATGGGTGTCAAACACGGGCGTTGACACCCATGGTGTTCCACTCGGCGCGTCAGGCAACGGGGGCGAGCCGGGTATGCGTCGGCGCCATGTGACGGCAAGGCCCACCCGTCGTACCTACTCGTCTACGGCTTCCCGCTCATTGCTGGTCGAGCAGGAACGGCGCGTCCGGGCAGCTCAGGCACACGAAGATGCGCAGCGCGCCGTAGCGGCCGACGATCACCTCGGTCGGCTCGTACGAGTCGTCGTCCGGCTCGCCGTCCGCCCGCCTCGGCTGCCACCGCGCGGATCCGCGCTCCGAGGAGTCGATGACGAGAGCCAGCGTGGTGGGGCCGGCGCAGCGGGGGCACGGCGTCGGAAGGACGTCCGTGAGGCTCCACCGGGCGTAGCCGCCGACCTTCCAGCCGGGCGCCATGAACGTGTCGAGGTAGTCCTCGTGCTTGTCGACCAGCCTCCGCAGGTGCTCCGGCAACTCGTCCGGGTACGGGTACTCGACGATCCGCTCCGGGTGCAGCCGGCACGGCCGGGGCACGTACTCGTCGGCGCCGGCCTCGCCGCGCGGCGGCTCGGCGCGGAGGTCGGTCAGGTCCGCCTCCCGCCACCAGCGCAGCTCCACCGTCGGCCCCCACGGCGGCACGGTGTGCTCGAACGGGCACCACAGCACCTGCAACAGGTCGGCACCACCGGGGCGGGGCAGGTCGGGGACGTCCACCGCGCGCAGCTGCGCCAGCGGGATCATCGGGTTCGGCCCGGGGTGCGATCGCGGACCGTACCGGTAGCCGACGACCTGACCGCCGTCGACCGAACCCCAGCCGCTGAAGCCCGTGCCGACCAGGCGGGCGATCTCCTCGTGCAACTCCACCTCGCCGTCGGCCAGGACATGCGCCTGGGTACGACGGCTCTCCGCCTCCCGCAGCCGGGCCACCAGTTCGGCCGGGAGCGGCACCTCCTCCTGCACCATGTACGGCAGGTCGCAGGTGGGCCACGGCTCGTCGGCCGGCCACCGCAGCGGCCCGCCCACGTGGCTGCCGGCGGCCGTGACCGACCCGGGCCGCGGGTGCAGCCGCGTCGCTGTCCGGCCGAGGTTCTCCAGCCCGGGATAACGAGCGAACACATCGGGCGAGAGGGACGGAGTGATCATGGGCGAGATCGTAGGCGCTCGACACCCGCCTGCCGCGCCGGCGCTCCGGCGGGTCGGAGATCCGACCAATCGGGATCGATCAGCCCCAGCTAGGTGACGGACGGCGTCACCCGGCGGCACGCGAAGGGCGCGCCTCCACAGGTGATCATCGCGGCGCGGAGGCGCGCCCTGCCGACGCAGGTCGGCCACGGCGGGGAGGCGTACCCGATCCCCCCCCGACTGCCAATCCTAGGTAGTTGCCAGAACTTTGCAATAAGGCGTACTGGCTGGAGACGATCTCGATCTCGCGGAAGGGCTCCCCCGTCGCCGTCTACCCGCTTCCCGACATGCCCTACGACTACGACGCCCTCGAACAGCTCGCGGAGGCCCGCGACAAGGGCGACTACTCGGCGCTGGTCGGCCTGGAGAAGACCCTGGCCGCCGGCAACCCGATCATCCTGGCGCCGTGACACCGGCCGGCCCGGCGTCGGCCCGCACCTGCGCACCACCCGCCGCCGGGGTCACGCACCACGGTGACCCCCGCGGCGCGGAGCGACGCCTCGCCGCCACAGCCGGCTGACGCTCCCGCTACCGTCCAGCTCATGACGGTGGCCCGCTCGATCCTGTTGTTCCTGCTCGCCGCGCTCGCCGAGATCGGCGGGGCCTGGCTCGTGTGGCAGGGCTGGCGGGAGAACCGGGGGCTGTTGTGGGTGGCGGGCGGGGTCGTCGCCCTCGGCGCCTACGGCTTCGTGGCCACCTTCCAGCCCGACCCGAACTTCGGCCGGATCCTGGCCGCCTACGGCGGCGTATTCGTCGCCGGCTCCCTGGCGTGGGGCATGGTCGTCGACAAGTTCCGCCCCGACCGCTACGACCTGGTCGGCGCGGCCATCTGCCTGGTCGGGGTCGCCGTCATCATGTACGCCCCACGCGGCAACTGACCCCGGCGCGGGCCGTCTCAGCAGCGCCCGCCCGGCTCGCCCGGTCTCCCCTTCAGGCGACAGCCTGGGCGATCGCGCGGCCGGCCTGGCGGCCGGAGAAGATGCAGCCGCCGAGGAAGGTGCCCTCCAGGGAGCGGTAGCCGTGCACGCCGCCCCCGCCGAATCCGCTCGCCTCACCGGCGGCGTACAGGCCGGGGACCGGGGTCGCGTCGGACCCGAGCACCCGCCCCGACAGGTCGGTCTGGAGGCCGCCGAGGGTCTTGCGGGTGATCACGTGCAGCCGGACCGCGATGAGTGGGCCGGCCTTCGGGTCGAGGATCTTGTGCGGGGTCGCCGTACGGATCAGCTTGTCGCCGCGGTACCTGCGGGCGTTGTGGATGGCGGAGATCTGGCCGTCCTTGGTGAACGCGTTGTCCAGCTCCCGGTCGCGGGCGACGACCTCGCGCCGGATGTCCTCGACGTCCAACAGGGGCGTGCCGGTCAGGGCGTTCATGCCGGCGACGAGCTCGTCGAGGGTGTCGGCGACGACGAAGTCCTCGCCGTGCCGCTTGAACGCCTCGACGGGGGCGGGCGCGCCGGGGCGGACCCGGCCGAGGGTCTGCACGACCGACTTGTTGGTGAGGTCCGGGTTCTGCTCGGAGCCGGAGAGGGCGAACTCCTTCTCGATGATCTTCTGGGTGAGCACGAACCAGCTGTGGTCGTGCCCGGTGGTGCGCAGGTGCGCCAGCGTGCCGAGGGTGTCGAAGCCGGGGTAGAGCGGCCCGGGCAGTCGCCTGCCGGTGGCGTCGAACCACAGCGAGGAGGGCCCGGGCAGGATGCGGATGCCGTGGCCGGCCCAGACGGGGTTCCAGTTCTGCACCCCCTCGACGTAGTGCCACATCCGGTCGGGGTTGATGACGGTGCCACCGGCGTCCTCGGTGATCCGCAGCATCCGCCCGTCCACGTGGGCGGGGACCCCGGTGATCATGTGCTCGGGTGGGGTGCCGAGCCGGGCCGGCCAGTTCCGCCGGACGAGGTCGTGGTCGGCACCGATACCGCCGGAGGCCACCAGGACGGCCTGGGCGGTCAGCTCGAAGTCACCGACCACCGTGCGGCTGCTGGCCACTCCGCGAGCGGAGTCGCTCGGCTCCAGGACGGCACCCCGGACGCCGGTCACCGCCCCGTCGGTCACCACCAGCTCGTCGACGCGGTGCCGGAACGCGAGCGTGACCAGCCCCTTCGAGACCGCCTCGCGGACCCGGTGCGCGAACGGCGCGACGACCGCGGGCCCGGTGCCCCAGGTGACGTGGAATCGCGGGACCGAGTTGCCGTGCCCGGTCGCCAGGTATCCGCCGCGCTCGGCCCAGCCGACCACCGGAAAGAACCGTACGCCCCGGGCGTGCAGCCAGGACCGTTTCTCCCCGGCGGCGAAGTCCACGTACGCCTCGGCCCACCTGCGCGGCCACTCGTCCTCGGGCCGGTCGAACCCGGCGGTGCCCAGCCAGTCCTGGAGGGCGAGTTCGCGCGAGTCCCTGATTCCCATCCGGCGCTGCTCCGGCGAGTCGACCAGGAACAGCCCGCCGAAGGACCAGAACGCCTGCCCGCCCAGGTTCGTCTCGGGCTCCTGGTCGAGCAGGATCACCCGGCGGCCCGCCTCCGCGAGTTCGGCGGCGGCAACCAGACCGGCCAGGCCGGCCCCGACAACGATCACCTCTGCGTCCATGACAGGCACTCTCCTCACCGTCGTCTCCGCTGACGACCAGAACCGCCGCAGATGAGGATCTGCCTTGTCATGCAGTGATAAAACAGCGCCATGGGCCTTCCGGAGCGGGTGGCCGTGCAGCGGCGACTCGTCGAGCACGGCGGCGGGGTCGACGAACGCGTCATCGCCGCCGTGCGGCGCGAGGTCCCCGCCTACGCCACCATCAGCCCCACCCAACTGGCCGAGACCCGTGCCATCGCCGCGTGGGCGATCCGTCGGCTGATCGAGATGTGGATCGACGACAGCAGGCTGACCGCCGCCGACCTCCAGCGCTTCCGGGGCATCGGAGCCGCCCGGGCCGCCGACGGTCGCCCCCTGTTCGCGGTGCTGCGCGCCTACCGCGTCGCCGCGGTCGAGATCAGTGACCTGGTCATCGACCTGGCCGCCGGCGGGCTGGCCCTGTCCGACGTGGTGGCGCTGAACCGTACGCTGCTCACCAGCGTCGACCAGCTGTCGGAGTCGCTGTTCGCCGGCTACCACGGCGCCCTCGAACAGCTGAACAGCAACCGGACGCAGATGCTCGCGGGCCTCACCCACGACCTCCTGACCGGCCGGCAGACCTCCGCAGCCGTGCTGGCTGACCGGGCGGCCCAACTCGGCATCGCGGTCCCGGCGACCCTCGCCCTCGTCGTGGTCGCACCGGACAGCACCGGGGCCGTCTTCGCGGAGGGCGACGTCGCGGACCTCGCCTCGTCGATCGCCTCGGCCGGCAGCGGCCAGCCTCTGGACGTCCTGCACGCACTCCGGCGACACCAGGGGGTGCTGCTGGCCGCCACCGTCGGGGACCTGACCGGCGAACTGACGTTCCGCAAGTGGCGTGCCTGCGTGATCCGGGGAGTCACGCCCGCCACGCTTCCGGCGGAGTTCCGCCTCGCCTCCGCCGCGCTCGACCACGCGCCCGACGAGGCGTTCGCCGACTCGCCGATCCTCGACCGGGGCGACGCGATGCTGGTGGCCCTGCTGCGTGGGCAACCGTCCGTCGACCCCGCCGAACTCGCGGCCGAGGCCCTCGGCCCCGTCGCCGAGGCCAAGCACGCGCACCTGCGCGAAGGGCTCAGCGGCTATCTGCGCTGGGGCTCGTCCACCGAGGCGGCCGACCGGCTCGGCCTGCACCCGCAGACCATGCGGCACCGGCTACGCCGGATCACCGAGCTCTCCGGCCGCGACGTCCGTCTCTCCTGGGACCGCCTGATGCTCGACATCGCCCGGACCGTGGACGAGGTCGCCGACCGCGACCGTACGACGACCGGTCGACCACCCGTCAGGAGGTGACGCCCATGCGCATCAAGCTCGGCCGCCCCGACCTGGGCGCCTACGCCGACCGATTCGACGTCCCACCCGCGACGGCCGACTTCGGCGTCACGTTCCTCGGCGTCTCCAGCCTGCTGTTCGACGACGGCGACACGGCGGTGCTGACCGACGGCTTCTTCTCCCGGCCGTCCCTGCTCAGGGTCGCCCTCGGCAGGCTCGCACCCGACGACACGCGCATCAACTCCGCACTCACCCGGCTGGAACTGGACCGCGACGACGGTGGACGCCGGCTGGCCGCCGTGCTCCCGGTGCACACCCACTTCGACCACGCCATGGACTCCGCGACCGTCGCCCTGCGCACCGGCGCGGTGCTCGCCGGTGGCCGGTCCGCAGCCAATGTCGGCCGAGGGGCCGGCCTCCCCGACGACCGGATCCACGTCGTCACGCCGCACGAACCGATGCCCCTGGGCGCCTTCACCCTCACGTTCGTCGAGTCCGGGCACTGCCCACCGGACCGCTTCCCCGGCACGATCACCGCACCCGTGGTGCCCCCGGCCAGGGCGTCCGCCTACCGGTGCGGTGAGGCCTGGTCCGTGCTCGTCGAGCACGCGAGCGGCCGGACCGCCCTGGTCCAGGGCAGCGCCGGCTACCGGCCAGGAACGCTCGCCGGACGGCGGGCCGACGTCGTCTACCTGGGCGTCGGCCAACTCGGCGTGCGGGACGAGGACTACATCCGCACGTACTGGGCCGAGACCGTACGGGCCGTCGGAGCCCGTCGGGTGGTCCTCGTCCACTGGGACGACTTCTTCCGCCCGCTCGACCGCCCGCTGCGCGCCCTGCCCTTCGCGGGCGACGACCTCGACGTCACCATGCGCGTCCTCGCCCGGCTGGCCGACCAGGACGGGGTCGCCCTCCACCTGCCGACCCTGTGGCGTCGGGAGGATCCCTGGGCGGGGCTGAGGTGACCCGGCCTTTCGTGCTACCACCTCCGGCGCCATTCGAGACGACCTCGATGCGGCACAGCCGGGGAGTCCCCCCGCCGGACGTAGAGCACCTCGTCCTCGATCCACCAGACGTCGCCGAAACGAAGGCAGACCGGAACGTCCAACGTCAGGGCGAGAAGACAGCCGCCGGAACTGCCGGGCAGTCCCTCCAGGTCGTCCACCAACTGCATCCGGCCTGCGGTGACGGGCTCGGTCGACACTCCATCATCCTGCCGGCGCCCGGGTGGCCAGACGAGTCCCTGCCTCCGGGCCATCAGCATGACGGCCTGACCTGCGTCCGGCGCAGACGGCTCTGACCAAGCGCCTACCATCCAGCCGTATGGAGGGGTTCTTATGGATGGCCGCCATGCCGCTGTGCGGCCTGTTGGGCTGTCTGGCGCCGTGCGCCGTCCTGGCGGCGTTGGCCACCTTGCCCGAGAAGAACGACCGCGGGTAGCTGGTCCTCGCAGAGCTGCCATCGACGCGGCGGTTGGCGCGGCTTTTCCGGCTGCCAGGGCTGACCGTTGCCTGACGGCGTTCGACGATGGCTTGTGACCTGTGCGCCCTGTGGGCTGACTCGACGCCAGCGTGAGCAGCTACTGGCCTGAGCGCTGTCGTTGGCGCAGCAGCAGGGCCGTCACCACGTAACAAGCACCAAGAAGGGCTGTCAGCCCGCCGAGGACCAGGCGCCAACCGATCGGCTCGCCGATGGCGGCCAACCCGTGCGTCAGCGCCACAAGGAGCCAGATGCCACCCAGGATGAACCCCTGCCTGGGCGTCTTCGCCACCTGCCACCAAGGGTGCCCCGCCTGCTTCACCCAACAGATCCTGCCATCGATGCGGGGCCGCGGCACACCGAGCCGGCAGGCAGCAGACCGCCGGGGCGCCCGGAGCGCGGCACTACCTCGTGGCCGGTGGGAGCGGGGTGGATTCCAAGCGTCGAAGCGGAACATCGACGGGCCTTCCCCTGAGCCGGTTGACTGTCCCGGCACGCTGCCTCTCGTGTCTGCACCCGACGACCCCGTCGCTTGTGAGTTCTGGCCGCTGTGTCCGGCGAGTTCCATTCGCGTATGCGACCTCGGGCAATTGTCGACTCCGGCCGCCGGTAGCTGTCTCTGTTCTGGCTCCTTGCTGTCGACAGTCCGCCTCGGCCGCGGGCAGGCGGGCCAACGTCAGCGCCACCGGGGTGATTTGATTCGATCATGATGCGTCCCGTGCGCCGTGCCGTCTACCGGCTCCGCACGCAGCTGGCCGGCGCGTCGCTGCCACGGCATGTGGCAATGGTGATTGACGGGAACCGCCGGTGGGCCAGGCAGGCGGGCTTCGCTGACCCTCGGGTGGGCCACCGATACGGCGCGGAACACATCCACGAGGTATTGGGCTGGTGCGCGCTCCTATTCGGCCCGCAGCCGACGATTCGGAGCGTGACAACAACGTTCCGGATTCGGTTGGCGAGCAACATCAGGCGCTACTGGTCAGCGACGCCTTAGCCAGTCCGGGGCGAGGGGAGACGAGATTCGCAACGGTCCGCGTCGGTCCCGTATGTATGTCTCATAGTCCACGAAGTGCTGACGGCGACCCAGGTAGTGCGGGTAGTGGTCGAAGTGCCACCGGCAGGCCTCGATGAACTGTGCGTGGTCATCGAGTCCGAGGCGAGCGCAGACACGAGCAAACTCGCTCAGGCCGTCCAGCATCTCGGCGCACTGTGCGGGCGTCGCGCCGTCGGGTCCCCAGAGCACACCTGCCGGAAGCTCGTGGATCGCATGGTCGAGCCATTGGCGGTCATGGAGGTAGCGGGCCCGATCCGCGTCAGCCGAGGCGACCACCAGGCTCCGCCTACCCTCCGTCGTCTCCATCCCGTCCGGCAGAATCACGACGATCTCACCGCCATCGGCGCTCTCGCTCCCCGCCTCGATCCAGGAGTCGATCGGAAAATGCGGGTCAGCCGTCACGTCAAGCGTCGTAAGGCGGAGCCCAGGCGGCAGACGTCGAACGGAAATCAGACATTGAATCTGAATTCCACGACGTCGCCGTCCTGCATGACGTACTCCTTGCCCTCGATCCGGACCTTGCCGGCGGCCTTGGCCGCCGCCATCGATCCGGCCGCGACCAGGTCGCCGTAGGAGACCACCTCAGCCTTGATGAAGCCGCGTTGGAAGTCGGAGTGGATGACCCCGGCGGCCTCCGGCGCGGTCGCGCCCACCGGGACGGTCCAGGCCCGCGCCTCCTTGGGGCCGGCGGTCAGGTACGTCTGGAGCCCGAGCGTGCGGAACCCGACCCGGACGAGCTGGTCCAGGCCGGGCTCGTTCTGCCCGATCGACTCCAGCAGCTCGCGGGCCTCCTCCTCGGGCAGGTCCACCAGCTCGGATTCGATCTTGGCGTCCATGAAGACGGCCTCGGCCGGGGCGACCAGGGCACGCAGCTCGTCGAGGAACTCGGCGTTGCCCAGCTCGGCCTCGTCGACGTTGAAGACGTAGAGGAAGGGCTTGGTGGTGAGCAGGTGCAGCTCGCGCAGGTGCTCCAGCTCGATGCCCGCGTCCTTGGCGCCCGCGTAGAGGGTGACGCCGGTGTCGAGCAGCTCGACGGCCTGCTTGGCGGCGGTCACGGCGGCGGCCCGGTCCTTGCGGAGCTTGGCCTCCTTCTCCAGCCGCGGCACCGCCTTCTCCAGGGTCTGCAGGTCGGCCAGGATCAGCTCGGTGTTGATCGTCTCGATGTCGTCGGCCGGGGAGACCTTGCCGTCGACGTGCACCACGTTGGGGTCGGAGAAGGCCCGGACGACCTGGCAGATCGCCGAGGCGTCGCGGATGTTGGCCAGGAACGCGTTGCCCCGGCCCTGCCCCTTGGAGGCGCCGCGCACCAGGCCGGCGATGTCGACGAACGACACCGGCGCGGGCAGCACCTTCTGCGAGGTGAAGATCTCGGCGAGCTTGTGCAGCCGATCGTCCGGCAGCCCGACGACGCCGACGTTGGGCTCGATGGTGGCGAACGGGTAGTTCGCCGCGAGCACGTCGTTCTTGGTCAGCGCGTTGAACAGGGTGCTCTTGCCGACGTTGGGCAGGCCGACGATGCCGATGGTGAGACTCACGACGAGCCAGCTTACGCCGATGCCCCACGCCCTCGGTAAGGCAGGCCGCCGCGTTTAGCCGATCTTGGTACGAGACGGCCCCCCAAGGGGCGCTCCCGTACCAAGATCGGCCCCGCAGGGCCACGCGGCCCGGCGGCCCGGCGGCTCAGCCGAGCAGGCGGGGGCCGATCGGGGTTTCCCGCACGCTGCCGTCCGGGGCGCGGCTGACCTCGTACGCCGAGGGGCCCTCGCGGTCCGCGACGGCCTCGACCAGCCGCTCGCCACGGTAGAGCAGGCCGGTGCCGTCGTCGGTGCAGTGCGCGGTCGGCAGCGTGCCCTCGCCGACCAGCCGGTGCATCAGCGGCCGGCGCTGCTCCTCGCTGTCGTAGTGCACGCCGTTGCCGTAGGGCAGCCAGCCCAGCCCGTCGGTGAAGCCGCGCAGCGTGGTGCCGAAGCTGTCGGTGGCCCCGCCGGTGTGCCAGCAGATCGAGCCGGCGGAGACGCCGCCGAGCACCACGCCGGCCTCCCAGCACTCGCGCAGGATCTCGCCGAGGCCGTGCACCCGCCAGACCGCGCAGAGGTTGGCGACGCTGCCGCCGCCCACCCAGACCACGTCCTGGGCCAGCAGGTGGGCGCGGACGTCGTCGATGTTGGGCATCGGGAACAGCGCCAGGTGCGTCATCCGGAACCGGCTGCCGGCGAACGCCTCGTAGACCCGGGCGATCGTGGCCGGCTGGTCCCCCTCGGCCTGGTTGAGGAAGCAGATCCTCGGCTCCGGCCCGGCGTCGGCCAGCTCGGCGGCGAGGTCGAAGACGGGGTTGACCCGCCGGGCCGCCCCCTCCCGGCGCGGCGCGTAGATGCCCATGCTGGTGGCGAGGATGGTCGGTTCACTGGCGGGCACGGTCGTCCTTCCGTCGGGGTCGGCGATGCCCATCCTGCCCGAGGCCCACCGCCGGGCGCTGGCCACCCGCTTGCCGGACTCACCGCCCGCTGTCGGTCACCGCGCCGAGCAGCGTACGCAGCAGGTCGGCGAGCCGCTGCTGGTCCCCGGCGGGCAGCGTGTCGAGCAGCCGGCGCTGGACGGCCAGCCCCGCCTCGGCGGCCTCCTCGACCAGTTCGCGGCCGGCGGCGGTGAGGGTGACCTGGAGCCCGCGCCGGTCGGCCGGGTCGGGCGAACGGCGGACCAGCCCGGCGCGTTCCAGCCGGTCGAGCCGGCCCGTCATCCCACCTGAGGTGAGCATCAGCGAGGCGGTGAGCGCCTTCGGCGCCAGCGTGTAGGGGGCCCCGGCGCGGCGGAGCGCGGCGAGCACGTCGAACTCGCCCCGGCTGATGGACCAGCGGGCGTAGACGCGCTCCTGTTCGTCGCCGACGAGGCGGGCCAACCGGTAGATCCGGCCGAAGACCGCCATCGGCTCAGGGCCCATCCCCGGCCGCTCCCGCTGCCACTGCTCGACGATGCCGTCGACCTCGTCCCGCTCGGTCACTCCCGGATTGTGCCGCACCTCGCACTCCCACTTTGACTCGCCGCAAAGTAGCTTAGCGCTAAGATAGTTAGCATCGAGAGGAAGAGGGAGCCGTGCACCGACGCCGGGTCGACATCCTGCTCACCGCCGCCGCGCCGGCCATGTGGGGCACCACCTACCTGGTCACCAGCGAGCTGCTGCCGCCCGACCGGCCGTTCTGGTCCGGCGCGATCCGGGCCCTCCCCGCCGGCCTGCTGCTGCTCGCGCTGACCAGGCGCCTCCCCCACGGCGCCTGGTGGTGGCGCGCGGCCGTCCTCGGTGCACTGAACATCGGGGCGTTCTTCCCGCTGCTCTTCTTCGCCGCCTACCACCTGCCGGGCGGCACCGCCGCCGTACTCGGCGCCACCGGGCCGCTGCTGGTGGCGGGGCTGACGGTGCTCGTGCTCCACGAACGCCCACACCCCCGGGCGCTCGCCGCCGCGCTCGCGGCGCTGGCCGGCGTCGCCCTGGTCGTGCTGCGCCCCCACGCCGGGCTCGACCCGGCCGGAATCGCCGCGGGGCTCGCCGCCACCGCCGCCATGGGCGCCGGCCTGGTGCTGACCCGGCGCTGGGGGCGCCCACCGGACGTCGGCACGCTGACCGCCACCGGCTGGCAGCTCACCGCCGGCGGGCTGCTGGTGACACCGGCGGCCCTGCTGGTCGAGGGGGCGCCGCCCGTGCCGGACCCGCCGGCGCTGGCCGGCTACGCGTGGCTGGCCCTGGCCGGGACGGCGCTGGCGTACGCGCTGTGGTTCCGGGGCGCGGCCCGGCTGCCGGTCACCCAGGTCTCCCTGCTCGGCGCGCTCAGCCCGCTGACGGCCGCCGCGCTCGGTTGGGCCGTGCTCGGGCAGGCGATGACCGGCTGGCAGCTCGCCGGCTTCGCCGTGGCGGTCGGCGCCACCGTGGTGGGGCAACTGCCGGCCACGGCGGCGGCCCGGCCGGTGGGTCAGTCGCGGGGCCCGCGCTGGCGCGGGACGACCGGCTCGATGCGCAGGGTGCCGGGAGCCAGCTCCCCCGCGGCGGCCAGCGGCAGGGTGAAGCGGGCCTCGGCGGCGGGACCGGCGGCGTACGACTCACGGAGCATCCAGCGCGCCTCGTCGGCCGTCCAGCCCAGGCCGGCGCGGCCGGCGATCTCGCGCACCAGACGCAGCGCCACCCGGGTGTCGTCGTCGTAGAAGCGCATGCACCAGTGGTGCACCCACATGCCGAGCGCGCGGAGGCCGTCGGCGTCGAGCGAGCGCACGAGCCGGCCGCAGGCGGTGTCACCGAACGCCCGCCCCGGATCGCCGGCGCGGTCCCGTTCGATCGCGCCGACGGCGGCCGGGGCGACCGCGCGCATCCGGTCGTAGAAGCCCTGCACCACCACGCCGTCCAGCGCGGGGTGCTCGTCCCGTGTCGACGCCGCTCCCCGACCCGCCAGGCTCGCCATCACCGCACCCCTTCTTGAGTTGGTGGCCGGACCGTACCGACCACAACCGACACTTTCCCGCGCCGGAGACTCCCCCGGATCACGGATAGCTCGGCACCGCCCGGAGCGTCTGTACCGGTGACAGAACAACGGGGGTGCGCAAGTGGACGAGGACGATCGGGCCCGGCTGGCCGAGTTCGTGGCCAGCCGGACCCCGGCGTTGATGCGGGTCGCGTACCTGCTCACCGGGGACCGCAGCGCCGCCGAGGATCTCTTCCAGTCGGCTCTGGCAAGGACGATCCCGCGGTGGCGCAGGATCCGGCACGCGGATCCGGAGGGCTACCTGCGCACGGTCATGTACCGGGAGCGGGTGAGCTGGTGGCGACGGTGGGGCCGCCGCGGGGAGACACAGCTCACCACCGCGGCCGAGCCGGCGGATCCGGATCCGAGCGACGGCACGGACGTACGTCTCGCGATGCGCACGGCGCTGCGGCGACTACCGCCGGCGCAGCGCACGGTGCTGGTCCTGCGCTACTACGAGGACCTCACCGAGTCCCAGGTCGCCGAGCTGTTGGGCTGCTCCGTCGGCACCGTACGGAGCCGCACCCACCGCGCGGTCACCCGGCTGCGCCAACTCCTGCCGGACGTCGAGTTCCTGGAGGTACGGCAGTGACCGATCCACTCGAACACCTCATCCGCGCCACCCTCTCCGATCTCGCCGAGGAGGCACCAGTCGTGCAGGACCAGTTGAACCCGGCGGAACGGCGACTCCGCGCCCGCCGCCGCACCACCGCGGTGACCGGCGTCGTGGGCGTCGTCGCGGCCGTCCTGATCGCCGCCCCGTTCGCGGTCGCCGGGGCACGCTCGGACGCCCCGCCGGCCCGTCCGGCCGCCCCGACAGCCCCGCCCAGCCCCAGCGGCACCGCCGACCAACCGCCCTACCCCACGGCGCCGCCCACCCCTGCCCCCACCGCACCGCCGCCCCCTTACCCCACGGCGCCGCCGTCCCCTGCCCCCACCACACCGCCGCCCCCTTACCCCACGGCGCCGCCCACCCCCACCCACCCCGCGCCACCACCCGCGGCCACGAGCATCCGCTGACACGCGCCGACGTGGCCGTGCGGTGGCCCTGCCGCCACCCGCACGGCCACGTCCGATTTCCGCGAGCCGGAGCCGCCGGGCAGGGGCATCATCGGTGACGTGGAGTTGGACTTCGAGCGGTGCTACCGGGCCGTCGACAGCCGTGACCAGCGGTTCGACGGCTGGTTCTACACCGGCGTGACCTCGACCGGGATCTACTGCCGGCCGTCCTGCCCGGCGATGACGCCGAAACGGCAGAACGTCCGGTTCTTCCCCTCGGCCGCCGCCGCCCAGGGTGCCGGGCTGCGGGCCTGCCGGCGCTGCCGGCCGGACGCCGCCCCCGGCTCCCCGCAGTGGGACGTCCGGGCGGACGTGGTCGGCCGGGCCATGCGGCTGATCGCCGACGGGGTGGTCGACCGGCACGGCATCCCGGGACTGGCCACCCGGCTCGGCTACACCGAACGGCACCTGCACCGGATGCTGCGGGCGGAACTGGGCGCCGGTCCCCTGGCCCTGGCCCGGGCGCAGCGGGCGCAGACCGCCCGCACCCTGATCGAGACCACCGGCCTGGGCATGGCGGAGATCGCGTTCGCCGCCGGGTTCGGCAGCGTCCGGCAGTTCAACGACACGGTCCGCGAGGTGTTCGGAACGGCGCCGTCCGAGCTGCGTACCGCAGGCAACCGGCGCCCGGCGCCGGGTGGGGCGGGCACGATCACGCTGCGGCTCGCGTACCGCCCGCCGCTGCACGCGGCGGCGCTGCTGGACTTCCTGGCGTTGCGCGCGCTGCCCGGCGTCGAGGAGGTGCGCGACGGGACGTACCGCCGGGGCCTGCGGCTGCCGCACGGCCCGGGCGAGGCGGCCCTGACCCCGGCGGACGGGCACGTGACGGCGACGCTGCGGCTGACCGACATGCGCGACCTCGCCCCCGCCGTGGCCCGCTGCCGCCGCCTGCTCGACCTCGACGCCGATCCGACCGCCGTCGACGGCGTCCTCGCCGCCGACCCGGCGCTGGCCGGGGCGGTCGCCGCCGAGCCGGGGGTCCGGGTCCCCCGCTCGGTCGACGGCTTCGAGATGGCCCTGCGCGCGATCGTCGGCCAGCAGGTCTCCGTCCGGTCGGCCCGCACCACCCTCACCCGCCTGCTGACCCACCTGTCCCGTCCGCACCTCGACCGGGCGGCGGAGGATTCCGGGGAACGCCCCCCGGGTGACGAAGCCCTCGACCAACCGGAGCAGCCCGCCTGGCTGCGGGGGTTCCCCACCGCCGAGGAGGTGCTCGACGTGCCGGACGAGGTGTTCGGGATGCCGGCCGGCCGGCGGGAGACGATCCGTGCCCTGGCGCGGGCCGTCGCCGACGAGGCGCTCGACCTGGCCCCCGGCGGGGACCGGGAGGAGACCGTCCGGCGGCTGCTGGCGCTGCCCGGGATCGGGCCGTGGACCGCCGGCTACGTCGCGATGCGCGCCCTCGGCGACCCGGACGTCTTCCTCCCCACCGACCTCGCCGTGCGCCGGGGCGCCGCCGCCCTCGGCCTGGCCGACGACTCGAAGACCCTCGACGCGTACGCCGACCGCTGGCGCCCCTGGCGCTCGTACGCGGTGATCCGACTCTGGAGAGCAGCATGAGCATGAACGACAGCACCGTCATCGGCACCCCCGCCGGACCGCTCAGCATCGTGGCCGGCCCGGACGGCGACGTGCGGGCGGCGGGCTTCACCGGCGACCCGGAGAACCTGCTCCCCCTCGTGCACCCGACCCTGCGGGCGCCGCTGCGGCACCGCGCCGACCTCGGCCCGGTCTCCGCCGCCGTGGCGTCCTACCTGGCCGGCGAGCTGACCGCGATCGACACCGTGCCGGTACGCCAGCACACCGGGGGCGTCTTCATGGCGCACGCCTGGCAGGTGCTGCGCGAGGTGAAGCCAGGTGATCCGGTCACCTACACCGGGTTCGCCGGGCTGGCCGGCCGCCCCGCCGCCGTACGCGCCGCCGCGGCGGCCTGCGCCCGCAACGCGGCCGCCCTCTTCGTCCCCTGCCACCGGGTGCTGCGCACCGACGGGACGCTCGGCGGCTACCGCTGGGGGCTGGACGTGAAGAAGTGGCTTCTCGGTCATGAGCGGCGATGACGACAAGCCGACACCTGCGCCGCCCCCGTTGAGGTCTACCGTCGGGTAGTGCCTCCGGACAGCGACGGCAACCCGGCTTCCCGGGTGGAGGCCGGCCGCCGTCCGCCGCACAACCTCTGGCGACTGCGTCACTACCTGCGCCCCCACGCGGCCGAGTTCGGCTGGCTGCTGCTCGCCGGGCTCGCCGGCACCGGGGCGGGCATCGCCGTACCGCTTGTCGCGCAGCGGGTGGTGGACGGCCCGGTCGCCCGGCAGGACCCGGCCGGGCTGTTCCGGCTGGCCGGGCTGGCGCTGCTGCTCGGCCTGGTCGAAGCGCTGCTGATCTTCATCCGGCGCTGGGTGCAGTCGTCGTCCTCGATGCGGATCGAGGCGGCGATCCGCGAGGACGTCTACGCGCACCTGCAACGGCTGCCGGCCAGCTTCCACGACCGCTGGCAGTCCGGCCAGTTGCTCTCCCGGATCACCAGCGACCTGTCGGTGCTGCGCCGGTTCCTCTCCTTCGGCCTGTTCTTCCTGGTCCTCAACCTGGTGACCTACCTGGTCGTGGTGGCGCTGCTGATCCGGCTGCACCCCGCGCTGGGGCTGCTGGTGGCGGCCAGCGCGGTGCCACTGTTCCTGATCAGCCGCCGCTTCGCCCGGCACTACCACGCGGCCTCCCGGCGGATGCAGGACCAGCAGGGCGACGTGGCCACGCTGGTCGAGGAGACCGCGCAGGGACTGCACACGATGCGGGCGTACGGGCGGGGGCCCGAACTGGCCGCCCGGTTCGCGGCCGGGGCGCGGGCGCTGCACGACACCGGGGTCGGCAAGGGCCGGCTGCTGGCCCGTACCTCCGCCCTGCTCGACCTGGTGCCCAACCTGACCCTCGGCGCGGTGCTGGTCGCCGGCGCGGCGGCCGCCGCGGGCGGGGTGCTGACCATCGGCGAGCTGGTCGCGTTCGTCAGCCTCCAGCTCATGCTGATCTGGCCGGTGCAGTCGCTGGGCTGGATCATCGCCAACGGCCAGGAGGCCGCGACCGCCGCCGACCGGGTGCTGGAGGTGCTGGACAGCCCGCCGGCCATCGTGGACGCGCCCGGCGCGGTCGCCCTGAGCCGCGCCGAGGTGCGCGGCCGGCTCCGCTTCGAGCGGGTCTCGTTCCGCTACCCGGGCGGCGCGGCGCCGGTGCTGCGGGAGGTCGACCTGACCGTCGAGCCGGGCGAGACCGTGGCCCTGGTCGGGGCGACCGGCTGCGGCAAGAGCACCCTGCTCTCCCTGGTGCCCCGGCTGCACGAGGTGACCGGCGGGCGGATCACCCTGGACGGGCGCGACCTGCGGGAGCTTCGGCTGTCCGCCCTGCGCCGGCTGGTCGGGGTGGCCTTCGAGGAACCGACGCTGTTCTCCATGTCGGTCTGGGAGAACCTCACCCTCGGCCGGCCGGAGGCCGGGGAGGACGAGGTCCGGGCCGCGCTCACCCTCGCCCAGGCCGACTTCGCGTACGAGCTGCCGTGGGGGCTGGCCACCCGGGTGGGTGAGCAGGGGCTGACGCTCTCCGGCGGGCAGCGGCAGCGGCTGGCGCTGGCCCGGGCGGTGCTCGGCCGGCCGGCGCTGCTCGTGCTGGACGACCCGCTGTCGGCCCTCGACGTGCACACCGAGGCGCTGGTGGAGACCGCGTTGAAGCGGGTGCTCCGCACCACCACCGCGCTGCTGGTCGTGCACCGGCCCTCCACGATCGCCCTCGCCGACCGGGTGGCGCTGCTGGAGGACGGCCGGATCACCGCCGTCGGGCGGCACTGCGACCTGCTCGCCGACGTGCCGGCGTACCGCGCGGTGCTCTCCGCCGAGCCGACCCCCGCACCACCGGGTCGCGGCCTGGTGCGTTCGTGACCGGCGGGGCCGCCCATCCGGACGGGACGGGCCTCACCCGGTGGCGCGGCATCGCCACCGACCCCGACGCCGACCGCAGCCGCGCCGAGGACACCGCGCCCGAGGCGGTGGCCCGGCTCCGGGCCCGGAGCCGGGTGCTGCTGCGCGACCTGCTGCGCCCGCACCGGCGCCGGCTCGGGCTGGCCGTCGCGCTGCTGCTCGGCCAGAACGCCGCCGCCATGGCCGGGCCGTACCTGGTGATGCTCGGCATCGACCGGGCGATCGCGCCGCTGCGGGCCGGCGCGCCCGGCCCGCTGCTGGCCGTCGCCGCCGCGTTCGCCGCCGCCACCGTCGTCGAGTACACCGCCCGCCGAGGTTTCCTCACCCTCTCCGCGGGGATCGGCCAGGCCGTCCTGCTCGACCTCCGCCAGCGGGTGTACGCGCACTTCCTGCGCCTGTCGGTGGCGTTCCACGAGCGGTACACCTCCGGCCGGATGGTGTCCCGGCTCACCAGCGACCTGGACTCGATCGGCGAACTGGCCGGCGGCGGCATCGACGGCCTGGTGCTGGCCGTGCTGTCGATCCTGTCGGTCGCCGGCATCCTGCTCTGGCTGGACCTGCCGCTGGCCGCGGTGACCCTGCTCGCGTTCCCGTTCCTGATCTGGCTGACCCGCTGGTTCGCGCGGGCTTCGGCGGACGCCTGGCGGCGCACCCGGGAGACGGTGGCCCTGGTCATCGTCCACTTCGTCGAGTCGATGCGCGGCATCCGGGCCGTGCAGGCGTTCCGCCGGGAGCCGCGCAACCAGCGGATCTTCGTGGCGGTCAGCGACGACTACCGGCGGGCCAGCCTGGACGCGTTCCGGCTGATGGCGACGTACTCACCGGGGATCAAGGTGATCGGCAACGTCACCGTCGCGGTGGTGCTCTGCTACGGCGGCTGGCGGGTGCTGCACGGGGCGACCGGGATCGGGGTGCTGGCGGCGTTCCTGCTCTATCTGCGGCGGTTCTTCGAACCGATGCAGGAGCTGAGCCAGTTCTACAACTCGCTCCAGTCGGCCACCGCGGCGCTGGAGAAGCTCGCCGGGGTGCTCGACGAGCGCCCCTCGGTGGCCGAACCGGCCCGACCCGTGCCGCTGCCCGCCGGGCCGGGCCGCGGGGCGGTCGCCTTCCGGGCGGTCACCTTCGGCTACCGGCCGGACGCGCCGATCATCGCCGGGCTGGACCTCGCCGTCCCGGCCGGGCAGACCGTGGCCCTGGTCGGGCCGACCGGCGCAGGCAAGTCGACAGTCGCGAAGCTGCTCGCCCGGTTCCACGACCCGGTGTCGGGGGCGGTCACCCTCGACGGGGTCGACCTGCGCGAGGTCGCCGACGCGGAGCTGCGGCGCGCGGTGGTGCTGGTGACCCAGGAGACCCACCTGTTCGGCGGCACGGTCGCGGAGAACATCCGGTTCGGCCGTCCCGGCGCCGACGACGCCGCCGTGCAGGCCGCCGCGCGGGCGATCGGCGCGCACGACTTCATCTCCGCCCTCCCCGACGGGTACGCCACCGAGGTACACCGGCGCGGCGGCCGGCTCTCCGCCGGGCAGCGGCAGCTGGTCGCGTTCGCCCGGGCGTTCCTGGCCGACCCGACGGTGCTGATCCTGGACGAGGCCACCTCGTCGCTGGACGTGCCCACCGAGCGGCTGGTGCAGCACGCCCTCGGCACCATCCTGGCCGACCGCACCGCCCTGGTGATCGCGCACCGGCTCTCCACGGTGGAGACCGCCGACCGCGTGCTGGTGCTCGACGGCGGCCGGATCGTCGAGGACGGTCCACCCGGGCGCCTCGCCGCCACCGGTGGCCGGTATGCAGCCCTGCACCGGCAGTGGCGCGACTCCCTCGCGTGAGCCGCGGAAGCCCGCACCGCCCGTAGTGAAAGGAAGGGCCCCTTGTTAACGCTATGCGTTAACAAGGGGCCCTTCCTTTCACCAGCCCCCACGATGATCGTGGATGCCACTAGACTCACCGCGCCGAACGGAGCGGTCCACCGGGTCGTCCCGACGGCGCGACGGGGGAGGTTGCGAAGTGCGGTTCGGACGAAGAGTGATGGTGGCCGGAGTGGTCACCGCCTGCGCGCTGGGTGCGACGGCGGTCGCCGGGATGCCGTTCGGCGACGCCGGCCGGACACCGGCCACGCTCACCGCCGAGAGGATCCCGGCGTCCCCGGGCGACGACGCCGCCCCGACGGGCGCGCAGGTCCGCGCCGACAGCGGGCGCGGCAGCCGCCCCGGAGGCGGCGCCACGCCGGGCGCGGCGGCGACCCTCCGGGCCCGGCCGGCCGCCGAGGTCGCCGCCGGCAGCCCCGCCTCGGTCTCCTACCTGCGCGACCGCTACCGGATCGACGCCGACGAGGCGGCCCGGCGGCTCGCCCTCCAGGAGCTGTCCGCGCCGCTGGCCGCCCGGCTCGCCACGGAGTTTCCCGCCGCGTACGGCGGGATGTGGCTGGACCAGGCCGCCGGCGGCGTGCTGACCGTCGCCGCCACCGGCGTCGAACCGGTCCGGGCGGCGCTGGCCGGCATGCCGGACGCGGCACGCGTGCGGGTGGTGCCGGTGCGCCACCCGCTGCGGCAGCTCACCGAGGCGGCGACCCGGCTGGCCAGCACGCTCGACGCCACGGTCGGCGCCGACGTGCTGGTGGACGAGCGGGCCAACGAGGTCGTCGTGCTGACCGGCGACCGGATCGCCGCCGACGACCCCCGGTTGGCCGGGGCGCTGCGCGCCGCCGGGGTGCCGACCCGCGCGCAGGCCCGGATCGCCGGGACCGTGGTGCAGAAGGCCTGCGACCCGCGCTACTGCGCGCAGGCGCCCATGCGCGGCGGGATCCGGCTGGACGTGCCGCGCGACGACGACACCGTGGGCGGCTGCACGACGGGCTTCAACGTGGTCGGCGGGCTGCGCGACCCGTACGTGCTGACGGCGGGGCACTGTGTCGTCGGGGGGCGGCACCAGTTGGTGGACCGCACCTGGCACCAGTTCCTCGGCCCGAAGGTGCCGGTGAACGTCGAGTCGTCGAGGCCGGGGCTGGCCGAGAACGCATACCCGTACGACTACGCGATCATGCCGTACCAGGCCGGCGCGATCGGGCTGTGGGCGTACCCGGCGGGGGCCACGCAGGTGCCCAGCCTGGTCAACTACTGGTGCGTGCCGGACAGCACCGGATGCGCCACCCGGGGCAGCCGCGACGTGGCGATCACCGGGCACGTGCCGTGGAGCGCGATCCAGACCGGCTGGGTGGTCTGCGCCACCGGAGCGGCGTACACCCCGAAGGCCGGCGAGCAGTACGTCGACTCGGGCGCGGGCGCCGGTTACGTGCCCGGCACCCGCTGCGGGGAGATCATCGGCAAGACCAGCGGCGGCATCGACGTGCGCATCTGCGCCCGCCCGGGCGACAGCGGCGGCCCGCTCTTCACCGAGGCCGACGGCAAGGCGCTGGGCATCCTGTCGCACGGCGACCCGGGACAGGGCCCCTGCACCAACCCGAACGAGCGCAACTCCTACGCCCCGGTCTCCACGATCCTCGATCGGGCGAACGCCCGCACCGACGGGACCCTGCGGCTCCGGATGGCCACCCAGGGCCCGGTCCCCCCGTTGACCCGGCCGGCCATCCGCTGACCCGCCGGCCGGGGCGTGTCGGCACGACATCGTGGCACGCCGGTTAACCCGTGGCCCGGCCCTTGGCCGGCACCTACCATCGGCGGATGACTGATACGGCGAGGACGGCCCGCGCCGACGTCCCCGAGCGTCCGACCCTGGACGGGCTCGAAGAGACCTGGGCGCGCCGCTGGCACGAGGAGGGCACGTACGCGTTCGACCGCTCGAAGAAGCGGGCCGGCGTGTACGCGATCGACACCCCGCCGCCGACCGTATCCGGCGAGCTGCACATGGGACACGTCTTCTCGTACACCCACACCGACATCGTGGCCCGGTTCCAGCGGATGCGCGGTCGCACGGTCTTCTACCCGATGGGCTGGGACGACAACGGCCTGCCGACCGAGCGCCGGGTGCAGAACGTCTACGGCGTGCGCTGCGACCCCGCGCTGCCGTACGACCCGGGCTGGCAGGCCCCCGGGACCCCGGTCAGCGAGGCGGCCCGCCGCGACCCGGCCCCGATCGCCCGGCGCAACTTCATCGAGCTGTGCGAGCGGCTGACGAACGTCGACGAGCAGGCCTTCGAGGCGCTCTGGCGGCGGCTCGGGCTGTCCGTGGACTGGTCGCTGACCTACACCACGATCGGCCGGGTGGCCCGGGCGGCGTCGCAGCGGGCGTTCCTGCGGAACCTGGCCCGGGGCGAGGCGTACCAGGCGGAGGCCCCGACGCTCTGGGACGTCGGCTTCGCCACCGCCGTCGCCCAGGCGGAGCTGGAGGACCGGGAGCGGCCCGGGGCGTACCACCGGCTGCGGTTCGCCGGGGCGGGCGGGCGCGAGGTGCTCGTCGACACCACCCGCCCGGAGCTGCTGCCGGCCTGCGTGGCGCTGGTCTGCCACCCCGACGACGAGCGGTACGCCGACCTGGTCGGCGGCACCGCGCGTACGCCGGTCTTCGGGGTGGAGGTGCCGGTGCGGGCGCACCCGCTGGCGGACCCGGCCAAGGGCACGGGCGTCGCGATGGTCTGCACGTTCGGCGACCTGACCGACGTGACCTGGTGGCGGGAGCTGCGCCTGGACACCCGGGTGGTGATCGGCCGGGAGGGTCGGCTGCTGCCGGAGGCGCCGGCCGGGGTGCCCGCGGGTCCCTACGCGGCGCTGGCCGGGCAGAGCGTCAACGGCGCCCGGCGGGCGCTGGTGGAGCTGCTGGCCGACGCCGGCGACCTGGTGGGCGAGCCGCGACCGATCACCCACCCGGTGAAGTTCTACGAACGCGGCGACCGGCCGCTGGAGATCGTCTCGACCCGGCAGTGGTACCTGCGCAACGGCGGGCGCGACGAGGGGCTGCGCGACGAGCTGCTGGCCCGGGGCGGGGAGCTGCGCTGGGTGCCGGAGCACATGCGGCACCGCTACGAGCACTGGGTGGGCGGCCTGAACGGTGACTGGCTGGTCAGCCGGCAGCGGTTCTTCGGCGTGCCGGTGCCGGTGTGGTACCGGCTCGACGACGCTGGCGAGCCGGACTGGTCCCAGCCTCTCACGCCGGAGGAGTCCGCGCTGCCGGTCGACCCGTCCAGCGACGCCCCGCCCGGGTTCGAGGAGTCCCGACGTGGGCTGCCGGGCGGCTTCGTCGGCGACCCGGACGTGCTCGACACCTGGGCCACCTCGTCGCTGACCCCGCAGATCGCCGGCGGCTGGGAGACCGATCCGGAGCTGTTCGCGAGCGTCTTCCCGATGGACCTCCGGCCGCAGGGGCAGGAGATCATCCGCACCTGGCTGTTCTCCTCGGTCCTCCGCTCACATCTGGAGCACGGGGTGCTGCCCTGGCGGGACACGGTGCTCTCCGGCTGGATCCTCGACCCCGACCGGAAGAAGATGTCCAAGTCCAAGGGGAACGTCGTCACCCCGCTGGCGCTGCTGGAGCAGCACGGCTCCGACGCGGTCCGCTACTGGGCGGCCAACGGCAGGCCGGGTATGGACCTGGCCTTCGACCCGGCCCAGATCAAGGTCGGACGGCGGCTGGCCACCAAGCTGCTGAACGCGTCGAAGTTCGCGCTCGGGCTGGGCGCCGCGGACGCGTTGCGCTCCCCGGCGACCGAGCCGCTGGACCGCGCGATGCTCGCCGAGCTCTCCGGCGTGGTCGCCACCGCGACGTCCGCGCTGGAGGCGTACGACCACACGGCCGCGTTGCAGGTCGCCGAGAGCTTCTTCTGGCGGTTCTGCGACGACTACATCGAGCTGGTGAAGGAGCGCGCCTACGGCTCCGGGCCGGGGGCGGACTCGGCCCGGGCGGCGCTGGCCGGCGCGCTCTCGGTGCAGTTGCGGCTGTTCGCGCCGGTGCTGCCGTACGCGACCGAGGAGGTGTGGTCGTGGTGGCGGTACGGCTCGGTGCACAAGGCGCCCTGGCCGACCACCCACGAGGTGGGCCGGGCGGTCCAGGGCGCCGGTCAGCCGGAGCTGCTGCGGCTGGCCGGTGAGGCGCTCAGCCAGGTCCGGCGGGCCAAGTCGGAGCGGAAGCTGTCGATGCGGGCCGAGGTGCCGCTGGCCGAGGCGCTGGGCCCGGCGGCCCTGCTGGACCAGCTCGCCGTCGTCGCCGACGATCTCCGGGCCGCCGGCCGCATCGGCAAGCTGGACCTGCTCCCCGACCGCACCCCGGAACTCGTGATCGCCTGCGCCTTCTGACGGCCGGTGACCCGCCGTCGGATCGCGGGCGGCGGGTCACCAGCCGCGCAGGAGGCGGAGGCCGAGCAGGAACGCGACGACGGCCGGACCGACCAGCAGGGTGATCGCCTGGAGGCGGTACGGCATCCGGTGCCGGGTCAGCTCCACCGCGTTGCCCAGCACGATCACGCCGGCCAGCATCAGGAAGGCGCCCCACATCGGGGCGGCCCCGACGTCGACCAGGCCGACGCGGGTCAGCTGGAGCGTCCCGCCGAGCAGCAGGGCGCCGGCCAGCGCCAGCAGGGACACCGCCCGGTGCAGCCCCGAGGCCAGCGGGTGGACCGGCCGCCAGTGGTAGGTGCCGGCGACCGCCAGGCATGGCAGGACCACCATCAGGGGCCAGCCGCGGCCGACCACGCCGAACATCAGCAGCGCCCCGACAGCGAAGACCAGCGCGCCGACACAGACGACCACGTAGCCGGCGAAGGCCCGCCCGCCGCCGCGGGCCAGCAGCGGCCCGCCGGCGGCGCCGATCAGCGCGCCGGGGATCAGCACGAAGCTCGCCCACCAGTGGAAGTGCCCGGTGGACTGCGCGGCCGTGGTGGTCGCCGCCGCCGCCAGCCCGGCCACCGCCAGGCTGACCATCCAGTGCCGCCCCGCGTCCGGATACGACTCCCGCGACATCGTCAACCCTGTCTCCGCGCTCACGCCGTCAGCCTCGCCCAGCGGCCCGGGGCCGGTCCATCCGGCCAGCCCTACCTTCCGCCCGGGGGCCGGCGTCAGCTCGTCTCGCCGGCCACGCTGAAGGAGCGGAGCCGGTCGATGGCCAGCACGGTGAAGCCCACGCTGATCAGCGCGGCCATCACCGCCGCCACCGGCACGGAGACGCTGGTCTCCAGCAACCCGGTGGGGGCCAGCCGGTCGGCGAGGGTGATCACGTACTGCTGGACGGAGAGCACCTGGGTGCCGGTGACCACGTTGCCGAGCAGTCCCTCCCAGATCAGCACATAGACCAGGCCGAGCAGCACCGGCCGCCGGGTGACCAGGCTGAGCGCCACGAACAGCGCCGAGTACGCCAGTGCCCCGACCGCCGCCGCGGCGGCGAGCGCCAGGCCGAGGCGTACGGAGTGGGCCAGCACGCCCGCGACGTAGATCGGCACGGCGACGGTGGCCGCGGTGACGCCGGCGGCAACGGCCAGCTTGGGCAGCACGATCTGCCAGCGCGGCAGCGGCTTGGTCAGGATGTGCACGATCGTGCCGTCGTCGATCTCGGCCCCGAGCACGCCGGTGCCGACGATCAGGGCGACCACCGGGAGCACCACGGCCAGGCCGAGGCCGACCAGCACCGGCGGGCCCCACTCGCCCGGGTCCACGCGGAGCGCGCGGGAGAGCACGGCGAGCAGGATCAGCACCACGGGCAGCGGCAGCAGCAGGAGGAACCGGCGACGCCCGAACAGCCCCCGCACGGTGATCCAGGAAACGGTAGACATGGGTTCAGGCCTCCACCAGGTAGGAGAAGACGCTCTCCAGGGATTCGTCCTCGGGCACCAGCTGGCGCACCCGGATGCCCTTCGCCAGGGCGATCTTCGGCAGTACGCGGGTGAACGCGCCGTAGTCGCCGGCCCGTACGGTCAACCCGGCGCGCCCCAGCTCGACCCCGGTCACCGACGCCTCGGCCATCAGCGCCACGGCGAGCGCCCGGTCGTCGGTGGAGTGCACGGCGAAGACGTGCGGCCGGTTGGTCATCAGCCGGCGGATGGTGCGGAAGTCGCCGGACGCGGCCAGCCGGCCGGCGACCATCACCTGGACGGTGCCGGAGACCTGTTCGACCTCCTCCAGGATGTGCGAGCTGAACAGGATGGTGCGACCGGCGTCGCCGAGGCGGTGCAGCAGCTCCATCATGTGCAGCCGCTGGCGCGGGTCCATCCCGTTGAACGGCTCGTCGAGCAGCAGCACCTGCGGCTCGTGCACCAGTGCCGCGGCGACCCGGGCGCGCTGCCGCATGCCCTTGGAGTACGTGCCGATCCGGCGGTCCTGCGCGCCCTCCATCTCCACCAGGGCGATCGCCTGGCGGGCGGCCGCCGCCGGGTCCGGCAGCCGGTGCAGCTTCGCGCTGGCCAGCACGAACTCGTGGGCGGTGAGGAAGGTGTGCACCGCCTCCCGCTCGCTGACCAGGCCGAGCCGGCGGTAGACCTCGGGGTTGCGCCAGGTGGGCCGGCCGTCGAGGGTGACCACGCCGCGCGACGGGGCCAGGAAGCCGGCCATCATGTGCAGCAGGGTGGTCTTGCCGGCGCCGTTCGGGCCGAGCAGCCCGGTGACGCCGGGGCCGAGGCTCATACTGACGTCGTTGACCGCTACCACGTTGCCGTACCAGCGGGAGACGCCGGCGAGGTCGAGGGTGCTGGCGGCGGTCGGCGTCTCCGCCGCCCGGCCCGCGCTGATCGTGGTCATCGGGCGGCCACCTTCCGGTATCGCAGCAGCAGCAGGGCGACGCAGCCGGCCACGAGCAGCACGGCGGCGAGCGCGTAGACGGGGCCGAAGTCGCCGATCGGCACTCCGCCGTCCCCCGCGAACAAGAGCAGGTCGCCGAGCGCCCAGGTGCCCACGCCGCGCACCAGCGTCGCCGGCGAGGCGAGGAAGGCCAGCTCGTTGACCGTCTGGGAGGGCATGATCGACAGCGTGCCGACGATCGGGGTGGTCATCAGGAACACCGCCACGATCCCGCCGGCCGCGAACGCCCGCTTGCCCGTGAGCGAGGCGACCAGCAGGCCGACCGAGGCGAAGACCACCGCCCAGAGCCCGGCGTAGAGCAGGCCGGGCAGCAGGTCGAGCAGCTCGTTCCAGACCCCGCGCATGCCGTCGCCGCCGGTGAAGGCGGCGCCCAGGAACATCACCAGCTGCGGCCCGCCGAGCAGCAGCCAGAGCGCGGTGGCCAGCGCCAGCAGCTTGGCCAGCGGGTAGTCCGACCGTGGTAGCGGCCGGGAGAAGTAGAGCGGCAGCACCCCGCTGTGCAGGTCCCGCGAGACCAGCTCGGGGGCGACCACCGCGACGAAGAAGATGACCAGCCAGCTCATGTTGTCGGCGAACTGGGCGTACGTCATCACCGTCTCGCCGACCTGGCTGCGCACCGCGGTGAGCCCGGCCGCCACGACGGTGACGATGGCGACCACCAGCCAGGGGAAGATCTTGGCCTTGGCGCTACGCCCGAACCCGAACGCCGTCCGCAGGCCGTGCAGGTAGAGCGCGCCGAAGACGGCCCGGCGGCCCAGCCGAGGCCCGGTGTAGCGCTGGTAGCCGATGTCGTGGATGACGCCGGTCGGCTCAGGCATGGCTGGGCTCCCTCGTGGCGAAGAGTTCGGCCACCCGGTGCCGGCGCTGGTCCAGCCGGTGCAGCGGCAGGTCCAGCTCGGCGACCGCGCCGAGGATCAGGTCGTAGGTGGCGTCGTCGGCCAGCTCGACGAGCAGCAGCCGCCCGTCCCGGCGGACCGGCAGGTCGAGCGCGGCCAGCCGGGCGGCCAGCTCCTCGGTGCCCTCGCTGACCTCGACGGCGAGCACGTCGGTGGCGGAGGTCATGGCGGAGATGTTGTCGGCGCGCAGCAGCCGCCCGCCGTCGATGGCGACCAGGGTGTCGCAGATCCGTTCCACCTCGCCGAGCAGGTGCGAACAGACCAGCACGGAGATGCCGAACTCGGTGCCGATGCGGTGCACCAGCGCCAGCATGGCGTCCCGGCCGGCCGGGTCGAGGCCGTTGGTGGGCTCGTCGAGCAGCAGCAGGTCGGGGTCGTGGACCAGCGCCTGGGCGAGCTTGACCCGCTGCTTCATGCCCGTGGAGTAGCCGCCGACCGGGCGGTAGCGCTCCTCGTAGAGCCCGACGTGCCGCAGCGCCTCAGAGGCCCGCTCCCGGGCGACCGTACGCGGCAGGCCGCTCACCCGGCCGAGGTGGGTGACCAGCTCGGCGGCGGAGAGGTCCGGCGGCAGGGCGTCGTGCTCGGGCATGTAGCCGACCCGGGCCCGGACCTGGGCGGAATCCGTCGTCGGGTCGAGCCCGAGCACGCGGACCCGGCCGCTGGTCGGGGCGAGGAGGCCGAGCAGGATCTTGATCAGCGTCGACTTGCCGGCACCGTTCGCGCCGACCAGCCCGATGATCCCCGGCTCGACGGCGACGGTCAGGTCGGCGAGCGCGGTGACCCCACCCCCGTACGTCTTGGTCAGCGACTCGGTCGCGATCAGTGTCACGTCGTACAGCGTAGGAGGCGATGCCCGCCGTGGGCAGCGGCTCGCCCCCGGGCACTCCCCTGATCCTGGCGGGCCGCGCCCCCTAGGGTCCTCGGCGGCGGCTTCGCGGCGGTCGCCGCGCCGTCGGGCGGTGGCGGGCGGTCCGGCACCGCCGGGACGGATCGGCGTCCGCCACGCCGCCCCTCGTGTCGGTGCCGGGCCCATGCCGCACCGGGGCGGACAGGACGAGGCCCGACCCGACACACTGTCCCCATGCGCACCCGACTGTTCCGCGCGCCACTGACGTGGGTGGTGGTGGTCGTCCTCGCCGCCGGCTCGACGTTCGGCCTCTACTGGTTTCAGCCGTGGAAGCTGGTCACCGACGCCGAGGTCGACGAGGCGCTCTCGAGCGTGGCGCCCACGCCGGTTCCGATCGGTTCCGCCACCCGCGCGCCGGCCACCCCGGCCGGGCCGGTCCTGGTCGGCCAGGGCGACTTCGTGACCCACGAGCACGACACGTCGGGCAGCGCGCGGATCGTCCGCCGCCCCGACGGGCGACACCGGCTGGAGCTGGTCGGACTGGCCACCTCCAACGGCCCGGACCTGCGGGTCTGGCTCACCGACCAGCCGGTGCGCAACGGCACCGCCGGCTGGCGGGTCTTCGACGACGGCCGGTGGGTCGAGCTGGGCCGGCTGAAGGGCAACCGGGGCGACCAGGGCTACGACATCCCAGCCGACGTCGACCTGACCGGCCTGACCAGCGTCTCCATCTGGTGCAAGCGGTTCGCCGTCTCCTTCGGGGCCGCGCCGCTGACCCCGCCCGGCTGACCCACGGGCCGCCGCCCGGGCCGTCGTGCCCGGGGTGGAGTGGCGGTCTCGACCGATCGCCGAGCGGCTGAGAAACTGTGTGCCGGTCAGTGGGGTTTGGGGGATGGATGAGCAACGGCTGGGTGCTGCCCGACGAGGTGCTCCGGGACGCGCCGACGTACACGCCGCGTCCTGGTGAGCTGGCCGACCTGGAGCTGCTCCTGACCGGGGCGTACGCCCCGCTGGCAGGCTTCATGACCCGCGCCGACCTGGTCTCGGTCAGCCGCCGGGGCCGGCTCGCCGACGGTGCCCCGTGGCCGGTGGCGGTCACCCTCCAGGTGCCCACGGCGCTCGCCCAGAGCCTGGACCCGCGCGACGAGACGCGCCGCGCCCTGGTGCTCACCGACGGCGAGGGCGCGCCGGTCGCCGCGCTCGACGTCGCCGACGCCTGGCAGGTGCGCGACGGGGTGTCCGGCGTCGGGGGCGTGGTGCGCCGGCTCGGCGACGGCGGCCACGGCCCGTTCCAGCGGTTGCGCCGCACCCCGGAGGAGGTCCGCCCGCTGCTGCCGCCCGGCCGGGTGCTCGGGGTGATCGCCGACCGTCCACTGCACCGCCCGCAGCTCGCCCAGATCGCCCACGCGGTCCGCACGCTCGGCGCCCACCTGCTGGTGATGATCCCGGTCGGCGAGGACGGCTCCGGCGGGCTGCCCCCGGAGACGCTGGTACGCAGCGTCTTCGCCGCCCGGGACCGGATGCCCCCGGCGACGCTGATCGCGGTGCCGCTGTCCCGCCGCCGCGACGAGATCAGCGACGCGCTGCTGCGGGCCCGGGTCTCGGCCGCGTACGGCGTCACCCACCTGCTCTCCACCGGCGAGATGCTCTCCGGTGCCGGCCTGCGGGTGCTGGTGCCCCGCGAGCTGGCCTACGACAGCCGCGACGGGCAGTGGCGCTGGCGGGAGGACATCCCGCCGCGTAACCGGCGGCTGGCGTTGACCCAGGCGGAGATCAACGATCTGCTGGACCGGGGTTTCCCGCTGCCCGAGTGGCACACCCCGCCGGCCGTGGCGAAGGAGCTGGCCCGGGCCCGCCCGCCCCGGCGGTACCGGGGCCTGGTGGTCTTCCTGACCGGGCTCTCCGGCTCCGGCAAGTCGACGATCGCCCGGGGGCTGGCCGACGTGCTGCGCGAGCAGGGCGACCGGACGATCACGTTGCTCGACGGGGACGTGGTGCGCCGCGAGCTCTCCGCCGGCCTGGGCTTCAGCAAGGCCGACCGGGATCTCAACGTCCGGCGGATCGGGTGGGTGGCGGCCGAGATCGCCCGGCACCACGGCGTCGGCATCTGTTGCCCGATCGCCCCGTACGCCCAGGCCCGTGCGACCGCCCGGGAGATGGCCCTGGCCGCCGGGGCGGGCTTCCTGCTGGTGCACGTGGCGACCCCGCTGGAGGTCTGCGAGCAACGCGACCGCAAGGGCCTCTACGCCCGCGCCCGCGCCGGCCTGCTCACCGGGATGACCGGCATCGACGACCCCTACGAGGAGCCGACCGACGCGGACCTGGTGCTCGACACCAGCGACATGACGGTCGACGAGGCCGTCCAGGCCGTCGTGCACCACCTGACCGAGACGGGATGGGTCGAGCCCCGGCTCCAGTCCATCTGATCGGCACCCACCGCCTTCCCTGGTTGACGCCTTCGCGCTAGCGTTCAGCTTTGTTCGAACACGTTCGACCGCGTGAGAGTGCGCGGGGGCACGGAAGGTGCGACGGATGCTCGCTCAGCAGCGGCAGGCGGCGATCCTGGATCGGGTACGCACCACCGGCGGGGTGCGGGTCACCGAGCTGGCCGCCGAGTTCGGCGTGTCGGACATGACCATCCGGCGCGACCTGGAGGTGCTCCACGAGCGCGGCCTGCTCGCCAAGGTGCACGGCGGCGCCACGGCGGCCGGCCCCGGCTCGACCGACGAACCGGGATTCCGGGCCAAGTCGGTGCGGCAGTCGGCGGAGAAGGCGGCCATCGCGGGCCGCGCCGCGGAGCTGGTCCGACCGGGCGCGGCGATTGCCCTCTCCGCCGGCACCACCACCGCGGAGCTGGCCCGCCGGCTGGTCGACGTGCCGGGGCTGACCGTGGTCACCAACTCGCTGCCGGTGGCCGAGATCCTGCACGCCGGAGGCCGGTCGGACCAGACCGTGGTGCTCACCGGCGGGGTGCGTACGCCGTCGGACGCGCTGGTCGGGCCGCTGGCCGTCGCCGCGATCCGGGCGCTGCACCTGGATCTGCTCTTCCTCGGCGTGCACGGGATCACCGAGCGGGCGGGGTTCACCACCCCGAACCTGACGGAGGCGGAGACCAACCGCGCCCTGGTGGCCGCCGCCGACCGGCTGGTGGTGCTCGCCGACCACACCAAGTGGGGCACCGTCGGCATCTCCTCGATCGTCGAGCTCTCCGCCGCCCACGTGCTGGTCACCGACGACCGGCTGCCCCCCGACGCGCGGCGGGTGCTCGACGACCGGGTGGGCGAGCTGGTGGTCGTGCCGGCAACGGGCACGCACCGGGCGGCCACGACGACAGGCGAGGAAACGACGAAGTGAAGCGCACCGCGATCACGCTGGCCGACGGCCGCGACCTGATCTACTTCAACGAACGGGACGACGCCGTCCGGGACCAGCCGGACCGGCGCGAACTGCCCCCACCGCCGGCCGCCTCGCAGCTGCGTCTCGATCCGCTGACCGACGAGTGGGTGGCCGTCGCCGTGCACCGGCAGACCCGCACCTTCCTGCCGCCGGCCGAGCAGTGCCCGCTCTGCCCCAGCACGGCCGGGCGGCAGAGCGAGATCCCGGCACCCGACTACGACGTCGCCGTCTTCGAGAACCGGTTCCCGTCGCTGAGCGGCCGGTGGGCCGACGAGCCCACCGCGATCACCCCGTTCACCCCGGCCCGGCCAGGTCAGGGCCGCTGCGAGGTGGTCTGTTTCACCGACGACCACCGCACGTCCTTCGCCGCACTGCCGCCGCGCCGGGTCCGTACCGTCCTCGACGCGCTCGCCGACCGCACGGCGGCGCTCGGCGCCCTGCCCGGGGTCGAGCAGGTGTTCTGCTTCGAGAACCGCGGGGTCGAGATCGGCGTCACCCTGCACCATCCGCACGGCCAGATCTACGCGTACCCCTTCGTGACGCCGCGCTCCCGGGTGATGCTGGCCGCCGCCCGCCGGCACGCGGAACGCACCGGCGGAGGCAACCTCTACGCGGACGTGCTCGCCGCCGAACGGGCGGCCGGCGAGCGGGTGGTCGCCGCCAACGAGCACTGGACGGCGTACGTCCCGGCGGCCGCCCGCTGGCCGTTCGAGGTGCACCTGGCCCCGCACCGGCCGGTGCCGGACATCCCGGCGCTCGACGACGCCGAACGGGACGCCTTCGGGCCGCTCTACCTGGACCTGCTGCGGCGTTTCGACGGGCTGTTCGACCTGCCGATGCCCTACATCGCCGCCTGGCACCAGGCACCGGTGCGCGTCGACCGTGAGCTGGGCCACCTGCACCTGCAGCTGTTCAGCATCCGGCGGGCGCAGGACAAGCTGAAGTACCTGGCGGGCTCGGAGTCCGCGATGGGTGCCTTCATCAACGACATCGCCCCCGAACGCGCCGCCGCCCTCCTCCGCACGGCGTGAAAGGAAGGGCACCTTCCTAACGCCTGCGGTAGAGGAAGGGCCCCTTCCTAACGTCTGGGGCGGCAGCGGCGCGTCGGGCCGCAGGTGGTGGAGGCAGGACAGGCCCCGGAACAGGGCGCGGGGGGCCCGGGACAGGGCCCCCCGCAGGGAAGGGACGGCTGGCTGTGCGACAGCCGGGAAGGCTGGCTGATCGGCACGCGTGCCGCGAGGCGACCGCAGTCAACCTTCCTGGACGCGACTGGCATCTCGTCCACCCAGGTCAACGAGGCGCGCCGGAACAAGTTACGCAAATCAGCCGAATGGCCGACCGGACCACGGTACGAACCGGGCACCAGGACCCCACCGGTACGGGAACGGGCCCGCCGGCGACTGCCGGCGGGCCCGCGACCGCGATGCGGAGATCAGGCGGAGAGCCTGCGCGCCAGGTTCTCGTCCAGCGCGTTCATGAACTCGTCGGTGGTCAGCCACGGGGCGTCCCGCGAGATGAGCAGCGAGAGGTCCTTGGTCATCTGGCCGCCCTCGACGGTGTCGACGATGACCTGCTCCAGGGTGTTGGCGAACTCGGTGACCGCCGGCGTGCCGTCCAGCTTGCCCCGGTGGGCAAGGCCCCGGGTCCAGGCGTAGATCGACGCGATCGGGTTGGTCGAGGTCTTCTCGCCCTTCTGCCACTGCCGGTAGTGCCGGGTGACGGTGCCGTGCGCCGCCTCGGCCTCGACGGTGCGGCCGTCCGGGGAGAGCAGCACCGAGGTCATCAGGCCCAGCGAGCCGAAGCCCTGCGCGACGGTGTCGGACTGCACGTCACCGTCGTAGTTCTTGCAGGCCCAGACGTAGCCGCCCTCCCACTTGAGCGCGGCGGCGACCATGTCGTCGATCAGCCGGTGCTCGTAGGTGATGCCGGCGGCGTCGAAGTCGGCCTTGAACTCGGCCTCGAACACCTCGGCGAAGATGTCCTTGAACCGGCCGTCGTACGCCTTGAGGATGGTGTTCTTGGTGGACAGGTAGACCGGGTACTTGCGGTCCAGGCCGTACCGGAACGAGGCGCGGGCGAAGTCCCGGATCGACTCGTCGAAGTTGTACATGCCCATGGCGATGCCGCCGCCGGGGAAGTTGGCGACCTCCATCTCCACGGGGGCGCCGCCGTCGGCCGGGGTGTAGGTGACGGTCACCTTGCCCGGGCCCGGCACGACGAAGTCGGTGGCCTTGTACTGGTCACCGTGGGCGTGCCGGCCGATGACGATCGGCTTGGTCCAGCCGGGGACCAGCCGCGGCACGTTGGACATGATGATCGGCTCGCGGAAGACGACGCCGCCGAGGATGTTGCGGATGGTGCCGTTCGGCGACCGCCACATCTTCTTCAGGCCGAACTCCTCCACCCGGGCCTCGTCCGGGGTGATGGTCGCGCACTTGACGCCGACGCCGTGCTCCTTGATGGCGTTGGCGGCGTCGACGGTGACCTGGTCGTCGGTCTCGTCGCGGTGCTGGATCGACAGGTCGTAGTAGTGCAGGTCGACGTCGAGGTAGGGCAGGATCAGCTGCTCCCGGATCTGCTTCCAGATGATCCGGGTCATCTCGTCGCCGTCGAGCTCAACGACCGGGTTGTTTACCTTGATCTTCGCCATCGGCCGGCGCTCCTCTCGGGGGACACGTGCTCAAGCAGTACGAGCGTACTGGAAACTGGTGGGCGGCCCTCAGCCGGCCTCGGTCGGCGCTGGCATGATCACCAGATGCCGCTGAGCCGCATCCTCGGGTCTATCACGGTCACCGCGCTCACCGACGGCGAGGGGCCATTCTTCCAACCCCGCGCGGAGGCGTTCCCCGGCGCCACGCCGGCACACTGGCGCGCGGCCGACCTGCGGGACCCGACCTCCGTGACCGCCGACGGGCGGTGGTGGCTGCCGTTCCGCAGCTTCGCGATCCGCGCCGGGGACGGCCCGGTGACCCTGGTCGACGCGGGGATCGGTCCGGCCGGCTCGCCCGCCGCGAGCTGGGCGCCGGTGCCCGGCCGGCTGCCGGCGGAACTCGCCGCCGCCGGCATCGACCCGGCCGACGTACGCACGGTGGTGCTCACCCACCTGCACAGCGACCACGTCGGTTGGGCGGTCACCGGCTCGCCGGGCGCGCCGTACTTCCCGAACGCCGACTACCTGCTCCAGCGGGCCGAGCTGGCCGCCGTGGGGCAGCTCAACCCGGGGCTGTCGGCCGGCCTGGTCGCGCCCCTGCGCGCCGCCGGCCAGCTCCGGGTGGTCGAGGGCGAGGAGGATCTGGATCCGACGGTACGGCTGCTGCCGACGCCGGGGCACACGCCCGGGCACCAGTCGGTGCTGCTGACGGTCGGCGACGAGCGGCTGCTGCTCACCGGCGACCTGCTGGTGCACGCCGTGCAACTGGTCGACCCCGAGCTGGCGTACGCCCACGAGGAGGACCCCGAGACGGCGCGCGCCTCGCGGGTGGGGCTGCTGCGCGACCTGGCCGCGGGCGGGCCCGCGGTGCTCGCCACCCCGCACCTGGGCGAGGCGTTCGTCACGCTGTAGGGAAACGTCGAGGGGGCACGCCGGCGGACCGGCGTGCCCCCTCGACGGGTGACGGATCACATGGAGGCGACGTCGCCCTGCTTGGCGCGGACAGCCTCGGCGGCCTCCTTCAGGCTGGCCAGCTCGTCGGCGTCCAGGTCGGTCTCGACGACCCGCTTGACGCCCTCGGCGCCGATCGCGGCCTCGACGCCCAGGTAGACGCCGGAGATGCCGTACTCGCCGTCGACCCAGGCGCAGACCGGCATGACCTCGCCGGAGTCCTCCGCGACGGCCTTCGCCATCCGGGCGGCGGCGGCCGACGGCGCGTAGTACGCGGAACCGGTCTTGAGCAGCGCGACCACCTCGGCGCCACCGTTGCGGGTCTTGACGACCAGCTCCTCGATCTGCTCGGCCGGCATCGCCTCACGCAACGGCTTGCCGTCGACCGTGCTCTGCGACGGCACCGGCACCATCGTGTCGCCGTGCGAGCCGAGGGTCAGCGTCTTCACCGACTTCACCGGTACGTTCAGCGCCTCGGCCACGAAGTTGCTGAACCGGGCGGTGTCCAGCATGCCGGCCTGGCCGAGCACCCGGTTCTTCGGGAACTGGGTGGCGAGCTGGGCCAGCGCGGTCATCTCGTCCAGCGGGTTGGACACGACGATGACGACGGCGTTCGGCGCGTACTTGGCGACGTTCTCGGACACCTGGCGGACGATCTTGGCGTTGGTCTCCAGCAGGTCCATCCGGCTCATGCCCGGCTTGCGCGGCAGGCCGGCCGTGATCACGACGACGTCCGAGCCCTCGATCGCCTCGTAGCCCTCGCCGTTCGGGCCGGTGGTCGCGCCGACCACCTTGGTCTCGAAGCCCTCGATCGCACGCGACTGGTTGAGGTCCAGGGCGAGACCGGCGGGCTTGCCCTCCACGATGTCGGTGATCACGACGGTGTCGAAGACGTCGTACTCGGCCAGGCGCTGTGCGGTGGTGGAGCCGTAGAAGCCAGCCCCGACGACAGTGACCTTCTTACCCATGGTCGTCCCACTCCCTGCTACCAGTCGGTTTTCCGGACCGTATCAGTCATCCTGGCACCGATTCGGCCAGGGGCGGACGGTTATGACCCCGACGGGCGCCTGGCACGAAAGGAAGGGACCCCTCCTCTACCTCAGGCGATAGGAAGGTGCCCTTCCTAACGCGTCAGCCGCGTTCGGCCCGCTCCACGACGTTGGTCAGCAGCATCGCGCGGGTCATCGGACCGACGCCGCCCGGCATGGGCACCAGTTTGCCGGCCACCTCCGCCGTCTCCGGGGCGACGTCGCCGGTGTAGCGGCCCTTGCCGTCCGGCCCGATGACCCGGGTGATGCCGACGTCGACCACGACCGCGCCCGGCGTGACCATGTCGGCAGTGAGCAGGCCCGGCACGCCGGCGGCCACGATCACGATGTCGGCGGCCCGGGTGTGCGCGGCCAGGTCGAGGGTGCCGGTGTGGCAGAGGGTCACGGTGGCGTTCTCGCTGCGCCGGGTGAGCAGCAGGCCGAGCGGGCGGCCGACGGTGTTGCCGCGACCGACCACGGCGACCGTCGCGCCGCGCAGCGCCACGTCGTGCCGGCGCAGCAGCTCGACGATGCCGCGCGGGGTGCAGGGCAGCGGGCCGTCGTAGCCGAGCACGAGCCGGCCGAGGTTGACCGGGTGCAGGCCGTCGGCGTCCTTGTCGGGGTCGATCAGCTCCAGCACCCGCTGGGTGTCGAGGTGACCCGGCAGCGGTAGCTGGACGATGTAGCCGTGGCAGGCCGGGTCCGCGTTCAACTCGGCGAGCACCGCGTCGACCTGCTCCTGGGTCGCGTCGGCCGGCAGTTCCCGACGGATCGAGGCGATGCCCACCTCGGCGCAGTCCCGGTGCTTGCCGTTGACGTACGCCTGGGAGCCCGGGTCGGCACCGACCAGGACGGTGCCCAGCCCGGGGGTGATACCGCGTTCCGCCAGTGCCTTGACCCGTGTCCGCAGCTCGTCCTTGATCTCGGCCGCGGTCGCCTTGCCGTCCAGAAGCGTCGCCGTCACGCCCAGATCGTCTCACGGTCGACGGCCGGTGATCCCCTGACCTGCGGCAGCCCCACCGGGGAGCACGGGCCGCCACGGCTCGCCCGTCGGTCGGGGCAGGCCCAGCCAGGCGGGCCGACCGTCACGCAGTCACGAAGAGTCACGTGCCCTTAGTCACTGTGAGTGATAAGCGGTGGGTCCTCCGGCGGCGGAAACCGGACGTCGGGGGCGCCGGACGCACACGGGACCACATTCGGGACGCGGCGGCGAAGGCCGGGCCGGACAGGCGCGCGAGAGCCCGCCCGGGTCGAGAGCGTACGCAGCCCAGGCGCCATTTTCGGGCTTCCGGCTTTACCAGGTGCAGGCCGATTCGCCAAGACCTTCCCCGGCACTCCGTTATCGGTTCGCAACCCGGCCGTTGCCGATCGCCCACCGGCGACCTACCGTTGCCCATCGTTGCGCAGCGTAAACCCAGCGCCGGGCCTGACTGCGCATCGTGAGGAGATGAGGAGGCTACATGCGTGTTCGTAGGCTCGCTGCCTGGACCGCCCTCCCGCTCGCGGTGACCCTGGGCCTGGTGGCCTGCGGCTCGGGCGGCGACGGTGGATCCGGCGAGAGCAACCCCGACGCGGCCGTGCGGATCGAGATCGCCGAGCCGCAGCACCTGGTGCCGACCAACACCAACGAGACGAGCGGCTCCCAGGTGCTCTCCGCCCTGTTCAGCCCGCTGGTCGACTACGACGAGGCCAACATGCCCCACGAGGTGGCGGCCGAGTCGGTGACGTCCGAGGACAACACGACCTGGACGGTCAAGCTGAAGGACGGCTACACCTTCCACAACGGCGAGAAGGTCGTCGCCGACAACTACATCGACGCCTGGAACTACGGCTCGTACGCCCCCAACGGCCAGAACTCCAGCTACTTCTTCGAGAAGATCGCCGGCTACGAGGACCTGCAGGGCGAGACCCCGAAGGCCAAGACGCTCACGGGGCTGAAGAAGGTCGACGACCTGACCTTCACCGTCACGCTGTCCCAGCCGTACAGCGAGTTCAAGACCATGCTCGGCTACACGGCCTTCTACCCGATGCCGAAGGCCGCGTTCTCCGCGCCGGGCGTGCTGGCCGAGTCCTACGAGCAGGCGCCGGTCGGTCAGGGTCCGTTCAAGATGAAGGGCACCTGGCAGCACGACGCCAAGGTCGAGGTCGAGCGGTACGACGCCTTCCCCGGCGAGAAGCCGAAGGTGGCCGGGGTCGAGTTCCGGATCTACCAGCAGCCGACCGCCGCGTACGCGGACGTGCTCTCGGACAACCTGGACGTCATCAAGACCATCCCGACCGAGAACCTCTCGACGGCCGGCACCGACCTCGGTGACCGGTTCAAGCAGAGCCCCGCCTCGTCGCTCCAGGTGCTGTCCTTCCCGACGTTCCAGGAGGAGTTCAGCAACCCGGACGTGCGCAAGGCCATCTCGATGGCGATCGACCGGGACGAGATCACCAAGTCGATCTTCAAGGACTCGCAGCAGCCGGCCCGCTCGTTCGTCTCGCCGGTCGTCTCGGGCTACCGCGAGAACACCATCGGCGAGGCCGGCGAGTTCGACCCGGCCAAGGCCAAGGCGCTGTACCAGGCCGCGGGTGGCCCGGCGAAGATCGAGCTGTCCTACAACGGCGACGGCGGCCACAAGGACTGGATCGACGCGACCTGCAACCAGCTCAAGACCAACCTGGGCGTTGACTGCGTGGGCACCGCCGAGCCGAAGTTCGCGGACCTGCTGACCAAGCTCAAGGCCAAGCAGCCCGTCGGCCTGTTCCGGATGGGCTGGGTCATGGACTACCCGTCCATGGAGAACTACCTGGGCCCGCTGTACAGCAGCAACGGCTCGTCGAACTACTACGGCTACAACAACCCCGAGTTCGACAAGCTGGTCGCCGAGGGCAGCACCGCCGCGAACGAGGAAGAGGCGATCAAGAAGTACCAGGCGGCGGAGGACCTGCTGGCGGAGGACCTGCCGGTGATCCCGCTGCGGTACGGCCAGAACAACTTCGGCCACTCGACCAAGGTCAAGAACGTGGAGATGGATCTCTTCGACCGGATCGACCTGCTGAAGATCGAGGCCGTCAAGTAACAGAAGGGCAAGGCAGGGCGGGTCGGGCCATCGGCGGACGGTGGCCCGACCCGCCCTCTTTTCTGCCCTTTTTCAGAGAGACTGCCAGGTATGTTCCGCTTCATTCTGCGGCGCCTGCTCCAGATGGTCCTCGCGTTCTTCGGGACCACACTGATCGTGTACGCGCTGATGTTCGCCGGCCAGGGCGACCCCATCCAGGCGCTCGCCGGGGAACGCCCGGTCACGGCCGCGCAGCGGGCATACCTGACGGAGAAGTTCCACCTCGACCGGACCGGGGTCGGCGGCTTCTTCTACCGGTACTTCGACTACCTCAAGAACCTGCTCCAGGGGGATCTCGGCCAGTCCCTCACCGGACGCTCGATCGGCGACATCCTGGTCGCCGCCTGGCCGGTCACGGTCAAGCTGGCGCTGATCGCCATGGCGGTCACCATCGTCTTCGGGGTGACCGCGGGCGTGCTCGCCGGCATCCGGCGGGCCAGCCTCTTCGACAACTCGACGCTGCTGCTGACCCTGCTCGTGCTCGGCATCCCGACGATCGTGCTCGCGCCGCTGGCGCAGTACCTCCTCGGCGTCAAGTGGCAGCTCTTCCCGGCCACCGCCGGCGCCGACCCGGACCTGTACGCGCTGCTGCTGCCCGGCATCGTGCTCGGCTCGCTCTCACTGGCCACCGCGTTGCGGCTGACCCGGACGTCGGTGGCGGAGAACCTCCGCGCCGACTACGTCCGCACCGCACGGTCGAAGGGTCTGGTCAGGAGGCGGATCGTCAGCGTCCACGTGCTGCGCAACTCGCTCATCCCGGTGGTCACCTTCCTCGGCGTCGAACTGGGCAACCTGATGAGCGGCGCGATCATCACCGAGGGCGTGTTCAACATCCCCGGTGTCGGCTTCAACCTCTTCCGCGGCATCCGCACCGAGGACGGCCCGCTGGTGGTGGGCATCGTCAGCGTGCTCGTCGTGGTCTACCTCGTCTCCAACCTGGTGGTGGACGTCCTGTACGCCGTACTCGACCCGAGGATCCGCTATGAGTGAGCGCAGCGAACGAATCGGCAGCGCAGTGTTTCCTGCCGGCGCCGAGCGCAGCGAGGTACGGGCATGAGTGACTTCGAGACCGTCGCAGCCAGCGAGAACCAGGCCGCGCGGCGGGGACCGTCGGGTGAGCCGGGCGCGCCGAGCCAGGTCGGCGTACCGCAGAAGCCCCGCAGCCTGGCCGGCGACGCCTGGCGTGACCTGCGCCGCAAGCCGATCTTCTGGATCAGCCTGGTCCTGGTGGTGCTGGTCGCCGCCATGGCCGCCGTCCCCGGCCTGTTCACCACGAACGACCCGCGCGACTGCGTGCTGTCCCGGCAGCACGCCGGCCCGTCGGGCGGGGCGATCTTCGGGTACGACTTCCAGGGCTGTGACACGTACTCCCGGGCGGTGTACGGCGCCCGCGCGTCGCTGCTGGTCGGCGCGCTCTCCGCGCTGCTCACCGGCCTGATCGCGCTCCTCGTCGGGATGCTGGCCGGCTACTTCGGCCGCTGGGTCGACGCGGTGCTCTCCCGGGTGATCGACATCGTGCTCGGCATCCCGCTCCTGCTCGCCGCGATCGTGCTGCTCAAGCGGGTGAACAGCGACAGCTCGGCGGTCCGGATCGGCGCGGTGATCTTCGTGCTGGCGGTGCTCGGCTGGACCACCGCCGCCCGCGTCGTCCGCTCCTCGGTGATCACCGCCAAGGAGCAGGACTACGTCGCGGCGGCCCGGATGCTCGGCGCCGGCGACGGCCGGATCATGCTGCGGCACATCCTGCCCAACGCGCTCGCCCCCGCGATCGTGGTGCTGACCATCGCCCTCGGCTCGTTCATCTCCGCCGAGGCGACACTGAGCTTCCTCGGCATCGGGCTCAAGGCGCCGACCATCTCCTGGGGCATCGACATCGACGCGGGCCGGGTGCACATGCGGGAGGCGGTCACCCCGCTGCTGGTCCCCTCGACCTTCCTCGCGCTGACGGTGCTGGCGTTCATCATGCTCGGCGACGCGATCCGCGACGCCTTCGACCCGAAACTCCGCTGAGCCCCGCAGTCGCGAGCGAAAGGCAGAAACAGTGAGCCAGTCCGCCGTCCGACCGACGCCGGCCTCCCCGACACCCGAGGGTGGCCACCTGCTGGACGTACGGGACCTGCACGTCGAGTTCCGCACCGGCGAGGGCGTGGCCAGGGTGATCAACGGGGTCTCGTACCACCTGGATCCCGGGGAGACGCTCGCCGTGCTCGGCGAGTCCGGCTCCGGCAAGTCCGTCACCGCGCAGGCGATCATGGGCATCCTCGACACTCCCCCGGCGGTGATCCGCTCCGGCGAGATCCTCTACCAGGGGCGGGACCTGCTGACGCTGCCCGAGGAGCGGCGCCGGCAGGTACGCGGCAAGGAGATCGCGATGATCTTCCAGGACGCCCTGTCCGCGTTGAACCCCGTCTTTCCGGTGGGCTGGCAGATCGGTGAGACGCTGCGCCAGCGCGAGGGCATGTCGAAGGCCGACACCCGCAGGCGGGTCGTCGAGCTGATGGATCTGGTGCGGATCCCGGGGGCCGCCGGCCGGCTCGGCGACTACCCGCACCAGTTCTCCGGCGGCATGCGGCAACGCGTCATGATCGCGATGGCGCTGGCCATGAACCCGAAGGTGCTGATCGCCGACGAGCCGACCACGGCCCTGGACGTCACCGTGCAGGCCCAGATCATGGACCTGCTGGCCGACCTGCGCCGCGACCTCCACATGGCGATGATCCTGATCACCCACGACCTCGGCGTGGTCGCCGGCGTCGCGGACCGGATCGCGGTCATGTACGCGGGCCGGATCGTCGAGCACGCCGACGTCCGCTCGCTGTACCGGGCGCCGGCCCACCCGTACACGAAGGGGTTGCTGGAGTCGATCCCGAGGCTGGACGTCCGGGGTCAGGAGCTCTCCACCATCAGGGGCCTGCCGCCCAACCTGATGCGGATCCCCTCCGGCTGTCCCTTCCACCCCCGGTGCCCGTACGTGCAGCAGGTCTGCGTCGACGTGGTGCCCCACGACCTGGTCCTCGGCGACGGCCGGACCAGCGCGTGCCACTTCGCGCAGGAGGTCCGTGATGACAGCGCCCGCTAGCCCGACCAAGGTCCGGGGCGAGACGATCCTCGCCGTCGACGATCTCGTCAAGCACTTCCCGATCCGCCGGGGTGTGCTGTTCCAGAAACAGGTCGGCGCCGTCAAGGCCGTCGACGGGGTCAGCTTCGAGTTACGCCGGGGCGAGACCCTCGGGGTCGTCGGCGAGTCCGGCTGCGGCAAGTCCACCCTGGCCCGGCTGCTCATGCGGCTGGAGACGCCGACCGCGGGTCGGGCCACCCTGGAGGGCAGGGACCTGTTCTCCGCCTCCGGTGCCGAGCTGCGCCGGCTGCGGCGCAACATGCAGATGGTCATGCAGGACCCGTACACCTCGCTGAACCCGCGCATGACGGTCGGCGACATCATCGGCGAGCCGTTCGAGATCCACCCGGACGCCGCGCCGAAGGGCAGCCGGCAGACGCGGGTACGGGAACTGGTCGACGTGGTCGGCCTGAACCCGGAGCACATCAACCGGTACCCGCACCAGTTCTCCGGCGGTCAGCGGCAGCGCATCGGCATCGCCCGGGCGCTCGCCCTGCGGCCCGAGATCATCGTCTGCGACGAACCGGTCTCCGCCCTGGACGTGTCGATCCAGGCGCAGGTGATCAACCTGCTGGAGAAGCTCCAGGACGAGTTCGGCCTGTCGTACATCTTCATCGCGCACGACCTGTCGGTGGTCCGGCACATCTCCGACCGGGTCGCGGTCATGTACCTCGGCAAGATCGTGGAGATCGGCACCGAGGACGAGATCTACGAGCGGGCCACCCACCCGTACACCCAGGCGCTGCTCTCGGCCGTGCCCGTGCCGGACCCGGAGGCCCGCGACCAGCGCACCATGATCCGGCTCACCGGCGACGTGCCGAGCCCGGCCGACCCGCCGAGCGGCTGCCACTTCCGCACCCGCTGCTGGAAGGCGCAGGAGGTCTGCGCCATCCAGGAACCCCACACGGTCCTCCGCGCGGCCGACCCACACCCCTCGGCCTGCCACTTCGCCGAACTCCCTCCCACCCCCTGACCCTCCCCCACGCCCTCTCTCCCCGCGCCCTGCGTCCCACAGCTCCTCTCCCCCGCGATCTTGCAGTTTGTGCCCGCAGATTGCGCACTTAGTCCGGTATGCCGGGGCACAAAGTGCAAGATCGCGGGAGAGGGCGCGCCCCTTCCCGCCCAGCCACAGCGACCCGCCGATGCTGGCGGCCGTCTCGACCACGGAGCAGTACACGCCGCCGTGCTGGATCCCGAACGG
>NZ_JBEYVB010000013.1:0-165000 GCF_040643815.1 Micromonospora sp. NPDC047074
GCGTTGTCCGCGACCGTGTCCACGATCGAGATGTCCCACCCCGCCACCCGCGAATCCACGATCTCGATCGCCGGCAACAAATGGTCCACCGCCCGAATCACATCCGCGCTCGTGATCCGCTCATCCGGCAAATCCGCGCCGAGAACGAACGCGACCTCCGCCTCCACCCGAGGCTGAAGCAGCCGATCCATCACCACCTCAGCCCCGTCGGGCACCGCCATGTCATCCAGCAACACCCCGAAATCCGGCTGGAACACACCGAAGTTCTCCTGCACCGCCCGCGAGGTCAGCCCGATCTTCGCGCCCACCCGCCGATGCCCACGCTGCAACCACTGCCGCACCTGCAACTGCTGCACCACATACGCCGACGTCACGTCCCCCTCCGGCAGCAGCCGCCCGCGCAGCGGCGGACAGGGCGTGGAATTGTCCCGGGCGTCGACCAATGCCTGCGCCGCCGCCTCGTAATCGATGCTCATGTCAGGTCCACGCAGACGTTTGTCAGTTCCGAATAGAAGTCGAGGGAGTGCACGCCGCCCTCACGCCCGATCCCCGACGCCTTCACCCCACCGAACGGCGTCCGCAGATCACGCAGGAACCACGTGTTCACCCACACGATCCCGGCGTCGAGCCGCGCCCCAGCCCGATGCGCCCGACCCACATCCCGGGTCCACACCGCCGCCGCCAAGCCGTACGGGGTGCCGTTGGCCAGCGCGAACGCCTCGTCCTCGTCGTCGAACGGGGCCACATGCACCACCGGGCCGAAGATCTCCTCGGTGTTGGTGCGGGCCTGCGGGCCCAGCCCGGTCAGCACCGTCGGCAGCACGTACGCACCGCCGTCGCGGGCGTCGCCGAAGCGCGGCGCGCCGCCTCCGGTGAGCACCTCGGCGCCCTCGGTACGGGCCAGGTCGTAGTGGCCGAGGACCTTGTCGCGATGCTGATGCGAGATCAACGGCATGTTCACCGTCGCCTCGTCCGCAGGCCACCCGAACGACAGCGCGGCGGCCCGCTCAGCCAACCGGGCGGTGAACTCCTCGAACACCGGGCGCTGCACGTAGATCCGCTCCGTGCAGAGGCACACCTGACCGCCGTTGGTGAAGCTGGACCGCACCGAGCCGGCCACCGCCGCGTCCAGGTCGGCGTCGGCGAAGACCAGGCCGGCGTTCTTGCCGCCCAGCTCGAAGGAGACCGCCTTAACACCTTCGGCCGCCGCCCTCATGATGGTGCTCCCGGTGGCCGACTCGCCGGTGAAGGTGATCGCGTCCACCCCCGGGTGGCGGGTCAAAAACTCCCCCGCCGAATCCGGACCGAAGCCGTGCACCAGGTTGAACACGCCGTCGGGCACCCCCGCGGCGGCCATCACTTCGGCGAGCAGGGTCGCCGAGGCGGGCGTCTCCTCACTGGGCTTGACGATCACGGTGTTGCCGCAGGCCAGCGCGGGAGCCACCTTCCAGGTGAGCAGCAGCAGCGGCAGGTTCCACGGCACGATCACCGCCACCACACCCACCGGCTTACGCACCGCGTAGTTCAACGCCCGGCCGCCGGTCGGGGTAACCGTCGTGAACGACTCCGTCGGCGCCGTCGCCACGATCTCCGCGAACGCCCGGAAATTCGCCGCACCACGCGGAATGTCCAACGTGCGCGCCTGCGAAATCGACTTACCGGTGTCCGCGACCTCAGCAGTCACCAGATCGTCGAAACGCCGCTCCAACTCGTCGGCGACCCGACGCAACACCTCCGCGCGCTCCCGCTCCCCCATCCGACCCCACGGCCCACCCAACGCCGCCCGCGCGGCGGCGACCGCATCGTCCACACACCCCTGATCGGCCTCCACCACCTCGAACACCGGCTCACCCGTCACCGGGCTGCGCTTCGTGAACCGCCGCCCGGCGTCAACGAACTCACCACCGACGAAGTTGCGCAGCAGCGGTGGGTCGACTGCCGGCTGGCCGTTACGCAGGCTCACCGGCCAGGATGACTGGGTCATCGTCTGGGTGTCCCTTCCGGTTCAGATGCTGGAGTCGGTCGGCTCGGCGCCGGGATCGGCGACGAGCGCGACCACGGCGGCGTCCACGGTGGGTTGGCCGGTCACCGCGGCCGCGGCCTCGTCGGTGACGACCAGGACCGTGGTGCCGATGCCGACGTTCAGGGGGTCGACGGCGACCAGGTCGGGCCCGTCGCCGCGGGGCCGGACCAGGACGAGTCGTCTGCCCTGCAACGCCGGCAGGATGCGGTCGGCCCACACCTTGCCGACGACGTCACCGAGCACCATCGGGTTCTCCACGCAGGCCGGCGATGACCTCGCGGATACGGGCCGGCTCGGGCTCGTCCAGCAGGGCCGCGGTGGTCGGGTGGGGCTTCGGGTAGACCTGCGAGCTGCGCAGTTCGCCGTGGGCACGGATGGCGGCCTCACCGGCGGAGACGGCCTGGCGAACGGCGGCGAGGGTGCCCCGGACGGCGACCGCGAGGTAGCCGCTGGTGACGCGCTCGACGGCCACGCACCGGACGTCGGCGGTCTTGATCATGGCTTCGATACCCGCCGAGAGGGCCACCAGGCCGCGGGTCTCGACGATTCCGATCGCGATGTCGGAGGACATGTCTGCTTCTCCTTACCGGCTGTCAGTTGCCGACGATTGTGGGATCGGCCGCCAGCGCGCTCACCGCGTCGCAGGGGCTGGCGAAGACGATCGAGCGCACGGAACGGCTGCGCGCACGGGCGGTCTCCTCGCCGATGTCCACCGCCTCCTCGACGGTGGCGAGGTCACCTCGGACGGCGACCGCGACGATGCCGCCGCCGAGGCGTACGACACGGGTCACCTCGACCTCGGTGGCCTTCACCATCGCGTCGACGGCGTCGAAGATGGGGGTGTAACCTTCGGCTTCCACGAAGCCCACGGCCACGTTTCGCATGTTCACTCCTCGCACTGGTTGCGGGTCGGCTTCGGCTATTGCTGGTCGGGCAGGTTCCAGGACAGGACGGCGCCGCCGGTGCCCCAGATCGGGCCGTACGAGTGCAGGTGCGCGGGGCCGCTCGCGGCGCCGGTGCCGGCGGCGAAGGCGAGGGCCCGGAACTGGCTGTCGGCCTGCGCCTGCCGGGCGTAGTCCTCGCGGATGGCGAGCGCCTCGTCGACCTTGCCGGCGGTGAGCAGGTCGAGGACCCGGCTGTTCCACTGGTCGTGTGCCGGCGTACCGATGCGGTCCTGGCCGGGCTCGATCCACTGCTGGATCAGGCCGGAGGACAGCCCGGTCACCACGACGACGGCGGCGCGGACGCCGGCCTCCCGGGCGGCCGCGGCACCGGCCCGACCGACGTCGGCGAGGGTGTCGGCGTCGGCGTAGAGGTTGCAGGAGACCTGCGCCCAACGCAGCTTCCGCTCCGGGTCGAGCAGTGCCGAGGTGACGATGGTGCCGGTGTCGATCGGGAAACCCTCGTACCGGGTGCGGCGGGCCTGCTTACCGTCGGCCTGCACCCGGTCGGCCCACCGCTCGGTGAACGCGACGTCGAAGCGCAGGTCGTAGTTGAGCAGACCGTAGTCGTAGGCGTACCAGTTCTCGTCGACGTGCTCGCCGCGCGGGTTCGGGTCGCACTGGAACTGGTGGCCGAGCACGGTGAACCACTGGGTGGACAGCAGCAGGACGACGTCCGGCTCCAGCCGGCGCAGGCGGGCGCCCACGTCGCGCGCGGCCGAGGCCAGCGCCGCCCAACTGGGTGCGGGTTCCCCGGCCAGCAGTTGGGGCATGCCGGGCAGCAGCGCTCCGCCGACGATTCCGGTCCGGTCAGCCATTGGGGCTCCCCTCGGGCAGCCACTCGACGACGGCGTTTCCGGTGCCGATGATCGTGCCGTAGCCGAGCACGTCACCGGCGACCCGGGGCCAGCCCATCGCCGCGAGCATCCAGGTGAGGCTGCCGGCCTTGGTCTCCGAGGCGGTCGCCTCGATGTGTTCGGTGATGAGTTCCCGCAGCGGCGCGGTCGGCCCGCGGCGGATCGCTTCGAGCAGCTTCATGTCCCACCGGTACTGGTGGTTGTTGTACGGGTGCTCGCGTTCCATGTCCTCCGGCAGCTCCGGCTCCTCGTGCCAGTGCAAATGGGACAGGGAGTTCGAGGCGAGCAGCACGGCGCGGCGGCCGGTGGCCTCGACGGCGCGGCGGGTGGCCTCGCCGAGGACCTCCATCTCCTCCAGCGCCGCCTCGGAGTAGAAGTACGGATTGTTGTTCGCCGACAGGGACACCACCGGGATGTCCCAGGCGGGGTTGACCAGGTGCAGCGCGCCGATGGTGGCGTAGTCGACGCGTACCCGGGGGTCGCGCATCTTCCGGGTGACCAGGCCGAGCCCGCTGGCCTCGTCGGCGATGGCCTCGCCCAGCTCGACGTCGGTGCGGAAGTCGTACCGGTAGCGGAACAGGTGCGGGAAGATCGGCTCCACCGAGATGCCGCGCGGGTTCGGTGCGCAGTTGACGTGGTGACCGACCATCGTGATCCAGTGCGGGGCGTGCACGATCAGCACGTCGGGCCGGTGGACCTCCTGGATGCGCTTGCGCAGCCGTTCGTAGGCCCAGCGCAGCGTCTCCCAGCCGCCGGTGGAGCGCGGCTCGTTCTGCGGTGGGTTCTCCGCGTAGATCAGGTGCGGCGGGTGCGGGCTCAGGCAGCCGGCGACGATGCCGGCCCGGGCCGGTGCGGGTTGCGGTGCCCGGCCACCGGTGCTGCCGGCGGCACCGGTGCCGCCGCCGGTCCGGGCGTGGGTGGTGGCCACGGGTACCCGGAAGACTCTGCTCATGACTGTCCCTTTCCGGCGAGCACCCGCACGTGGGAGCGCTGCTCCACGGCGGCGCCGAGGATCTGGAGTCCGTCGTCGTCGAGGGCGATCTCGTCGGCGCCCAGCGTGGCGTCGTGCCGCAGCCAGGCCCGCAGCGGCGCCGGGTGCACCCCGTGCAGCTCCACGAGGCTGTCCTCGGCCAGGCCGCTGCCGGGTGCGACGTAGGCCAGTCGGCGCTGGCCGCGTCGCCCGGTGTAGGCGGGGCGGCCCGTGGTGGTGAGGCGCAGCCAGCACCTGTCGTCCCGGATCTGCCGGCGCAGGTCGGCGGTGCCGTGGCGGTCGACCTCGCCGTCGTCGTCGAGGACCACGCCGTAGCGCAGGCGGGCCTGCTCGTCGGTCAGGTAGTCCTGGCGGACGTCGTCGGCGACGCTCTCCGGGGCGCGGTCCAGCGGGTCGCCCCAGCCGCCGCCGCCGGCGGACTCCATCACCAGCACGTCTCCGGCCCGCATGGGGAAGCCGGCGACCTTGCCGGGGGTGTCGAAGTCGACCCGTTGCCCGTCGGCCCGCCGCACGTGGGTGACCGTCGGCGCGCCGGGGCCGCCGTGCCGCAGCCCGTACGGGGGGACGGTGGTGCGGTCGGTCTGCACCGAGTACGACCCGCCGCTGGCCAGCAGCCGGGTCTCCCGCCGGCTGCCCAGGCCGCCCCGGTGGGTACCGTCGCCGCTGGACCCGGCACGCAGCTCGCACGCCTCGACCAGGATGGGGATCTCGGTCTCCAGTCGTTCGACGGACTGGATGGTGGAGATGTCGCCGAGGTCGACCGGGTTCATCGCGCTGGGGCCGTCGGATTCGAGGAAGCCGCCGTTGCCGCCGGCCGGGTAGTCGTAGTACAGGTAGGGCTGCCCAGTGTGCTCGTCCACGCCGCCGATGAGGTTCTGGAAGGTGGTGCCGAACTGGTCGGCGGCGACGAGGTCCGGTGCCACCTGGCTGAGGGCGGCCATCACCGCGGAGATGACCCGCTTGCGGACCTCGCTGTGGGCGTTGGCCGGAGCCGGGTAGCTGACGTGCACGACCGTGCCGGGCTCGGTGAGGACCCGCAGCGGCCGGAACGCCCCGTGGTTGACCAGGCCGCCGGGATCGAGGGCGGACTTGACCGCGATGAACACCCCGGCGACGGTCATCGCCCGCGAGGAGTTCACCACCGCGGCCACCTGGGTGGACGAGCCCCGGAAGTCGGCTTCGATCTCGTCGCCGTCCACGGTCAGCCGGCAGCGCACGATGGCGGCGTCGTAGTCGCCGTCGGTGTAGAGGTCGAGGTAGTCCTCGTACCGGTAGGTGCCGTCGGGCAGCGACCGGATCATGTCCCGCAGCCGCTGCTCGGTGCGGTCCATGTTGGCCGCGACGCAGTCGAGGATCAGCCCGGTGCCCCACCGGTCGACGAGTTCCCGCAGCCGCCGCTGCGCGGTGTGGCAGGCGGCGATGCTGGATTCGAGGTCGCCCCGGCGTTCCTCGGCCATCCGGACGTTGGCGAAGAGGATGTCGAAGGCGGCCCGGTTCGGGCGGCCCTCCTCGATCAGCCGGATCGGGGGGATCCGCAGCCCTTCCTGGAGGATCTCGGTGGCCTGCCCGGAGACGCTGCCCGGCGTCATGCCGCCGATGTCGGCCCAGTGCATCCGGACGCAGGGGAAGAGGAACAGCTCCCCGTCGACGAAGACCGGGCTGATCAGGGTGACGTCGTTGAGGTGGCTGCCGCCCCGGTACGGGTCGTTGACGATGTACAGGTCACCCGGGCGCATCTCGGCGGCGAAGTCGGCGAAGATCTCGGCCACCGAGGCGGGCATGGCGATGACGTGCCCCGGCATGTCCCGCCCCTGGGCGACCATCTGGCCGGAGGGGTCGAAGAGTGCGCAGGAGAAGTCCTGGGCGTCCGCGATCACCGGCGAGTGCGCGGTGCGGAAGATCGTCTGTCGCATCTCGCGGACGATCGAGATGAGACTCTCGGTGACGACTTCCAGGTCGATCGGATTCACAGTCATGCGGATGCCTCACTGATTTCCGGTGTCGGTCCGTTTCGGCCGCCGACTGGACCTGGACTGGTCAGGGCGCGTGGACCACCGTGGGTTGGAACGCCGTGCAGTGGACCATCATGTGGTCCTAGAGTTATATTATGAAACCTAGCAGCCGGAAAGGCAGGGAAGCAAGATGTCGTACGCCACTGACCCGACGCCCGACGAGGGGGCGACCGCCCCCCGCGAGTCGGGCACGCAGGCCCTCGACCGCGCGCTGAGCGTGCTGCTGGCCTTCCGTGGCGACGCCATCGAACGCAAGGTCAGCGACGTGAGCCGCGAACTGGGCCTGCACAAGTCCACGGCCAGCCGGCTGTTCCGCGCGCTGGCCGACGCCGGCTTCCTGCAACGCAACGAGGAGAACGGCAACTACCGCCTCGGGGTCGCGGTCTTCGAGCTGGGCGCCCGCTTCCTCGCCGGCATCGACCTGCACGCGCTGGCCCGGCCACTGCTGCACCAGCTCGCCGAGCAGGAGGGCGAGAGCGTCAACCTCGCCATCCGGGAAGGCCTCGACGCCATCTCGCTCTACGTGGTGCAGGGCACCCGCAACGTGCAGCTCGTCTCCCGGCTCGGCCGGCGCATCCCGCTTTGGTGCAGCGCGGCCGGCAAGGCGTTGCTGATCGATCACGACGACGACGCCCTGCGTGCCCTGCTCGCCCCCGCGCCGTTCACGGCACTGACCAGCGAGACCATCACCGACCTGGACACCTTCGTGGCGCACATGGCCACCGTCCGGAAGCAGGGCTGGGCGCTGAACGCCCAGGAGAGCGAGCACGGGCTGCGGGTGGTGGCCGCCCCCGTACGCGACCGGTACGGCCGGATCACCGCCGCCATCAGCATCTCCGGGCCGATCTTCCGGTTGGACGACCCGCGCACGAACGAGCTCGCCGACGCCGCCCGCCGCACCGCCCACGAGCTGTCCCGGCAGCTCGGCCATGGCTTCGGCGACCGCTGGGGCGACTGACCGTACCGCCGGTGGGGTGGCCCCCGGCGGTCCGCCAGCGCGACGACGGCAGCGGGGTGGTCCTCGGCGACCACCCCGCCGCACGGAGCGCGACGGACCGGCGCGGGCCGTCAGAACCGCTCCTGGGTGACCTCGGGCAGGACCCGCACGTGCAGCACCGCCGGCCCGGTCACCGGCAGCGCCTCGTCGAACGCCGCCTCGGCGCCCGCCTCGTCCGTGACCGTCCAGGCCGGCACGCCCAGGGACCGGGCTACCGCAGCCAGGTCCCTGGCCGGAAACCGCGCCAACGCCGGGTCGACGCCGCGCGGGCCGAACTTGCGCACCTCCGCGCCGTAGCCGGCGTCGTCGAGCACCACCAGCAGCACGGGCGCGCCGACCCGGGCCAGGGTGTCCAGCTCCCCGAGACCGGTGAGCAGGCTGCCGTCGCCCTCGAACGCGACCACCGGGCGGTCCGGACGGCCCACGCCGGCCCCGACGGCGAACGGCAGGCCGACCCCGATGCTGCCGAACTCCCAGGGGGCGATGAACGCGCGGTCCACGGCCGGCGAGTCGAGCAGCAGGTTGGGCCAGCCGCCGAACTGTCCCACCCCGACCACGGTGGTGCGCCGGGCCGGTAGCCGGCGGGCGCAGATCCGGATGAACGCCCGGGGGTCGACGCCCGCCGCCCCCTCGGCGAACACCATGCCGTCGAACGGATCGGCCGCGGCGATCTCCTCGGCCAGCCCCGGGCTGCGCCAGTCGGGGCGCGCAGCCGGCTCGATCAGGGCCGCCACGGCCCGGGCCGTGGCGCCCGCGTCCCCGACGACACCCGCGTCGACCGGCCACCGCGCGCCCACCGCCCGCGCGTCGACGTCGACCGCGACCACCTCCGCCCCGGGAAAGAGCGCGCCGTGGTCGGCCGTCCACCGGTTCAGCCCGGCGCCGAAGGCGACCACCAGGTCCGCGTCGGCCAGCACCCGCCGGGTCAGCGGGCGGGCCAGGCCGCCGGCCACCCCCAGGTGGTACGGGTGACCGGCGAAGAGCCCGGCGGCCAGCACGGTGGTGGCGAGCACCGCGCCGCACCGGTCGGCGAGCCGGCGTACGTCGGCGGCGGCCCCTTCGGCGCCCCGCCCGGCCAGCAGCACCGGGCGGCGGGCCGCGGCCAGCCGGCGGGCCAGGTCGGCGACCGCCTCGTCGGTGGGCGGCAGCGGCGCGGCCGGGTGCGGCGCGACGACGGCCGGTGCGGGCGGGGCGTCGGCCGGCACCGGCTCGTCCTGAAGGTCCATGGGGACGTCGAGGACCACCGGGCCGGGCCGCTCGACGGCGGTCCGGAACGCCAGAGCGACGTCCCGGGCCGCGGTGCCCGGCGCCACCACCGGCACGAACGCCCCGGCGGTGGCCAGCGCGAACGGCTGCTGGGCGAAGTTCTGCACGTGCAGCGGGTCGCCGGGCGGCGTGTCCCCGGCGATCAGGACCAGCGGCGTGCCGGCCTGCCGGGCGATGGTCAGCGCGGCGCCGGCGACCGCCAGGCCGGGGCCCTGGGTCACGGTGACGACCCCGCACCGGCCGGTGGAGCGGGCCCAGCCGTCGGCCATCATCACCGCGGCGTTCTCGTTGCGGGCCGCCACGAACCGTACGCCGTGCCGCTGCACCAGGTCCGCGACCAGGAACATGTTGGCGTCGCCGAGCAGCCCGAAGATCGTGTCGACGCCGTGCGCCACGATGGCGTCGGCGATCGCCTCGCCGGCCCTCACTCGGGCTTCCGGGCGAGGTAGTCGCCGGCGGGGCGCAGCGCCACGCTCAACGCGCCGAGGTAGGAGTCGTTGGCGGCGGCCTCGAACCGGGGACCGGCGAGGCGGGCGGCGCGCTTGGTCATCGACCGGCCGACCGGTGAGGTGGCCAGCAGCCGCCCGGCGAGCCCCGCGGCGGCGTCGGCGAGTTGCCCCGGGTCCACCACGTCGGTCACCAGGCGCAGGTCGAGCAGTTCGGTGGCGGTGATCCGGTCGCCGAGCAGCAGCCAGCGCTTGGCCAGGTCGGCGCCGACCAGGTCGGCCAGGATCGCCATGCCGCTCCAGGTCAGCGGGATGCCGAAGCCCACCTCCGGGAAGGTCGCGAAGCAGGTGTCGGCGGCGACCCGCAGGTCGCTGGCGAGGCCGAGCACCGCCCCGGAGCCGATGGCCGGGCCGTTGAACGCCGTGACCGTGGTCTGTTCCAGCCGGTACCAGCGTTCCACCAGCTCGGCGGTGCGGCGCTGGACGCCCATCGTGGTCCCGGCGTCCAGGGTGGCCAGCTCGCGCAGGTCGGTCCCCGCGCAGAAGGCGGTGCCGGCGGCGGTCAGCAGGACCACCTCGGTCTGCTCGTCCCGGGAGAGTTCGTGCAGCACGTCCTCGAAGCGGGCGAGCATCGCCAGGTCGAAGCTGTTGCGCCGGGCGGGCCGGTTCAGCGTCACCCGGGCCAGTCGGCCGTCGCGGTGCAGCAGCACGGAATCCTCGGCGCGGTGTCCGGTGGTCATGGCGACTCCGAGTTCAGTAGGGCGCGGTCGACCAGCGCGGCGGCGTGGCCGACGTAGGACAGCGGGTCGAGCAGGCCGGCGAGTTCGGCCTCCGGCAGGGCGGCGGCCACCTGCGGGTCGGCGCGCAGCGCCGCGTCGAAGGGGCGGCCCGCATCGAGGCTGTCGCGGACGATCCGCATGACCAAATGGTGCGCCTGCTCCCGACCGAGCGGGCCGGCCAGCCGCAGCATCACCGCCTCGGAGAGCACGAGCCCACCGGTGGCGTCGAGGTTGGCGCGCATCCGGTCCGGGTTGACCCCGAGGTCGCCGAAGACCTCGACCAGTCGCTGCAACGCGCCGCCGAGCAGGATGAAGCACTCCGGCAGCAGCTTCCACAGCGTCATCCCGACGCCCATGTCCCGGTCGTCCTGCGCGACCATGGTCTGCAACGCCAGCGGCACCTGGGCCCGCAGGGTGCCGGCCGCGGCGATCACCGCCTCGCAGCGGATGGGGTTGCGCTTGTGCGGCATGGTGCTGCTGCCGACCTGGGTGGCCCGCTGCGGCTCGAACGCCTCACCGATCTCGGTGCGGCCGAGGAAGTAGACCTCGCGGGCCAGCTTCTCGGCGCTGGCCGCGACGAGGCCGAACACCATCAGGCACTCGGCGAACCGGTCCTGGGTGGCGTGCCAGGGGGTGTCGGCGACGCCGAGGCCCAGGTCGGCGGCGACCGCCCGTTCCAGGGCGAACGCCTGGGCGCCGTAGCCGGCCATCGTGCCGGCCGCGCCGCCCATGCTGGTCACCAGCAGCCGCTCCCGCAGCTGCCGCAGCCGGGCACGGTGCCGCTGCAGCTCGCTCTGCCACACCGCGCAGCGCAGCCCGAAGGTGGTCGGCAGCGCCTGCTGCCCGTGGGTGCGGGCGGCCATCGGGGTGGTGCGGTGGCGCAACGCCAGCCGGCGCAGCGCGCGGACCAGCTCGTCGACCTGGCGTTGCACGATGTCGAGGCCGTCACGGGCCCGCAGGACGAACCCGGTGTCCATCACGTCCTGCGTGGTGGCGCCGAGGTGGACGTAGCGGCCGGCGTCGCCGGGACAGGCGGCGGTGAGCGCGCGCACCAGCGGCACCAGGGGATGCACGGTGTCGACGGCGTCGGCGGCCAGCACCGCGGTGTCGAGCCGGTCGAGGCGGGCGGCCTCGGTGATCGCCTCGGCGGCGGCGGTCGGGATGATGCCGAGGCCGGCCTGTCCCCGGGCGAGCGCCGCCTCGACGTCCAGCCAGGACTGCATGAGCTGGCGGTCGTTGAACACCCCGCGCATCTCGGCGTTGCCGAAGAAGCTGGTGACGGTCAGCGAGTCCAGGAAGCACGAGCCGAGCTGCATCAGCCTTTCCCCTCTCCGAGCAGCAGTTCCCGCGCGGCCAGCCGGTCGACCTTGCCGGACGGGAGCAGCGGCAGGTCGGCGACGGTGCGGATCACGGTCGGCACCTTGTGCCGGGCCAGCCGCTCGGCGGCGGCGCGGACCAGCCGGTCGGGGTCGCAGTGCTGACCGGGGGCCGCCACGACCAGGGCCGCGACCTCCTCCCCCCACCGTGGCGACGGCACCCCGAGCACGCACGCCCGGGCCACGGCCGGTTCGGCGAGGAGCGCGGCCTCGACCTCGGCGGGATGGATGTTCTCCCCGCCCCGGATGATCAGCTCCTTGATCCGGCCGGCCAGGGTGAGGACCCGCTCGTCGGTCAGCACGCCCAGGTCGCCGGTGCGCAGCCAGCCGTCGCTGGTGATGGTCGCGGCGGTGGTGAACGGGTCGTCGACGTAGCCGCGGGTCACCGAGTCGCCCCGGACCAGCAGCTCCCCGGCCTGCCCGGCGGGCAGCGGGGCGCGGGTGGCGGGGTCGACCACGGCGGCCGCCAGGGCGGGCAGGACGCGACCGACGGTGTCGCCGGGCGCCCCGCAGCTGCCGTCGCCGGGGTCGATGCTGATCGTCGGCCCCGCCTCGGTCTGGCCGTAGACGACCGCGATCCGGTCCAGACCGAGCACCCGCCGGGCCCGGGTGAGCAGCGCCGGAGCGCACGCGGCGCCCCCGAGGAAGCCGACCCGCAACGACGACAGGTCCCAGCGGCCGGGGTCCTGCTCGACGCGGTCGGCGAGCATCGACGCCATGGTGGGCACGGCCTGCACGACCGTGCACTCCCACCGTGCCATCTGGTCGAGCACCGGCTCCGTACGGAACCGCCGGGTCGACACCCACAGCGCGCCCGTCGTCAACGCCAGCAGCGCTCCGCTGCCCAGCCCCGCCGCGTGGGCCAGGGGCAACGGCGAGGCGATCCGGTCGGTGCCGCCCAGCCCCGCCGCCTCGGCCGTCCAGGCGGCGTTGCGCAGCAGGCTGCCGGCGCTCAGCGACACCATCTTGGCCGGGCCGGTGGAGCCGGAGGTGAACTGGATGTTGCAGGCGGCGTCGGGATCACCGACGGGTGGCGGGACGGGGTCGTCCCAGCCCGGCAGGTGGGCCAGGGCGGCCGGCCCGAGGTCCGCGCCGAGGACGTGCCAGCCGTCCGGTCGTTCGCCGGTCGGCAGTGCCGCCAGCGCCCGCTCGACGGTGGGCGGGCCGGGCCGGTCGCGTACCCGCTCGGCGGCGAAGAGCCGGCGGGGCCGGCTGCGGGCCAGCGCCGAGGTCAGCTCGGGCCCGGTGAGGCCGGGATGCAGGGTGGTCAGTGCGGCGCCCCGCCAGGCCGCGGCGGCCAGCAGCACCAGCCAGGCCAGCCCGTTCTCGGCCCAGACCGCGATCCGGTCGCCGCGGCCGACGCCCTGGGCGGCCAGGACGGCGGCCCCTCGGCCGGCGAGGTCGGCGAACTCCCCCACGGTCACCGGGCGGTCCCCGTCGTCGAAGACGAACAGGGGACGGTCCGGTTGCCGCGCGGCGCGCTCCAGCACGGTGATGTCGAGGGCTGGCGGGATCACCGGGTTCACTCCTTGGTCAGCAGCAGGTTTCCGTGGTCGTCGACGGTGGCGGTCCACCCGACGCCGACCACGGTGGTGCTGCCGTTCTCCCGGACGACGGCGGGGCCGACGACGGCGCAGCCGGGCCCGAGGTCGCCGCGCCGCCACACGGTCGCCTCGACCCAGCCGCCCGTGCGGTAGAGACGGGTCCGGCCGGGCTCGACGGGGCCACCGGTGGGGGCCGCGAAGCGTACGGCCGGGCGTGGCCCGAACGCGGTGAGCCGGCAGTTGACGATCTCGGCGGGGTGCTCGGAGCGGGTGTAGGCGTACCGCTCGGCGTAGGCCGCGTGGAAGGCCGACACCAGGTCCTCGGCGCTACCCGGCAGCTCGGTCAGCGGCACGGCGAGGTCGAAGCTCTGCCCCCGGAACCGCATGCCGACCGACAGGCCGAAGCTGACCTGGTCCGGCTCCACGCCGTCCTCGGCCTTGAGCTGGGCCAGGGCGGTCTCCCGCAGGTCGGCCATGGCCGCCCGGACGGCCGCCAGGCCGTCGTCGTCGGCCGGCACCAGCACGGTACGGACGTAGTCGTGCCGGGCCTGGGCGGTGACGAAGCCGAGCGCCGAGAAGTTGCCCGGCACCGGCGGGACGAGGACCTGACGGATGCCGAGTTCGTCGGCGAGGGCGGTGGCGTGCATCGGGCCGGCGCCGCCGAACGGCATCAGCACGAAGTCGCGCGGGTCGTGCCCGCAGGCCACCGAGATCTCCTTGATCGCGCTGGTCATCTTGACCGTGGCGAGGGTCAGGATGCCGTGCGCCAGCTCCAGCTCGTCGAGGCCGAAGTCGCCGGCCAGCCCGGCCAGGGCGGCCCCGGCGGCGGCCGGGTCGAGCGGCACCTCCCCGCCCAGGCTCTCCTGCGGGTCGAGGTGCCCGACCAGCAGGTGCGCGTCCGTGGTGGTCGGCTCGGTGCCGCCCCGCCCGTACGCGGCCGGGCCGGGGGTCGATCCGGCGCTGCGCGGGCCGACCCGCAGTTCCCCGCCCCGGTCGCGCCAGGCGATCGAGCCGCCGCCGGCGCCGATGGTGTTGATCTCGACCTGGAAGGTCCGGTTCGGGTAGCCGGCGATCTTCCCGTCGTTGGTCATCAACGGCGCGCCGTTCTTGATCAGGCAGACGTCCGTGCTGGTGCCGCCGATGTCGCAAGTGATCACGTTCGGGTAGCCGGCCAGCGTGGCCAGGTGCACGGTGGCCGCGATCCCGCCGGCGGGCCCCGAGAGCGCGAGGTTGATCGGCAGCCGCCCGGCCTCCTCGGTGGAGACGACACCGCCGCTGCTCGTCATGATCGACAGGGGGTGGGCGTAGCCGCCGTCGGCGAGGGCGGTGCCGAGCCCGCGCAGGTAGTCGGCGACGGTCGACCGCACGCTGGCGTTGAGCACCGTGGTGGCGAACCGCTCGTACTCACCCTGCTCCGGCACGACGTCGGAGGAGACGGTGCAGACCAGGTGGGGATAACGCTCCGCCAGCCGCCGGGCGGCGGCCCGCTCGTGCGCGGGGTTGCGGTACGAGTGCAGCAGGCAGACCGCCACCGCCCGGGGACCGGCGGCGGCCACCCGGTCGAGCGCCTCGTCCAGCTCGTCGGGGTCCAGCGGCCGGACGACGCTGCCGTCGGCGCCGATGCGTTCGCGCAGCACGTGCCGGTGCCGGCGGGCGACCAGCGGCGGCCGGCCGCTCTCCTTGACGCTGTACAGGCGGGGCCGGTGCCCGAGCCCCATCTCCAGCACGTCCCGGAAACCCTCGGTGGCCAGCACGGCCACCGGCTCGCCGGAGCCTTCGAGCAGCGCGTTGGTCACCCGGGTGGTGCCGTGCACGAACCGGTCGACGGTGTCCAGGCTGACCCCGAGCTTGGCCAGGCCCTCGAAGATGGCCGCCGCCGGGTCGTGCGGGGTGGAGAGGGTCTTGGCCTCGGCGAGCCGGGCGGTGGCCGGCTCGTAGACGATGACGTCGGTGAAGGTGCCACCGATGTCGACGCCGATGCAGAGCATGGCGAGCCTTTCGGGTAGGTGTGGATGGCGCGCGGGGACGGGACGGGTCGTCAGAAGGTGACGCCGTAGCGGCGCAGGGTCCGTCCCGTGACCAGACGCAGGATCCAGTCGAAGAGGTAGCCGAGCAGGCCCAGGGCGATGATGCCCACGAAGACCCACTCCGTCTTGGCGTAGTTGCGGGCCGTCCAGATCAGCGATCCCAGGCCGCTCTGGGCGGCGACGATCTCGGCGCTGACGATCGTCAGGAACGAGTTGCCCATCGCCAGCCGGGCACCGGTGACCACGTGCGGCACCGTCGACGGCAACACGACCGAGACCAGGCTCCGGACGGGGCCGGCGCCGAGCGCGCGGGCCGCCCGCATCCGGATCTCGTTGACCGACAGGACCCCGGCCAGGGTGTTGAGTGCGACGATGAAGACCGTGGTGTAGAAGATCAGCGCCACCTTCGACGCCTCCCCCGGGCCGAGCCAGATGATGGCCAGGGTGACGAAGGCGATCGGCGGCACGAAGCGGAAGAACTGGATGTACGGGTCGAGCATCAGCCGCAGCCAGGGGACGCACCCCATCAGCAGGCCCATCGGCACGCCGACGAGCACGCCGAGCAGCCATCCGGTGAGGATGCGGGTCGAGGACGCGCTCACCGAGTCCCACAGGGTGCCGTCGCGGACGAGCTCGACCGCGCCGTCCAGGGTGAGCCGCGGCGAGGGCAGGAAGAAGGCGGTGTAGTTGCGGCTGACGAGGTCCCAGATCAGCACCCCGAGCGCCACCGACAGGACCGACAGCCCGATCCGGGTCAGCCGGGGCCAGCGGTTGCGCCGGGGGCCCGGTGCGGCGGCCCTCCTGGTGCGGTCGGGCACGGTCGGCGCTTCGACGGTCATCGCCCCTCCGTCCGGTCGTCGCGGCCCGGCCGGCCGTCCTGCGCGGCAGCGTCCGGGTGGGCACCGCCGGGCCGGCCGTCGTGCCCCTCGTCGAGTCCCTGGGCCCGCAGCGTCCGGGCCACCTCGGCGCCGATGTCCTCCCGCAGCTCGCGGAAGAGGGCCGCGCAGGTCGGGTCGGTGAGGTCGCGGGGCCGGGGCAGGTCGCAGCGGTAGACGTTCTTGATCGCCGCCGACGGTCCGGCGGTCATCGTGACGATCCGGTCGCCGAGCAGGATCGCCTCCCCGATGTCGTGGGTGACGAAGACGATCGTCGCGCCGGTCTCCCGCCAGATCCGGTCGAGTTCGACCTGCATCACCAGCCGGGTCTGGGCGTCCAACGCGCCGAACGGCTCGTCCATCAGCACGACGGACGGGTCGTTGGCCAGCACCCGGGCGAGTTGGGCCCGCTGCCGCATGCCCCCGGAAAGCTGCTCGGGGAACCGCTCGGCGCTGTGCGCGAGGCCCACCATCGCCAGGTACCGGTCGACGACGGCCTCCCGCTGCGCCTTGGGTACGCCGCGCATCTGCGGCCCGAAGGCGACGTTCTGCCGCACGGTCAGCCAGGGAAACAGCGCCTCGGCGCTCTGGAAGACCACGCCACGCGACACGTCCGGCCCGGTCACCGGGCTGCCCGCGCAGGTCACCTCGCCGGCCGCCGGGCGGACGAAGCCGGCGACCGCGTTGAGCAGCGTCGACTTGCCGCAGCCGCTCGGCCCGAGCAGGCAGACGAGCTCACCGGCGGCGATGTCGAGGTTCGCGCCGCGGACGGCGACGAACTCGCCGAAGCGGATGTCGACGTCCCGGATCTGGACCGGGGAACCGGCGCGGGCGCCGGTTCCGCCGGTGGACGTGGTGGCGGGGGCTGCGCCGTTGACTGTCACACGTTCCCCTTGACCATGACGGCGGACGGGTCCGCCTTCTGGGTGACGATCTTGCTGTCCTGCTGGAACTGGGCGATCTCGGCGTACCGCTTGAGGTCGTCGTCGGTGAAGTCGCGGACCTGGCACTGGACGCCCTCCAGCAGGGTCTGCGCCTCCGCCGCCGGGACCTTGATCGCCTTCTCGGTCACCGTCCCGGCCTTGGCCGGATCCTTGGTGAGCTGCTCGCACGCCTGGCCGATGGTCTGGACGACCTTCTTGGCGGTCTCCTTGTTGGCCTCGTACCAGGCGCCGTCGACCCCGATCACCAGGTTGTAGACGTAGCCGATGTCGCCGCTGGTCAGCAGCACCTTGCCGCCGTTGGCGACGCCCCGCGACGGCCACGGCTCCCACATGATGTAGCCGTCGACGTCGCCGCGTTGGAGCAGGGCGGGCATCTCGGCCGGCGAGGCGTTGACGAACTCGACGGAGTCCCGGCTGATGCCCTTCGAGTCGAGGACCTTGTTGGTGGCGTACTCGTTGACGGTGCCCGGGACGACGCCGTACTTCTTGATGCCCGCCACGTCGGCGATGCCGGAGCGGGCCACGAGCTTGATGAAGCTGGGCGACTGCGAGAAGACCGCGAGGCCCTTGATGTCGCCCCGGGTGGCCCGGTTCAGCAGGCTCGACTCGGTGCTGGCGGTGATCTGGCCCTGCTTGGCCAGGATCGCGTCGAGGCCGCCGGTGCCCTCCTGGAACTGGGTGACGGTGACGTCGAGGCCGTTGGCCTGGAACAGCTTCTCCTGGTCGGCCAGGTAGATCGGGGAGTACGCCGGGTCGACCCCGACGCCGAAGTTGACCGCGACGGAGGGTGTCGCCCCGTCGCCACCGGACTCGCTCGGGGCCTGGTTCTCCGCACATGCCGCAACGGCGGCGGTCACCAGCAGGGCTGCTACCGCAGCGCGCAATGCTCGCATTCTCATGGCTACCCCAGGGTGCTTAGCGGCTCATATTATGGTTACCGTTGCTTAATATGGGACGCTACTGCTGGTCGGCGGGCGCAGTCAAGGGGTACGGCCCCGCCTTCCTGCAACAGACAGTAGCCGTCAGTCATTGCCAGCCGACCGGCCGAACCATCGAGCGCAAACCGGGAGTCCGATGAACACGCTGGACAAACAGGCCGATGGCGACCAGCCGGACCGGCCGCAGGTCGGACAACCGAGCACGGCGACTACTTTGGGTAATCGAATTTCCGGCGGAGGCGGTCGCCCGGACGGGCCCTCTCCGCCGGCGCTCGTCGGGCTGCGCACCGCACTGCACCGGTTGTGGACCCCCACCGAGGCGATCCTCTACGCCCTCGGGGTCGGGGCCGGGCAGCACGACCCGGCGGCCGACCTCCACCTCACCACCGAGAACTCCACCGGCCACCACCAACGGGTGCTGCCGACCTTCGCCAGCCTGCTCGCCGCCGACCCGCCGCCCCTTGGCGACCCCGCCACGGTCCGGCACGCCGAGGAGGCGGTGACCCTCTTCCGCCCGCTGCCACCGGCCGGGCAGGTGCACACCACCGCCGCCGTGACCGCGCTGCACGACCAGGGCAGCGGCGCCCTGGTCCAGCAGGTGTCCCAGTTGCGCGACCCGGCGGGTACGGCGCTGGCCACCGTACGCCGGGCGATGTTCGTGATCGGTGCCGGCGGGTTCGGCGGACGCCGCGCCCACGGCACCCCCTGGCACGGGCCGACCGGCCCGCCCGACCACCGGTTCGTCACCACCGTCCGGGCGGACCAGGCGCTGCTCTACCGGCTCAGCGGCGACCGCAACCCGCTGCACTCCGATCCGGCGGTCGCCGGCCGGGCCGGACTGCCCCGGCCGATCCTGCACGGCCTGTGCACCTTCGGCTTCGCCAGCCGGCTCCTGCTGCCCGTCGTCGGCGACGATCCGACCCGCGTCCGGCACGTCCGGGCCCGCTTCACCGCGCCGCTGTACCCGGGCGGCAGGCTGACCGTGCACGCCTGGCGACGCCCGTACGGCGTGGTCTTCCGGGCCGACGACGAGGCCGGGCGGACGGTGCTCGACCGGGGCGTACTGGCGGTCGCAAGCACCCGCTGGACGCCGCCCGACGTCCCGGGGCGCTGACGCCGGCCGCACGAGGCAGTGGCCGGCCGCTCACCCCGGGTGGGCGGCCAGGCCGGCCTCGTACCCGGCGATCACCAACTGCGCCCGGTCGCGGGCCTCCAGCTTGGTGAGCAGGCTCCCGATGTGGGTCTTGAGGGTGCCGCGGCTGATGTGCAGCCGCGCCTCGATCTCGGCGTTGGACAGCCCGCGGGTGATCAGGCCGAGGACGTCGCGCTCGCGCGGGGTCACGCCGTCGAGCGCGCGGCGGGGCCCGGTCCGGTGCAGGGTCGCGGCGATGAGCCGCCGGGTGACGCTCGGGGCGAGCAGCGCCTCCCCGGCGGCGACCGTGTGGATCGCGTCGATCAGCCGGGGCGGGCTGATGTCCTTGAGGACGAAGCCGCTCGCGCCGGCACGCAACGCCCGGTAGACGTGGTCGTCCAGGTCGAAGGTGGTGAGCACCAGGACGCGGGCGGCCGTCGTGGCGGTGATCCGCGCGGTGGCGGCGATGCCGTCGAGGTCGGGCATCCGGACGTCCATGAGGACGACGTCGGGCCGGTTGGCGGCGGCGAGGGCGACCGCCGCGCGGCCCGTGCCGGCCTCTCCGGCGACCACCAGGCCCGGGGTCGCGGTGACGAGCCCGGCGACCGTCTCGCGGAACCGGGGGTCGTCGTCGGCGAGCAGGACCCGGACCGGTTCGCCGGTCATGTCGGGAACGGCAGGGTCGCGCGGACGGCGAACCCGCCCGCCGGTCCGGGGCCGGCGGACAGGCTGCCGCCGTGCCCGGCGATCCGTTCGCGCATGCCCAGCAGCCCGTGCCCGGGCCGGCCGGCGTCACCGGACACCGCGCCGTCGTCGGTGACGGTCAGCGTGAGCGCGTCGGGTGCCACCGCGACGACGACCTGGCACCGGGTGGCTCGGCGGGCGTGCCGACGCACGTTCGTCAACGCCTCCTGGAGGATCCGGTACGCCGAGGCCCGCACACCGGCCGGCACGGACGACAGGTCGCCGCGTTCGATCGTGACGTCGACGCCCGCCGCCCGCGTCCGCTCGACGAGCCCGTCCAGGTCGGTGCCGGACAGCGCGTCGCCGTCGCCCGGGCTCCCCCGCTCGCGCAGGCCGCCCAGGACCGTCCGGACGTCGTCCAGCGCCTCCCGGCCGACCTGCTCGATCATGCGCAGCGCGGCCTCCCGCTCGGCGCCCAGGTGATTGGCCACGGCCGCCCGCATGGTGATCAGGCTCAGGCTGTGCCCGACGGCGTCGTGCACGTCGCGGGCGATCCGGAGCCGTTCCTCGGCGACCGCCCGCGCGGTGTGCAGCGCCGCGAGCTGGGCGGCGTGCTGACGCCGGGTGCGCAGCGCCCAGGCCAGCGCCCAGGTTCCGGCGACGACCGCGGCGCTGTAGGCGGTCACGGTCACCGGCGCGGTGCTGAACGACTCCGCCCCGGCCCGCGGCGCGACGACCGGGAGCCGGGCGGTGACGGCGTCCAGCACGCCGGGCACCAGGATCCCTGCCAGCGCGCCGGCGAGGCCCACGGCCGCGGCCCGGGCCGAGGACAGCGCGACCGGATAGAGCGCGAACGCCACCGCGTAGACCGCGACCTCGCCGCCGATGCCCACGACCAGGGCCGCGGCGGCGGCCAGCACCACCACCACCAGCACCGGGACCGGCCAGCGCCGGCGTACCGCCAGGGGCAGCCCCAGCAGCGCGGCCAGGCACCACACCCACCAGCCGGACACCGGCCTCAGCAGCACGACCGCGGCCATGACCGCCGCCGCGGCGGGAAGGTCGAACGCGATCAGCGCCCACCGCCAGAACCTCACGGCCCCACCGTAGCGGCGGGTGCGGGGCGCACGCCTCGGACCGTGGTCCGATGCGCGCCGGCAGGGCGACGCCCGAGGCTCGGAGGATGCTGGTCCACGCCCTCGTCGCGCTCGCCCTCGCCGTACCGGCGGTACCCGCCCCGACGCCCGCCACCGGTCCCGCCGTCGACGCCGCCTCGATCGACGCCGTCGTCCGCGCGTACCGGGAGGTCACCCGCACACCCGGGGTCGCGGTGGCCGTCACCCGCGGTCGCGACGTGGTGCACGCCGCCGGCTACGGGCGCACCGCCGACGGTACGGCCGTCACCGACCGTACGGTCATGCCCATCGCCTCGTTGAGCAAGTCGATCACCGCGCTCGCGGTGCTGCGGCTGGTGGACGCCGGCCGGGTCCGGTTGGACGCGCCGGTACGCGACCACCTGCCGGAGTTCACCATGGCCGACAGCCGGGCCGCGACGCTCACCGTGCGGCAGTTGCTCGACCACACCTCCGGCATGTCGGACACGACGTACCGGTCGTTCAGCGGGCCCCGCCTGCGCACCCTGGCGGAGGCGGTCGCGTCGATGCGCACCGCCCGCCTGGCGGCGGACCCCGGCACCCGGTTCGAGTACCACAACCCGAACTACCAGGTCGCCGCCCGGCTCGTCGAGGTGGTCGGCGGCGAGCCGTTCGACGTCCACCTGCGCCGGCACGTGTTCTCCCCGCTCGGCATGACCGACAGCCGGACCGTCGACACCGCCGACGACCTGCCCTCCCCCAGCCGCGGCCACCGGATGATCGCCGGCGCGGCCGTCGCGCTGCCCGAGCCGGCGGCCTTCGGCAACGGGTCCGGCGGCGTGCTGAGCACCGCGCGCGACCTGGCCGCCTGGCTGATCGCCCAGCACGACCAGAGCCGGGGCGCCGGCACCCCGCTCGTCTCGCCGGCCGCCGTCGCCGAGCTGCGCCGCCCGTCCGCGCTGAGCTCGTACGCGCTCGGCTGGAACGTCGGCGAGACGCCCTCCGGTGCGCCGCTGGTCGACCACACCGGCGACCTGATCACCTTCACCGCGTACCAGGCGGTGCTGCCCGCGACCGGGCACGGCGTCGCCGTCCTGGCGAACAGCGGCAGCCAGTACGGCGACGCCGTGGACCTCGGCGCCCAGCTCGTCGACCTGATCGAGGGCCGGCCGGTGCCGAGCCCGGCGTCGCCCACGCCGCTCGTCGCGATCGACGCCGTGCTCCTGCTGTGCACCGTCGGTGTCGGGGTCCTGGCCGTCCGTGGGGTCCGGCGCTCGCGCCGGTGGGCCGAGGCGCACCGGCCCGGCCCGGTCGCGGTGGCCCGGCTGGTGCCGTACCTGCTGCCGCTGCCCCTGCTGGTGACGCTGCACCGGGTGGTGGGCTTCCTCTACCGCGGCCGCGACGTCTCCTGGTCGCAGAGCGCCTACCTCTACCCCACCTTCACCCTGCTGCTCGCCGCCGGGTCGCTGGCGGGTGTCGTGGTCGTCGTCGCGCGCCTGGTCCGGTGTGTGTCGGCCTGGCGGGTCAGGTGCCCGCCCGGCCCGGCGCCCCGGTCGTGCTCTCGCGGGCGATGAGCCGGAACGGCGTCTGCACGGTCAGCGGGCCGGTCACCTCGGCGCCCTCGATACGCGCGACGAGCCGGCGTACCGCCAGGCGGGCGATCTCCTCCTTCGCCGGGGCGATGGTGGTCAGGGTGGGAGTGCTGAAGCGCCCCTCCTCGATGTCGTCGATGCCGACGACCGCGACGTCCTCCGGCACGCCACGACCGGCGTCCACGGCGGCCCGGAGGGCACCGATGGCGATCAGGTCGTTGTAGCCGAGCACCGCGTCGGGCGGTTCGTCCAGAGCGAGGAGCTGCCGCATGGCGTGCACGCCGTCCCGCCGGCCGAACCGGGCGGTGACCGCGACCAGTTCCGCCCGGTAGGCCAGCCCCGCCTCGGCCAGCGCCTCCCGGTAGCCGCGTACCCGCAGGTGGGCGGAGTGCCGGTCGTCGCCCCGCCCGGCCCCGACGAAGGCGATCCGCCGCCGTCCCGACTCGACCAGGTGCCGGATCGCCAGGCGACTGGCGGCGACGTTGTCGATGGCGATGTGGTCGTGCGGCACGTCGTGGACCCCCTCGCCGATCAACACCAGTGGGGTGTCGGCTGCGCGGGCCAGCACCTCCTCGCGGCCCACCCGCACCGGGCTGAGGATGAGGCCGTCGATGACGTGCCGTTGCGAGCCGTTCAGCAGCTTCGACTCCGCCTCGTGGTCGGCGGCGGTGTTCTCCATCACGAGCGTGTAGCCGAGCCTGCCGGCCTCGTGGATGGCCACCTCGGCCAACTCCGCGAAGTAGGGATTGGTCAGCTCCGGGATGGCCAGCGCGATCAGTCCGGTCCGGCCGCGGCGCAGGTGCCGTGCGCTCAGGTTGGGTGTGTAGCCGAGCTCGTCGATGGCCGCCTGCACCCGCTGCCGGGTGCGTTCGCCGACCGGGCGGTATCCGTTGACCACGTTGGAGACCGTCGCCAGGGAGACCCCGGCCCGCTCGGCGATGTCCTTCAGGCTGACGCCCACGTACCGGCCCCCTCAGGCGAGCCGCGCCGACATGCATCGACGCGCAGCTATTGACGCGCCGTCCGGCGGGCACCTATAACGTTATAGAGGCGCTCCAAGTTGTCAACAAGATCGCGCCAGCGCCAGGACGGAGTCCCGCCGACACCCGCGCACCCACGGCAAGCCTGATCCTGATCGGCCAGTCCGCCCGAGCCCCACCCCCACCCCGTCGCGCGGGCCCCACACCGCGCCCGCGCCGACCCGTCCACCTCGGAGACGGCATGACACGTCGCGTCCGCATCCGCCCCCTGGCATCGATGGCCACCCTGACCCTGCTGGCCGGCCTGCTCGCGGCGGTTCCCGCCGCACAGGCGGCACCGGCGAAGACACCCCCGCTGACCACGCCGTGGACCAGCCAGGCGCTCAACGGCACACCCCTGCCGGAATACCCACGACCGCAGATGACCCGGCCCGACTGGCTCAACCTCAACGGCGAGTGGCAGCTGCGTCAGTCGGCCACCAACGACGCCCCGCAGTTCAACACCACCCTGCCCGAGCGGGTGAACGTGCCGTTCCCGGTGGAGAGCGCCCTCTCCGGCGTCCAGCGGGCCGCGAACGACAACCGCCACTACCTGTTCTACCGGCGCACCTTCACCGTGCCGGCCGGCTGGTCCGGCCGCCGTACCCTGCTGCACTTCGGCGCGGTCGACTGGCAGAGCACGGTCTGGGTCAACGGCGCGCAGGTCGGCGGGCACACCGGCGGCTACGACGCCTTCACCTTCGACGTCACGCCGCACCTCAACGGCGGCACGAACGAGATCGTCGTCAAGGCGTGGGACCCCACCGACAGCCGCCAGAACGGCAGCCTGCCCCCGATCGGCAAGCAGACCAAGACCCCGGGCGGCATCTTCTACACGCCCAACTCCGGCATCTGGCAGACCGTCTGGCTGGAACCCGTACCGACCGCGTCGATCAGCAGCGTGGACGTCTACCCCAACCTCGCCGACAACACCCTGCGGGTGCGGGTGTTCGCCCGCGGCGACGTGACCGGGCACAGTGTCCTCGCCGAGGCGTTGAACGGGGCCACGGTCGTCGGCTCGGCCACCGGCGGCTTCACCGACTTCAGCGTGCCGGTGCCGAACGCCCGCCGGTGGTCCCCGGACGATCCGTTCCTCTACCACCTGCGGGTGACGCTGCGCGGCCCCGGCGGCGCCCAGGTGGACCGGACGACGCACTACTTCGGCATGCGGGAGATCACCACCGGCGTGGTCGGCGGCGTGCTGCGCCCGAAGCTCAACGGCCAGTTCGTGTTCCAGGCCGGCACCCTCGACCAGGGTTACTGGCCGGACGGGCTCTACACCGCGCCCACCGACGCGGCGCTCGCCTTCGACCTGCAGAAACACAAGGATCTCGGGTTCAACATGGTGCGCAAGCACATCAAGGTCGAGCCGCAGCGGTGGTTCTACCACGCCGACCGTCTCGGCCTGCTGGTGTGGCAGGACGTCCCGTCGATGACCGCCCAGGACATCAACGCCGACAACGCCCAGCAGGCGCAGTTCGAGGCCGAGGCGCGGGAGATCGTCGACGAGCACCGCAGTTCCCCCTCGGTGGTCGCCTACACCGTCTACAACGAGGGGTGGGGTGAGCGCGCCCTCGCCGACACCCAGCGGGTCGGCCAGAACGTGAAGAACCAGGACCCGACCCGGCTGGTGAACGTGCACAGCGGTCACAACTGCTGCCAGTCCCTCGGCAACCCCGGCAACGGGGACATCGACGACTGGCACATGTACCTCGGCCCGGCCTCGCCGAGCCCGTCGGCGACCCGGGTCGCGGTGCTCGGCGAGTTCGGCGGCCTGGGGCTGCGGACGCCGGGCCACGAGTACAGCCCGACCGGCAGCTTCTTCGCCTACGAGTGGCAGCCGAACTCCACCGCCCTCACCGACCGCTACGTCGGCCTGGTGCAGGGCACCCAGAACCTGATGCTCGGCACGGGCCTCAGCGCCTCGGTCTACACCGAGATCACCGACCTCGAGGGCGAGCTGAACGGCTTCCTCACCTACGACCGCCGGATCGTCAAGATGGACGAGGCCCGGGTCCGCGCGGCGAACCAGGCACTGATCAACGCGTCCAGGTCCCTCGGCGCCAATCAGCCGGTCGCGCTACCGGTCAACACCCGCCGATCGTTGCAGGTGACCACACCAGGGCACACGAACAGGTACCTCCGGCACCAGGACAGCCTCGCGTACACCGAGGTGGTCGACGCCGGCAGCAGCACGCTGCTGAAGAACGACGCCACCTACACGATCCGGGCCGGGTTGGCCGACGCGCGCTGCTACTCCTTCGAGTCGGTGAACTATCCCGGGCAGTACCTCCGCCACGCCGAATCCCGGGTCCGCAACTCACCCAACGACGGTTCGGCGCTGATGCGCGCCGACGCCACCTGGTGCGCCCGCACCGGGCTCACCGGCGGTGGCGTGTCGCTGGAGTCGTACAACTTCCGGGGCTCGTTCCTGCGCCACCACAACTCGGAGGTCTGGCTGAGCAACGGCGCCGGTGGCGCGGCGTACAACACACCCGCGCTCTGGGCCGCGGACAGCACCTGGAACTTCGCCGGCCCCTGGGCCCCCTGAGTGTAAGGAAGGGCCCCTTCCTATCGCCTAGGCGATAGGAAGGGGCCCTTCCTTACACTCGCTGGTACTCCTCCCAGGTCTGCTTCGGGGTCACCGCCGGGCCGTCGTCGGCGCCCCGGTTGGCCAGCCCGTTGCGGCCGAGGTAGTAGTCGCCGGCCTGGTGCTGGGCGGCGAGGGACTGGTCGGTGTCGGCCAGGGCGATGGCGTGGATGTGGTACGGCCAGTCCCCCTGCGCGGGGGTGCGCAGCCACGCCGCGAAACCCACCCGGCGCAACCGGCTGACGACCGTGGTCCGGTAGGTGGTGGACATGCCGCTGACGGAGAGGTCCAGGGCGCCGCCACCGTCGTGGGTGCCGGCGGAGGTCGGGTCGCTGAGGCTGTACGAGCCCTGGGTGATCGTCAACTGCCCGCCGAGCAGCCGCTCGGCCTCGAGCAACATCGCCCTGGTACGCGTGTTGACCTGCGCGCCGCGAAAGGAGACGACGCTGCCCGGCGACAGCACCCGGGTCACCGTGAACCGCTGCTCCCCCAGTGCGCGCAGCGACGTCTGCCCGGGCAGACCGGTGGCGTCGAGTCCCGAGTAGCCGAGAGAGCGTTGGTAGGCGGCGTAGGCCGCGACGGTGCTGGTGCCGAAGTGGCCGTCGACGTAGGTGGCCGAGAGGAAGCCCTTGGCCTGCAGCGCTCGCTCCACCGCCAGGACGCTGTCCTTGCTACCCGCGGTGATCGCCGAGTCGGCACGACGCGGGTCGATCTGGGCGGCCTTGATGAGCGCCTCCATGTCGACCACGGGAAGGGCGGCGTGGGCGGCCCGCCCCGTGACCGCTGACCCGACCGCGGCAGCCGCGGTGGTTGCCAGCAAAGTTCTCCTGGTGAGCACTTGTCCTCCCGGATGGCCACTCTTGAAGAAGGTCTTCCATGCCTCGATGCATGGTGGCAGGAAACTTCACCGCGCGGAAGCGGGCCTCCGGCGCGACGAGGCGCCCCCGCCCTCCCGCACCCTGCTATTGCCATCGCTCGATGTGTGGTTAGATTCCTTCACTGACAACGACCATACGTAGAAATCCTTCAAAGGAGATCCTGGATGAGAAGGCCCACCGCATGGCTGTTGAGCCTCACCACCGCAGTCGGGCTCACCATCGCGCACGGATCGGCGGTTGCGGCGGAGCCGGCGGCGATCGCGCAGCCGCAGTCCATGGCGGCGGCGGCCGCTCCGCAGCCCGGCACCTACGTCGGTAAGGGGTTCGACACCTGCACCGCCCCGTCGCAGGCGGCGATGGACGCGTGGCGCAGAAGCTCGCCGTACGGTGCGGTGGGCATCTACATCAGCGGGGCCAGCCGGACGTGCGCGCAGCCCAACCTGACCCCGACCTGGGTCAGCAGGCAGATCGCCAACGGCTGGCGGCTGATCCCGATCGAGCTCGGCTACCAGGCGCCGTGCGGCAGCCGCGCGCCGAAGATGTCCGCCGACCCGACCACCGCGCGGTCGCAGGGCAGGACCGCCGCCGACAGCGCCGCCAACGCCGCACAGGCCTTGGGCATCGGCGCCGGCAGCACCATCTACAACGACATCGAGCACTACCCGACGACCGCGGCGTGCCGCGCCGCCGTGCTGTCGTTCCTGTCCGGCTGGGTCGACCGGCTGCACGTCCGGGGCTACCTGGCCGGCGTGTACTCCAGCGGCTCCTCCGGGATCAGGGACGTCTGCCTCGAGTACAACAACACCAGCTACACCCGGCTCGACCAGATCTGGATCGCCTGGTGGAACGGCGTGGCCGACACCGACGCCGGGGACTACTGCTCCGACGCCTACTACGCCAACCACCAGCGGCTGCACCAGTACGCCGGAGACGTGACGGAGACCTGGGGCGGCGTGACGATCAAGATCGACCGCAACTACCTGGACGTGAGCACGACCCAGCAGCCGCCGCCCCAGCAGTGGACCACCACCGTGGACAACACCACGTCCGGCCGGTTCACGGCGAGCACCGCCTGGGGCACGTCGTCGTACTCCAGCGCGCGGTTCGGCACGGACTACCGCTTCGCCGACCCGACGTCGGCCAGTGACGTCGCCTGGTACAAGGCGAACATCCCCGAGACCGGCACCTACGAGATCTCGGTCTGGTACCCGGCCGACGCCGGATACAACAACCAGACGCCGTACATCGTGGCCACGGCCTCCGGCAACCAGTCCGTCACCGTCAACCAGCGCCTCAACGGGGGGCGATGGGTGTCGATCGGAGTGTTCACCCTCAGCGCCGGCGACGGCAACAAGGTCGGGGTGAGCCGCTGGACCGCCGGCACCGGCTACGTGGTCGCGGACGCGGTGCGGATCACCCGCACCTGACGGCCGCCTCGGTGACCGCTCCCGGCCCCCGGTCGGGGGCGGTCACCAGCCGTCGGCGTCGGCGGTCAGGTCGAAGTCGACCGTGACGGGCGCCCGTCCCACCCGGACCGGGGCCGCGTCGGTGAACCCGCTACCGCCGGGATGCCAGCGCCCCGGGCCGGTGGCGCAGTCGCAGCGGAGCCTGACCCGCTGCCCGGGGAGCACCGGAAGGTCGTACGACGGGCCGACGTCCACCGCACCGGCGACGTCCCCGGTGACGGCGTCGAACGCGACGACCGTGCTGTAGGTCGCCAGCTCGTCGGCGCGGATCGACCCGCGTACGGCGGTCGGCCTCCGCAGGGCCTGGTGCAGCGTGGCGGTGCCGCCGGGGCGCACCCGGACCGCCCGGGCCAGCAGCGGGTTTCCGACACCCCCGGACCACTGGGTCGCGATCCGCGCGCCGGAGAACCGCAACGCCCAGTCGTACGGCCCCAGCCCCGTCACCGTGTACCGGCCGGTGTCGTCGGTGATCGGGACGTCCGGGCTGTACTTCGGGTGCGGCACGAACGGCACCACGGCGACCTGCACGCCCGCGACCGGTGATCCGGTCGCCGCGTCGCTGACCACGCCCGAGATCTGGCCGGGCGGGTCGAGCCGCACCCGGGGAGCGACGGTCGTGGTGCCGGCGGCGACCGAGACCACCCATGCCTGGTGCCGCTGCCCGGTGCCGCCGCGCCCGCCGACCCACTGCCGCCCGTACCGCCCGGTCTCGTAGGGCTGGGCGAAGAGTCGGTAGCGCCCCGGCTCCACCCCGGACACCGCGATCCGGCCCCGGTCGTCGGTGCAGCCGGCGGACCTGCCGAGTTGGCTCTCGCCCACGTACACCGCGGTGAGCCGGTCGGGATCCAGGGGCACGAGACTCACACAGGCGCGGGCCGGCTCGCCGGTGCGGGCGTCCCGGACCGCCGTCGTCACGCTGCCGGTGGCCGCCGACGCGGCGCGACCGGGCACCGCCGGACCGAGGACACCCGGCGGCAGGAGGAGCGCGGCGGCCAGGCCGGCCGCCACCCGGACCCGCGACCGGACCAGTGGATCAGGCATCGACGACTCCCGACGGGGTGGGCGGGCACGGCTGTCGCCCACCGTAGCCACCGCGTACCGTCCGGGCTGTCGGATCAGGGACCGGCCGGCACGCTCCATGGCTTGCAGCCGGGCGCCCGCCGGTCAGGCCCACCACGGCTCACGCCGGCAGGATCCCGTACCGACGGGTGGTCGTCGGGTCTCGGCGGGCCGCCTCGGACAGCTCCGGTTCGAGCATCGCGCGCAGGGCGACGGAGGCGCTGACGCCGAAGGCGTCGAGCCTGGGCGGAGCACCCTGCCGGCCGCCGGCAGCCCAGGCCCGCCACGCCGCCGCCAACTCCCGATCCTCCGCCGTGCGGTCCTCGCCCGCCGCCCTGCGCTGGGCCGCGCCGATGAACGCCAGCGCGGCACGTTGCGCGGAGAGCGCCTCGGGCCCGAGGTGATCGGCACCGTGGACCAGGTGGTACTCGTGACCGATGTCAAGATCCCAGAGCGCCCGATGGAGCTGCTCGGTGCCGTCGTGCATCGCGAACACGTCGACGTCGCCGCACCGGAGGAAGATCGGCAAGCCGCTGGCGCGAACAGCGTCGGCGTTGCCCCGCAGGCGGTGCAGGACGCTGTTGGCGGCGAAGCCACCGCCCGCTCCGGCCATCTCGCCGCTTAGCAGGGCCAGTACGTCGAGGGCGTTGCGTGGTCGCAACTCCTCGGGCGCCAGGACGGGTAACAGGGCAGGAGCGACTGCCGCCACCGCGAGCCACCGTGCCGGCTCCGCGAAGGCGATCTTCAGCGCGCCGTAGCCGCCCATCGACGCACCCAGCAAGGACGTCCGGGCCGGATCGGCGCCGTACTCCTTCTCCAGCAGGCGGGGGAAGGCCGCGGCGACCAGACTCTCCCAGCCGTTGCCGGGGTGGTCGATGTAGAAACCGCCGGCCGTGGGGGTCGAGGCGCTGGCGATCACGGATCGGGGCAGCGATCCGTCGGCCCACATGTCGTCGACGATCGGCTGCACCATGGCCAGGACGTCGCTCGTCGAGTTCGCGCCGTGCAGGAGCAGGATCAGGGGCAGTGTCGCGTCGCTCGTCCGGCCGGCCGGCGTGAGCACCGCGTACGGCACGTCCCCTTCCACCAGCGGATCTCTGAAGACGCCGCGCGTGAGACGGCTGCTCATGGCTCCCACCCTCGCACGGACCGACGGCCGGGCCAACGCATTAACCCGGTGCGGCGAGCCCGACTTTCCGCCGATCGATCGAAAGCGCGGGTGACTCCGACCAAACATCTAGACATTTAGATGAAAGAATCTTATTGTTGCCTCGCCAGGCAGCGGCGTGCCGGGCCAACCGTCAGGACATGGCAACCGATGTCCGTTCGTTGACCGGGCGCGCCGCTGTGCCGGAGCCGGCACGTCGACGACGTACGTCGTTGTCCCGCTCCCCTGGAGGAAACGATGCTCGTACCGTCCCGACGAGCGCGCGCACCCATCGCGGGCTTCTTCGCCGCCGTGGTCGCCGCGGCCAGCCTGTGGCTGTCGCCAACGGATGCGGCGGCCGCGCCGCCGCCCCAGGAACCCGGTGTCACCCTGCGGACCTTCGACCTGCAGGTGCCGCTGGACAAGCTCTGCACGCTCAAGGCCGGCCAGACCCCGAACGTCGACAAGCTCATGCCGACGGTCAACTGGAGCAGCGCCGCCGACTTCGGCATCGAGGACAACTTCCTGGTCCACGTCCTCGGCAACGTCAGCATCACCCAGGCCGGTAGCTACACCTTCCGGCTGATCAGCGACGACGGGTCACGTCTGCTGATCGACGACGCCCTGCTCATCGACCACGACGGCGTGCACGGCCCGGCGCCCAAGGACGGCACCGTCAGCCTGACCGCCGGGTACCACTCGCTGCGCATCGAGCACTTCGAGCGTACGGGCGGCCAGCAGCTCACGTTGCAGTGGCAGACGCCCGGCTCCACCTCGTTCGTGAACGTCCCGACCTCGGCCCTGAGCACCGACGCCGGCGTCGTCCGGGTGACCGCCCCGGGCCGCAAGGAGTGCGAGGCCAGCGGCGACTCGCCCGGCGACGGGCTGCCGCTGACCTCGGTGCACCCGAACTACACCCTGACGGACCTGCGCCCGAGTGGCTTCCAGCCGCAGGTCACCGGGTTCGACTGGTTCCCCGACGGCCGGCTGGCCGTGGCCACCTGGGGCGGCTCCCTGACCACCGTGGGCGAGGTGTGGATCCTCGGCAACGTCACCGGCAACACCAGCCCCGGCCAGGTGACCCGGCAGCGGGTCGCGACCGGGCTCCAGGAGCCGATGGGGCTCAAGATCGTCGACGGGAAGATCTACGTCTCGGAGAAGGCGAAGCTCACCGAACTGAACGACACCAACGGTGACGGGGTGACCGACCAGTACCGTACGGTCGCCACCTGGCCGTTCGGCAGCAACTTCCACGAGTTCGGGTTCGGCCTGCTCTACCAGGACGGCTACTTCTACCTGAACCTGTCGGTCTCCATCAACTACGGCGGCGCCACGACCGATCCGCAGCCGGCCCCGAACCGGGGCACCACCATCAGGGTGAACCGGAGCACCGGCGCGATCGACTACGTGGCCGGCGGGCTGCGCACCCCGCACGGCATCGGCTGGGGCCCCGAGGGCGGCATCTTCGTCACCGACAACCAGGGTGGCTGGCTGCCGTCGTCGAAGCTCGTGCACGTCAAGCAGGGCCGCTTCTTCAACCACTACATGAACCCGGCCGGCCCGTTCGACAACCACCCGGTCACCCAGCCGGTCCTCTGGCTGCCGCAGAACGAGATCGGCAACTCGCCGAGCACCCCGGTCATGCTCAACCAGGGCCCGTTCGCCGGGCAGATGGTCATCGGCGACGTCACCTACGGCGGGCTCCAGCGCGCGTACCTGGAGAAGGTCAACGGCGAGTACCAGGGCGCGCTGTTCCGGATGACCCAGGGCCTGGAGGCGGGGGTGTCCGAGGTTTCCGTCGGCCCCGACGGCGCCATCTACACCGGCGGCCTGCACGGCGGCGGCAACTGGGGGCAGGAGGGCAAGCTCAGCTACGGCCTGCAGAAGATCAGCCCCAACGGCAGCAACAACTTCGACATGCTGGCGATGCGGGCCACCCCCAACGGCTTCCAGATCGAGTACACCCACCCCCTCTCGGCGGCGACCGCCACCGCGCTGGCCACCAAGTACCGGGTGAAGCAGTGGCGCTACGTGCCGACGGCCGCGTACGGCGGGCCGAAGGTCGACGAGGAGACCCTGTCGGTCACCTCGGCCACCCTGTCGGCCGACGGAAAGACCGTCACGTTGGCGATCAACGGCCTCAAGCCCGGCCGCGTCGTGCACGTCCGCTCGCCCCGGCCGTTCTCGGCCACCAACGGCCAGTCCCTGTGGAGCACCGAGGTCTGGTACACGCTCAACGCCATCCCCGGTCAGCAGCCACCCGTCAACCTCGCGCTCGGCAGGGCGGCGACCGCCGACAGCTCGTGCTCGCCCACCGAGGGCCCGGCCAAGGCCGTCAACGGGACGACCACCAGCGGCAACCTCGACAAGTGGTGCTCGCTGGGCACCAACAAGTGGCTGCAGGTCGACCTCGGCAGCAGCCAGAGCCTGAACCGCTTCGTCGTACGCCACGCCGGCGCCGGCGGCGAGAACACCGCCTGGAACACCCGCGACTTCACCATCCAGACCAGCACCAACGGCACCACCTGGACCACCGTCACGAACGTCACCGGCAACACGGCCAACACCACCACCCACGACATCCCGACCACCCAGGCCAGATACGTCCGACTCGCCATCACCGCCGCCACCAGCACCACGGACAACGCCGCCCGGATCTACGAGTTCGAGGCCTACGGTGGTCAGGTGTCGACCACGAACCTCGCGCTGGGCAAGGCGGCGACCGCCGACAGCTCGTGCTCGGCCACCGAGGGCCCGGCCAAGGCGGTGAACGGCAGCGTGAGCGGCGGGAACAGCGACAAGTGGTGCTCGTCGGGCGCCAGCAAGTGGCTGCAGGTCGACCTCGGCGCCAGCCAGAGCCTGAACCGCTTCGTCGTACGCCACGCGGGCGCCGGCGGCGAGAACACCGCCTGGAACACCCGCGACTTCACCATCCAGACCAGCACCAACGGCACCACCTGGACCACCGTCACGACAGTCACCGGCAACACGGCCAACACCACCACCCACGACATCCCGACCACCCAGGCCAGATACGTCCGACTCGCCATCACCGCCCCCACCAGCACCACGGACGGCGCCGCCCGGATCTACGAGTTCGAGGCGCACGGCCCCGTGGTCAACCCCGGCCGCGTGACGCTCTTCGACGGGGCCAACCTGGCGAACTTCGAGAGCACCAGCGGCACCCCCGCGACGTGGCCGGTCGCCAACGGCTCCATGGAGGTGCTCGGCGGTGACATCCGCAGCAAGCAGGCCTTCGGCGACTTCCGGCTGCACGTCGAGTTCTGGCTGCCCAACCTTCCGCCGGACGTCACCGGCCAGGCCCGCGCCAACAGCGGCATCTATCTCCAGGACCGCTACGAACTCCAGGTCCTGGACTCGTTCGGCGACACCACCCCCGCCAACAACGAGTGCGGCTCGATCTACGGGAAGATCGCGCCGTCCGTCATCGCGGCCAGCGCCCCGGAGACGTGGCAGACCTACGACGTCACCTTCCGCGCGGCCCGCTTCAACGCCTCCGGGGTCAAGACGGAGAACGCCCGCGTCACGGTCGTGTGGAACGGCGTCACCGTGCACAACAACGCGGTGATCGACGGGCCCACGGGCAACGGCGCCCCGGAGGGACCCGCCGTGGGGCCGATCCGGTTGCAGGACCACGGCGACCCGGGCGCCAACGTCCGTTACCGCAACATCTGGGTCGAGCCGTTGAGCTGACCAGTTCCCGATGGGGAGGACGGCCCGCCGGCCGTCCTCCCCGTCGGGCTGCCCCGGGCCGCACGCCCGGCGACGCCGGGTCCGGTCGCAGCCGACGGCGGCGGGGCGTACGCGTGCCGGCCGGTCAACGCCCGAGGGCGCGGACGACGGCGGTCGCCGCGTTGCCGAGGATCCGCTCGTCCAGCGGCCCCAGAACTGCGGTCATCGAGACGGTGACGAGGTTGTGGCCCACCCGGACCAGCACGACCGCCGTCGTACCAGTGAGCCGCTGCCGTCCGCTCCCCACCGAGAGCGCGTAGTCGACGCGCCAGGACTGTTCACCGAGCGCCGGTGGCCGCTTGGCGCGGACACCGAACCGTACCCCCTCAGCGGTGAACCGGGGGCAGGCGGCGCGCGCCGCGTCCGCGGCGGCGAACACCGCGCCGGACACCACGTCGGCGTACGAGGTGACGGTCACCGTCACCGTAGTGGACGCGGACACCACCCGGCCGCGGGACGTGCCGTGTTTGGCTTCGGCCCTGGCGCGCACGCCCGGCTCGATCACCTTCAGGAAGGCGTCCCGCGCCAGGGGTACGCAGGCTGCCGGCTCGATCCGCTGCTGGCCGGCAGCGGCCGGCTCCTGTGCGCGCCAGGTCCGGGGCAACGCCGGCCGGACCGCCCGCACGGCCGCGCGCGCCTCGGCGGCGGTCAGCCGGCGACCGGCGACCGGAAGATCTCCCGCCGACGGTTCGGTACCCGGCCCCGCCGGAGTCGACGTCGGCGTCGGCCCCGATGCCGGCGTCGACGGCTGCGCTTGCGGCCGCGGCACCGTGGCGGCTCCGGCGGCGACCGGCAGTGGCGCATAGCTGCCGGGCACCCCCGGCCCGAGCACCACCGCGGTCAGCAGCACCGCCGCCAGCGCCGTCCCGACCAGCACGCCCCCACCCGGGCGCACCCGCACGGCGGTGTCGGCTGACACCGTCCGCTTCGGAGCGAGCAGCAGGAGCGGCGTGGTGAGCGTGGTCAGGTACAGCAGCCAGACCAGTGGTGCCCCGACAGCCAGCCGGAACGCGAGCGCGTCGGCGCCCCGCCCGGCCGCCGCCGTGTCCACGAACTGGACGATCCCGCACGACGCGGTCGCCACCCCGGCGGCAAGCACCGACCGGGCCAGCGGCCACCGGCCCGCTCCGCTCGCGGTCACCAGCAGGACGCCCCACCCGACGAGGGCACAGAGCAGCCATCGGGCCTGGGCGGCGCGCAGCGCCTCGTCCAGGGTGGCGGGCGGATCCAGCCGGGCCCGCAGCACCGCGCCGACACCGCAGACGAGTACCGCGAGCACGACCGCCCTGACCCGCATCGACCGGACCGCCCGGCGTGGGAGATCCGACCCGGCCGGCCACGACCGGGCCGCGAGGAGCAACGGCAACGCGAGCGCGGGCAGCAGCCAGCCGGTGGCGGGCAACAGGTAGACCAGCCAGGCGCGGACCACGGCCGGATCCGCCCACACCGGCGGCAGCACCGGCAACGGCCACAGCACGGCGGCCGTGACGCCGATCGCGGCGGCATGGCCCGCGTACCTCCACCACCGGCCACCTACCGGGCCGGTCGCGGCGTCCCCCGCCGACGTCCGCGCGTCGACCAGGGCCGTAGCGACGACCACGCAGAGGCCCACCGCGCCCGCGCCCAGCGCCGCCGCCACGACGGCGCACACCAGGGCACCGGCCGCGTCCTGGTCCTGGAACAGTGCCCCTCCGCCGGGAAACGGCCGCCACGCCGTGCCGAACGCGGCCACGAAGAAACCGATCGCCGTGCCGGTGACGGGACGTAACCAGGTGGCAGCCACCCCGTCCCGCCGGGCCGAGGCCGCCCGGCGCAGCAGCGACGGCATCAGTACGCCGACGAGCAGCACGGCACCGACCCAGACGTCGACCAGCGGGGGAAGCCAGCCCTGCGCCGCGTAGTGCAGTTCCTGGCTGAGGTCGTGGACGGCCCCCATCGTCACCAGCGCGACCGCGCCGGCCGCGACGCCCCGCGCCAGGTCACCGGTCGGCCGGCGCTCCCGGTCCCGCAGCGAGGCGGCCCGGTCCCGCGGTGACGGGTGGCGGGCGAGCAGCCGGCGCAGCCGGGCCGCCGCCCCGTTTCCCGCCGGCCTCTCCCGGGTGCTCGCGTCGTGCAGCAGCGCGGTCAGCCCCTGCGCCTGGCCGGCCCGCACCACGTGCAGGTCCGCCTCGCGCTCACGCGCCCGCAGCAGCGCGGCCGCGAGCACCGCGACGAGCACCGACAGGAGCAGTGCCCGCAGGAAGGTGGCACCGACGATCGCGTTCGGGCTGAAGGTGCCGATCTCCAGCAGCCCGCCGACGGCGACCGCGGGCACGGGGAGCCAGACCAGGCCGCGTGCGGCGGACACCCACACCACGTCGCGGGCCCGCACGTGGGCGAGTTCGTGCTGGACCACCGGGTCGAACCGCAGCGGATCGCGGTACGCCACGGCCACGCCGGCCGGGAGCACGACGACGGGCCGCCGGCCGACGACACCGACGGTGAACGCCTGCCGCACGGGCGGGCCGGCGATGAGCAGGCGCGGCCGGTCCCGCCCGGACAGTCCGTTGTCGTCGCAGAGAGCGGCGAACCGGGCGGCAGCGGGCGCGACGGTGAACCGGCCCCGGTGCCGGCGCAGGCGCCACAGGTCGACCGACGGCACCAGGACCAGCAGCGCGGCGGCGCACGCCAACACGACACCCACCGCGCCGAGCATGACCAGCCCGCGCTGCCGTGCCGGCCCGGCCATGCAGTCGGTGAACCCGGGCGGCGCCGGCTCCGCGACACCGGCCCCGAACGCCCGGTCGCAGGCGTCGAGGGCCAGCGCCCACGGCAGGTGCAGCGACCGGTCGGCCAGAAAGAACAGGTCCCCCGCGCCGATCCCGACGGCGACCAGCGCCGCGAGCACGAGGAGATAGCACCAGGCCAGCCGGTCCGGCGACCGGACGGGCCCGGCCCCCGGCACGCCGACCGGACCGGTCACGGGTCGCCCTGGGCCTTCGTCGTGATCCGTCACGGGTCGCCCGGCGCCCCCATCGTGACCGGTCACGGGTTGCCCGGCGCCACCATCGCCCCGACCGTCGCGTCGGCCAGCAGGTCGGCCGCGTCCGGCGGCAGGCCCAGCGCGAGGGCGTGCCGCCGACACGCCTCACGGAGCTGCGCCACCTGTGGCCCGGTCAGGGCAATCGGGCCGGCCAACGGCTCCCCCGCGCCGGCACCGGTCACCGGCACCCGCGCGTCGGCCGCCGGGGCGGCTTCCAGGGCGGCCTCCGCCGGCCCCGGGACACCCGCCGGGTCGACCGGACCCCGGCCCGTACCGCGTCGTCGTCGCCAGCGGGCGCGGATCCCGGCGCCGACCCCCGCCGTACCCAGGACGAGCACCTCGCCGACGGCGGCGGCGGCCGCCTGGAGGAACAGCTCGCTGACGAGCACGGTGTCGATGCCGAAGCCGACGCCACCGCCCGGGGGCGACGACTGCCGGGCGGCGTTCGCCGCGCCCTCCCGCCAGGCGGCGGCGACCCCGTCGAACACTTCGAGTTCCTCGGGGACGTACCGGGCCACCGCACGACGCGCGGCATCCGCGACGAGGAGGGCGACCTGCTGCTGTCGATCGGTCACCGCCTCATCGTGCCGGTATCCCGCCACCCGGGAAGAGATCAGACAGTAAGCGGACTGTCATGGTCCCCAACGGACGACGGGACGCATCGCGCGAAAGCCGGCTACACCGCCGATCCGTACCCCGTGAGGGCCAGGACCGTGGAGGACAGCGCGGCGACGAGCAGCACGGTGCCCGTACCGAGCCCGGTGACGGCACTCACCGGCAGGGAACGCGCCCGCGCCACCGGAATGGCGGCCACCGCGACCAGCGTGACCAGCGCGGCGACCACGTGGATCAGCGGGTAACCGATGAGCGCCGCGACCGGGAACAGGTGCACCCCCACGACGAGGGCGACCCACGTGGAGATGAACTCCGTGCGGCGGCGTACGGCGAGCAGCCCGGCGCCGAGCGCGGCGGCGGCGAACTCCACGCCGACGACCAGGCCGAAGGACCGACTGGTCCCGTCGTCGAACGCCGTGCCGGCGGACCAGTGCCGCCAGGCGAGGAGCCCGCCGACGACCGCGGTCAGCAGGGCGATGCCCGAGGCGATGCCGAGCGGGACGCGCCAACTCCTCGGCGGCGCCTCCTGCGCCCAGCCGTACCAGCTGAGGGCGAAGAACCCGAAGACGACTGCGGTCGCCGCCGCGTCACGGACGTACTGGGCGGTCATGCTGCTCCCCCGGGCCGGTCGGATGCCGCGGGTGGCACCGTAACACCGGCCCGCGACCCGCTCGTGCGCCGTCCACCGGGGACCCCGCCGTCCCGGTCGGCACCGCCGGGCAGCCGCGAGACCCGTTAGACAAAGAGTTTGCACAAAAGTCTTTGAGTTAATACGGTGGATTCATGCCACCCGGATCGAACCGACGACTCAAGAACGCCGCCGAGCTACGGATGTTCGCCCACCCGTTGCGGCTGCGGTTGTTCTACGCGCTGACCGCCGAGCGGGAGGCGACCGCGTCCCGGCTCGCCGAGCTGGTCGACGAGTCGCTCTCGCTGGTCAGCTACCACCTGCGGGAGCTGGCCGCGCACGGCTTCATCGAGGAGGTGCCGGGCAGGGCTGGTGACCGGCGGGAGCGCTGGTGGCGCAAGACCCACGAGGGGTTCAGCTGGGCGTCGTCGGAGTTCACGGGCGATCCGCAGGCCCGCGGCATCGCGGTCGCCGCCAAGCGTCAGATGCTGGCCCACCAGATCAGCCGGCTCGAACGGTGGATCGACGAGGACCACGCCTGGGGCGACGCGTGGACCGACGCCTCGGTCTCCAGCGACTCGTTGCTCCGGCTCACCGCGCCGGAGCTGGCCGAGCTGAGCGACGAGCTGACCGCGGTGATACAGAAGTGGGCCGAGCGCGGGCGGGCCGGCGCCGAGGACCAGCCCGGCGAGGCCGGCCGGGAGCACGTCATGGTGTTCGTCCACGGCTTCCCGTTCCGGCCATGACCCAGCGGGCGGTCGCGGTCCGGCAGCCGCACCGGGACGGCAACGTCCTGCGCTGGCTCGCCGGTTTCGGCATGTCGCTGGTGGGCGACCAGGTCTACTACGTGGCGCTGGCCTGGACCGCCGCCAAGGTCGCCGGCGCCGGTGGGGCCGGGCTGGTCCTGGCCACCGCGTCCGTGTCCCGACTGTTGCTGCTCCTGGTGGGTGGCGTGGTCGTCGACAGGTGGGGCGCCCGGCGGCTGATGCTCGGCAGCGACGCGCTGCGCTGCGCGGTCATGGTCGCCGCGGCGGTCGCCACCGCCGCCGCCGACCCGACCCTCGCGGTGCTCATCGCGGTGGCGCTGGTGTTCGGCGCGGTCGACGCCGTGTTCCTGCCCGCCGTCGGGGCGCTGCCGCCGTACCTGGTGGCGCCGGAGCACCTCGCCCGGCTCCAGGGCATGCGGATCGCGCTGGCGCGGGGCGCCATCGTGGCCGGCGCCCCGCTCGGCGGGGCGGTCGTCGCCGCGTACGGGATGGCGGCGGCGTTCGCGGTCAACGCGTTCACCTTCGCCGTCTCGGTGCTCGCGCTCGCCACGGTCCGGGTCCGCGCCGAGGCGCCCGGCGTGCCCGGCCGGGCACGGGGGGTGGGCGCCGAGGTCCGGGCCGGACTGGTTGTCGCCGCACGGTCGCCACTGCTGCGTACCGTCCTGGTCGTCTCGGCCGTCGCCGAGTTGGGCTTCACCGGCCCGTTCAACGTGGGCATCACGCTGCTGGCGCGGGAACGCGGCTGGGGCGCCGCGGGCGTGGGTCTGATCGTCGGCGGCTTCGGCGTCGGGGCCGCACTTGCGGCCACGGCCGTGGTGGTGCGCGGCCGGGTCCCACGCGCCGGCCTGCTCGTCGGCCTGCTCGCCGTGCTGATGGGCGGCGCGCTCGCCGGGATCGGGTCCGCCCCGTCCAGGCCGTGGGCGGTCGCCGCGTCGGTGCTGCTCGGCGTCGGCGCAGGTCTGACCGGCGCGCTCGGCACGGCCCTGTTGCAGGCGCACACGCCGCCGGCGTACCTGGGCCGGATGATGAGCCTGAGCAGCCTGGCCGGCTTCGGTGGCATCCCGGTCAGCTACGCGCTCACCGGGTTGGTCGCCGGGCTGTGGGGACCGGCGGCGGCGTTCCTGGGCGGCACCGCGCTCGCGGCCGCCGCGGGAGTCGCCGCCCTGTCGAGCCGGGCGCTGCGCCGCGCCGAACTGTCCGCCGCGCGGACGCCGGACGAGCTGGCATCGACACGTGCGTCGAGCGGAAGGCCGCTCGTCGTCCCCCCACCGCGGGTGGAAGAGGCCCGGTCGGCACCGGCCGTCGACGATGTCGGTCAACGGAACGGACCCTCGGCGACCGCGACCCCGGTCAGCGCCGGAAATGTGTCCGCGGATGGCGGGAACCCGGGGGCGGCCGCGGACAGGTAGAGATGTGACAGCTGAGATGCGGGTCCGGATCCGGGCCGGAGACACCGATGCCTTCGGCACTCTCTTCGACGAGCACGCCGACGCGGTCTATCGGCATGCGGTGTGGAGTGAGGGCGATCCGGCGCATGCCGAGGATGTGGTGTCGCTGACCTTCCTTGAGGCATGGCGGATCCGCGAATCCCTGCGCCCGGACGGCGACAGCCTGCGGCCGTGGCTGCTCGGCATCGCCACCAACGTGCTGCGCAACCGGCGGCGGGCGGCGCGCCGGCACCGGGAGGCGTTGCGACGACTGCCGGTACGCGACACCGTCCCGGACTTCGCCGACGAGGTGGTGACCCGGTTGCACGATGCCGAACAGGTGGCCGCGGCGATGGCGGCACTGCGGGCACTCCGCCGGGCGGATCGGGAGGTGTTCCTGCTCTGTGTGTGGTCGCAACTGGACTACGCGGCGGCAGCCGAGGCGCTCGGCGTACCCGTCGGGACCGTGCGCTCGCGGCTGTCGCGGGCTCGGACCCGACTACGCGCGCTGGCCCAGCAGGAGACAGCACGTACCCGAATGATCCCCGTCGAGCAGGGAGAGTACCGATGAGCGAGCCCACCGCCCCCCACGTGCCGGCCATGGCGGCGGTGCGCCGGCAGGCACTGCGGCACCACCTGACGACCGAGATCGGGCGGCCGACCCGGCGGCCACGGCGGATGTTGGTGCTCGTGCCGGCGGCGGGCGTGCTGGCGGTCGCGGTCACGGCGGGGGTGGTCGCTCCGCCGTGGGCGCCGGACAGCGCGCCGCTGATCGTGACGGTCGAACAGGGCGAACGCAGCGGCGCGACGGCGTTTCTGCACCAGCTGGCCGCGGCGGTCGCCGACAAGCCGGGCCCCTCGTCAGACGAGGGCGAGTACGTCTACATCAGGAGCCGGGGTGCGTTCGCCGCCCTGGGTGACGGCCCGGCCCGGCTGCGACCGGTGCACGAGCGGGAGATCTGGATCCCGCGCTACGAGCGAGGTGACGGCCTGCTCCGGGAGCCGTTCGTCGACCTGCCGGTCATCGGTGTGATCCCGGAACGGACGACGCTCACGGACGTGGCACCGAACGCGGAGGTCGTCGATCTACCCAGCGACCCGGACGAGCTGCTGGCGCGGCTCTACCGGGAGCGGGAGGAGCGGGGCCGGGGCGACAGCCGCGACGGCGCGGCGTTCACCGCGATCGGCGACATCCTGCGCGAGTCGCTGGTGCCGCCCCGGACGAGCGCCGCGCTCTACCGGGCCGCGGCGAAGATTCCGGGGGTCGAGGTGGTCCGCGGCGTCACCGACGCGGCCGGCCGGCGAGGGCTGGCCGTCGCGCGTACCGAGCGGGACCGGCGCGACGAGTGGATCTTCGATGAACGGACGTACGAATACCTCGGCGAGCGCAGCTATCTCGTCGCCGACACCGTCGACGGGCCGGCCGGGACGGTGCTGGGCACGACCGCGGTGCTGCAACGGGCTGTCGTGGCGAAGCTCGGACAGCGCCCGGAGAGCTAGCCGGCGCCGGAGGCGGGTCATCGTCCCGACGGGCACTCGGGCGGGTCGACGGCCGCGGTGGCGTCGAACGTCGTGGTCGCGTCGAAGTTCGCGCGGCGGGCCGCCCGGCGGAAGGCGGCGAGCACGGCCGGGCCGGTCAGCACGACGAGCAGGGCCGTGGTGACGGCACGGCCGGTGTCCCAGCCGAGCGAGGTGACGCCGAAGAAGACGAGGTAGCGCTGGAACTGTTCGAGCACGGGCAGACCGGGCTGGTAGGCGATGGAGCTGCCGGGGTCGAGGGAGAACGGCCAGAACGAGAGGTTGAGCAGGAACCCGAAGGCGTATCCGGCGGCGGCCGCGTAGCCGGCCAGGAGCGCTACCTCGGCCCTGCCCCGGGCCGCCGGGAGCAGGCCGGCGAACATCCCGACCCAGGCGCAGCCGAACATCTGGTACGGCATCCACGGGCCGACGCCGCCGGTGAGCAGGGCGGAGGCGAAGAGGGAGGTGCAGCCGAGGGCGAAGCCGAAGCCGGGGCCGTAGACGCGGCCGGCGAGGACGAGGACGAAGAAGACGGTCTCGATGCCGGCGGTGCCCGCGCCGAGTGGCCGCAGCGCCGCGTTGATCGCCGACAGGACACCGAGCATCGCCAGGGCCTTGGCGTCGATCCGGCCGTCGGCGATCTCGGCGAAGACGACGGCGAGGACGAGCACGAGCAGCGCGCCGAACATCAGTGGCGGCGTCTCGGCCGACCCGAACGCGCCCGGCGCCACGACGAACGGCCACAGGAAGGCGACGAGGCCGAGGAACGAGGCCATGACGATCGCCGCGGTCGCGCGGACGGGGACGCGGACGGCGGTCACGGTCGCCCGGCCGGTGCGTCGGCGGGCGCGGCCCCGACCGGTCCGCCGGGTGCGGCCGGGAGCGCGGCGGCGACCTGTGCGACGGTGAGGTACGGCAGCGGGGCGAGCACCTTCGCGATCTGCGGCGCGAACGTCGGCGAGGCGGTGAGCACGGACGTCGCCGGTCCGTCGGTGACGATGTCGCCGCCGGCCATGACGACGACCCGGTCGGCCGCCGCGGTGGCGAACTCGACGTCGTGGGTGGCCACCACGACCGCGTGGCCCTGCCCGGCCAGCCCGTCGAGGGTGCGCACGAGGGCGGCCTTGGCGCCGTAGTCGAGGCCGCGCGTCGGCTCGTCCAACAGCACCACCCGGGGGGTGACGGCGAGCTGGACGGCCAGCACCAACGCCAACTGCTGCCCGGCGGACAGGTCGCGCGGATGGTCGGCGTCGGCGATGCCCGGGGCGATGTCGTCGAGCAACCGCCGGGCTGACCCCGGCACGGCACCGTCCCGGTCGGCCTGGTCGAGTTCGGCGCCCACGCTGTCGAGGTACAGCAGGTCCGCGGCGGTCTGCGGGACGAGCCCGACGAGCCGACGCGACTCGGCGGCGGCGATCTTCCCCGGGTCACGCCCGCCGGTGCGCACGGTGCCGCCGGCCCGCCGCCCGGCCCCCTGCAACGCCCACAGCAGCGACGACTTGCCGGAACCGTTGCGCCCCATGAGCGCCACCACCTGCCCGGCGCGCAGATCGAGGGTCGCCGCGCGTACGGCGACGACGGGACCGTGCCGGACGACGACGCCGGCCGCGGCCAGGACGACACCGGCGGCGCCCGTGTCATCGCGCGTCGCCGGGTGGGCGGTGCGGTGCGGCGTGGGTGGGACCGTGGGCAGCCGCCGGCGTAGCTCCGGTGCGCGGCGGCGGGCGTCGCGGACGGAGAGCGGCGGCGGCGCCCAGCCGGCCAGCCGGCCTAGGTGCACGATCGGCGGTGCGACGGCGCTGCCGGCGAGCAGCGTGGCGGGGTCGCCGTGGCGGGCCGTGCCGTCGCCGGCGAGCAGGACGAGCCGGTCCGCGTACGGGATGACGCGTTCGAGGCGATGTTCGGCGAGCACGACGGTGATGCCCAGGTCGTGCACGAGGCGGGTGACCGTGGCGAGGACGTCCTCGGCGCTGGTCGGGTCGAGCGCGGAGGTCGGCTCGTCGAGCACGAGGACCCGGGGGTGGGCGGTGAGCGCCGCGCCGATCGCGACCCGCTGCTGTTGCCCGCCGGAGAGTTCGTGCAGGCCGCGGTCGCGCAGGTCGGCGAGGCCGAGCAGGTCGAGGGTCTCCTCGACGCGGGCGCGCATGACGGCCGGGTCGAGGGCGAGCTGCTCCATCCCGTAGGCGAGTTCCTCCTCGACGGTGTCGGTGACGAACCCGGCCACCGGATCCTGCCCCACCACGCCGACGAGTTCGGCGAACTCGCGTGGTGGCTGGTCGGCGGTCGATCGCCCGGCGACGGTCACCCGCCCCGCGAGGCTGCCGCCGGTGAAGTGCGGCACGAGACCGTTTACCGCGTTGAGCAGCGTCGACTTTCCGGAGCCGGTGTGCCCGACGACGAGGCACAGCTCGCCTTCGTCGACCCGGAGGTCGACGTCGCGCAGGGCGGGTCGGTCGGCGCCGGGGTAGGTGACGGTCACGTGGTCGAAGCGGATCACGGGCGGGCTCCGGCGGGAACGGGGGCGGGTCGCGGCCGTGGCGGCGGCGGTGCGGCGAAGGCGGCGAGGGCCGCGACGAGAATGGCGACGGTCGGCAGCACCGGCAGGGTCGGCCAGCGCAGCGGGTACAGGTCCGGATTCAGTTCGGCGGGGTCGTAGCCGGTGCCGACGGTCAACACGACGGCGGCGACCGCTCCGCAGCCGGCGACGACGAGTTCCGGCCACTGCCAGCGGTCGGGGCGGTAACGGCTGCGGGACACCCGCCGGCCGCCGACGGCCAGACCGGCGACGCTGAGCACGACACCGCCGCCGAGGCCGCCGAGGCCGACCGGCCGGGGCACGCCCGGGTCCAGCAGGCCGTACACGCCGACGCACAGGCCCGCCATGCCGGTGAGCAGCAGCACGCCGGTGAGCTGCCGCGAGGCCCGGGTCGCGGTGCCGGTGCGGCCGTACCCGCGCGAGTCCATCGCGGCGGCCAGCCGCAGCGACCGGTCCAGCGCGTCGTGCAGCACCGGTAGCGCGACGGCCCGCACCGCCCGCAGCCCGCGCGATCGGCCGGCCCGGAGCCGGCGGGCGCGGGCGACCCGCTGGACGCTCTCGACGAGTTGCGGTGCGACGCTCATCGCCACGGTGACGGCGACGCCGAGTTCGTAGAGGGCGCCGGGCAGCGCCTTCAACGCGCGCTTGGGGTTGGCGAGGCTGTTCGCGGCGCCGACACAGCACAGCAGGCAGGCCAGGCGCAGGCCGTCCACGGCGGCGGACAGGGTCGCCTCCAGCGAGACCGGGCCGCCGATCTGGATGCCCGCGTACCACTCGGGGGTCGGCACCCGTGGCAGCCGGAACAGGATGTGGTCGTCGGCTGTGATGCCGGAGGCGAACACCGACCGGAACACGACCCGGACCGCGATGACGATGAGCGCCATGACCAGGTAGTAGTGGAACGCTCTGGCCCACGGCGCGGCGGTGCGGCGGGTGGTGACGACGAACCCCAGGACGGCAAGAACGAGCACCAGCAGCAGCGGGTTGCTGGTGCGGCTGGCCGCCGTCGCCAGGGCGAGTGCCCACAGCCACCAGGCGACCGGATGCAGGCCGCGCGGCAGCCGGGCGGCGCGCATCCTCGACGCGTACGCGGCCAGCCGGTCCCCGCCGTCGGCCGGTGTCACTCCGGCCAGGCGTCGGCGGTGTGGCGCCGGCGCCGCGCGGCCAGGGCGGTTCCCGCGATCGCGAACACCGCGAGCGCACCGAGGGTGAACAGCAGTGGGCGGGCTGATCCGCGTTCGGTCGGCGCCGAGGCCGAGGTGGGTACGGCGTCGACGACGGCTGGGCCGGTCTGGGGTGCGGTGCCGCCGCTCGTGGGGGGCGCGGTGCCGGGCGGCCCGGTCGGCGGCCTGGTGCTGGCGGTGGCTCCGATGTCGACGGCCGGCGACCGGGTCGGCCCGGTGGTGGGCTGGGCCCCTCCCGGCGGGGTGCCCGGTGCTCCGGGCACGGGGGGCTGGGCGGGCGCGCGGGTCGGGGCCGGGGCGCCGCCGGTGGGTGGTGCGGTGGTGACCGGGGTGGCGTTGTGGGCGCGGACGCTGTCCGGGCTGAACGTCGGCCCGCCCCGGGTGCCCCCGATGTCGGTCCCACCGAAGATCCACAGGTCGACGCTGCCGGGCTTCGGCTGGTAGCTCATCGCGCCGAGCTGGCTGTACTGCCAGGTGTCGGCGCCCGGGTCGGCGTGCCAGTACGACCAGTAGGCGCTCGCCGGCGGGGTGAGGACGCACTTCTCGTCGGCCGGCGTGGGATAGGGGGTCCCGTTGTCGAACCCGGCGTGGCTGATCCGGCAGATGAAGCCGGGCCCGTCGTGCTGCGTTCCGGTGGTCTTCCAGCCACCCTGGTTGAGCAGCTCGTAGCCGGTGGTCGGGGTGGTGCCGCAGGAGCGCAGCAGCGGCCCGCCCCAGCTGCGGAAGTCGACGGCGAGGACCACCCCGGAACTGGTGGTGCACCGGCCGATCGGCAGCGGGTCGGCGGAGGCGGGCGCGGGCACCGGGACGATGGCGGCGGCCGGGACGGTGACGGCCGCGACGAGCGTCGCGAGGATCCGGCGGGTCATGCCGGGTCACCGGTGCCGGTGGCGTCGTCCCGGCGTCGCTGGCGGGCGAGCAGGAGCAGGGCCACGCCGACGCCGATCAGGGCGGCCGCGGCGATCGCCATGGTGACGATCGACAGGCCGGTCACCGGCATGGCACCTGGTGGTGCCGAGCCGCCGGGCTCCTCGCCGCCGCCTGACGGGGACACCGACACCGACGGCGACGGCGACGGGGAGCCGGAGGGTGACGGTGTCGGGCTGCCGCCGTCGTGCACGTCGCGGAGCAGCAAGCCGAACGAGATGCCGGTCGCGCCGCTCACGGCCTGGGTCGAGGCGCGTACGTCGGAACCGGGCTGGCCGCCGGCCGCGACGGTGAAGCCGCCGTCCGGGTTCTGCTGCCCGGCGAGGAACGCCAACGCCCTGCCGATCCGGGCGGCGTGCGCGTCCCCGCGCAGGCTGAGCCCCTGGATGGCCAGCGCGGTGGAGTTGGTCGAGGTTCCGGCCGCCCCGGGAAACCCGCCGTCGGCCCGCTGCTGGGTGGCGAGCCAGGTGAGGGCCCGGTCGACGGCCGTGGACGCGGCGGCGTCGTCGGTCAGCAGTGCCAGCGCCATCGCGGCGATCGCGGTGCTGTCGACCTCGTCGCCACTGCCCTCGGCGGGGATCAGGCTGGGGAAGGCACCGTTGGCGCGCTGGAGACCCGTCAGGAAGGTGACCGGAGCGGTGGCGTCCTGCCGTTGCCCGGCCCGTACCTGCGCCATGATCCCGAGCGCCTGCGAGAACACCGAGGTGGCGTACCGGTAGTTTCCGGCGCCGGCGCACCCCGTGGCGGCGTCGACGCCGTCGCAGGTGACGTCCCTGAGCGCGGCGACCAGGTCGTGACCACCGAAGGCGCGCGGATCGTGGCCGGTCACCTGCGCGAGGAGGGCCACCTTGCCGATCGCGCCGCCCGAGGCGTACGGCGTGCCGATCCCCAGCCAACCGTCCACGGTGAAGCCGTCGTCGCCGACCTTGCCGCCGCCGCGGACGAACTCGGTGATCGCCCGCAGTTTCCCGTCGTCGTGGCCGGTCGCGGCGAGGGCGAACGCGCCGTCGATGGTCAGCCCGAAGTCGGGATAGCCGGGGAACGACTCGTAGTACCTGCCGTCGACGAGCTGCTGCGGCGCGACGAGCCAGGCGACGCCCCTGGCGAGGTCCGGCGTCGGGCCCGGCGGCGGTCCACCGCCGAGCGGGTGGTCCAGCGTGGCGAGGTTCCGCCCGGCCAGGGTGGCGAGGGCGCCCGAGGTCGGCACGAGACCGGATTCGCTTGTCGTCGGGTCGGCGGCCAGCCCGCCGTCGCCGGTGACGCGGGCGGCCAGGAAGGCGGTCGCCGATTCGGCCTGCTCCGTGCGGCCGGTCGCGAGCAGCCCCTGCGCCGCGAGAGCGGTGACGTGGGTCTCCGCCGCCGGCGCACCGACGTAGGGCAGGAAGCCACCGTGCGGCTGCTGCGCGGAGGTGAGGTACGTCGCCGCGGCGGTGACCACCGGGTCGTGGCCGCCCAGCGCGGTCAGGGCGAGCAACGCCAGGCCCGTGTTCGCCGGGTCCGGTGTGCACAGTTCGCCGGGGCCGATCATCGAGTCGGCGAATCCCCCGCCGGCGCACTGCCACCGCAGCAGCCGGTCCACAGTGGCGGCCGGCGGGTCGATTCCGGCGCGCCGCAGCGCGAGCAGCGCGGTCGCGTGGGTCGACGGGGCGGACGACCCGGCGAAGTCTCCGGCGGCCGCGCAGCCGGCCAGCGGGTCGACCGCCGCGCAGACCCGCTCGGTGAGCACCGCCGTCAGGTCCCGCCCGCCGAACGTACGCGGGTCACCACCGGTGATCCGCACGAGCAGCAGCAGGCTCGCGGCGTTGTACTGGTGCGGTGGCGCGGACGTGCCGTCGGGAAAGACCGCGGCGTCGACGTGCGCGGCGAGGTAGTCGAGCATCCTGCCCAGCACCGGGTCCTGCCCGCCGGCCGCGGCGAGCGCGGTGGCCACCACGATCGTGCGGGTGAGGTCGACGGTCTCCCAGTCGGCGTCGTACACGTGGTCGCCGTCGGTCAGTTTCCCGACCAGGTACGAGGCCGCCGCCGCGACCTGGGCCGGGGTCGGCTGCGCGCCGGGGCCGCCCGGGGTCGGCGTCGGCGTCGCGCTGGGGGTGCCCCCGGCGGCGCGGACCTGGTCCGGGGTGAAGGTCGGCCGGCCGGTGGTGCCGCCCACGTCGGTCCCGCCGTAGACCCAGGCCTGCACCTCCCCCGGGCCGGGCACCTTCGCCGTCGCGCCGAGCGGGCTGTAGGTCCACCCGTCCTGCCCGGGCGACGCGAACCAGTACGACCAGTACGCGGTCGCGGGCGGCGTCACCTCGCAGGGTTCCTGCGCGGGCCTCGGGTACTGGGTGCCGGCGTCGAAGGCGTCGTTGCCGATGCGACAGATGAAGCCGGGACCGTCGCGCACGGTGCCGGTGGTGGTGAACCCCGCCTCGCGCAGCAGCTCGAAGCCCGTGGTCGGAGTGGCGTCGCAGCCGCGCAGCAGCGGCCCGTCCCACGGGCGGAAGTCGACCGCGACGATGGCACCCCGGGTCGGCGTGCAGGAGTCGAGCGGATCGGCGACGGCGGGCGGCGCTGCCGCGACGGTGCCGAGCGTGACCAGTGCGAGGAGGGCTGCCCGGAGACGGGAACTTCGGTGGGCGGGTACCGGCATGGCGGGCTCTTCCAGGGGTGAGCGGCGCAGACGCGGACCCCGAACCGGCAACCCCGGCGCGATGCCCGCGCCGTGACCTCGACGACGCTGACTGTGACGCATCCAGCCAGGTACTCCGACTCGTCCCGGACGGGACCTACGGTTGCGGGCCAGTGCCGGAATCTGACCGGCTTCCCCTGGTGCTGGAACGGCCTATGGCAACACGGCGGCCGTGGCAGCGTCAATCGCCGCCGGGTGTCGGCTGGCTAACAGCGAGGTTCCGGTCGATGCCATAACATCCCGACCGTCGACACGCGAGGGAACCCGGTCGGAGTCCGGGGCTGACGCGCAACGGTGGGGGCGGCCAACCGCCCGAGCCCGAACACTCGCGCGGCGACGCACCACACGGAATCCGCCCCACGCGCCCTGGGGCCGGCCCGTCCCGCGCCGTCGCCCCCGGTTGCCACCGTGCCCGGGCTCGTTCCGGTTCGAGGCCGAGTCGCGCCCCGAACTGGAGGAGAGCCTGATGCGCCGCAGATCAACCCGACCGGTCCTGACAGCACTGGCCACCGCCGTGCTGGTCGTGGCGACCGGCACGCCGGCCGGAGCCACGTCGACGCCGGCCCAGATCACCACCGCCAAGAACAACGGCGTCGCCTATCTCAGGACGTTGCAGGCCGCCGACGGCAGCTACGCCGGCGGCGGGCTGTCCCTGGAGTGGGCCTTCACCGCGTTCGCCGGGGCCGGCACCCACCCGGTCGACGTCTATCCGAGCGGCGACACCAGCAAGAACGCCCGCACGATCTACCGCAACCAGTTGTCCGCCGCCACCTGGCCCGGCGGGTCACCGGTCGTCACCGACTACGAACGCGGGCTGCTCAACGCCTACGCCGCCGGCATCGATCCGGCCCGCGTCTCCCCCGCCCGCAATCTCGTCGCCGACGTGGTCGGCTACTGGCAGACCGCCTCGGTCGGCTACTACGGGCCACCGGCGAACTTCAACGGGACCGTGTTCGCCGTCCTCGCGCTCGCGGGCGCAAGGACCCAGGCCGGCGCCACCCGCGTCCCGCAACGGCTGCTCGACCTGTCCGTCACGACGATCCGCAACAACCAGCACAACGACGGCGGCTGGAACTTCAGCCAGGCCGAGGGCAATCCCACCGCGCTCGCCGCCCCCAGCGACATCGACATGACCGGCGCCGCGATGGCCGCCCTCTGCGTCGCCGGCGTACCCCACACCGACACCGACGTGGTGCAGGCCAAGAACTTCCTCAAGAGCAAGCTCGCGAACACCACGGGCGGCTTCAACGCGATGTTCGGCGCCAACACGAACTCCAACGGCTGGGCCGTGTCGGGGCTCAACGCCTGCGGCATCCCCAGCCAGGGCGCCGACTTCACCACCGCCGCGGCCAGGACCCCCATCGACTTCCTGCGCGCCCAGCAGCTCTCCGGCGGCGGATTCAAGTACCTGCCGTCGGACACCAGCCCCTCCGGGTACGCCTCCGTGGATGCCGTTCGGGCTCTCAGCGGCGGCGGATTCACCACCGCGCCACCCACCCCGGTCACCGCCGGCGCGCCCCGCTGGGTCGCCGCGAGCGGGTTCACCAGCGGCACCCCGACGAAGCTCACCGTCGTCGTCGACAACGGGACCACGGTCCGGCCCTGCGCGGTCACCGTCACGCCGACCGGCACGACCACGACCCTCGGCGCCGTCCTGACGGCCGCCCAGAGCGCCGCCAGCCCGTCCGGTTGCGTCACCGGCGTGACGCCGGCTTCGGGCACGATCACCGCGATCAACGGCCTGGCCAACAGCGGCACCAGCACCTGGAAGGTGTCCCGCGACGGCGGCGGCCTCACGGCGGCCTCCCACGCGGCGACGGTCACCGTCGGCGACGTGGTGTATCTGCGGTACGGCACGTGACGGTTCGGCGAGCCACGCCACGCTCGCCCGTCCGGACGGGCCGGCCGAGCTGACGAGAAGGGCCTGTGACCGCGTTCGCGGAGGTCACAGGCCCTTCGCTCGTGCGCGACGACCGCAGGGGCGGGCGACGGAGTCCCGCCACACTGGAGGGTCGGTCCGGGGTCCACCGATAAGGATAGGCTAGCCTAATCGCGGACAATCACCCCGATCGACGGAGGCGAGATGCGGCTGTACCTGACCGCGCTCAACCCCACCGACGCCGTCCTGGAGGGTTTCCTGCCGGCGGCGGACTCGCTCGGGCTGCCGATCACGGTGCTGACCGACCGGCCCGAGCAGTGGCCGTCCGACGCCCCGGTGACCGGGTGCCAGGTCCGCGACCCGGCAGCGGTGGTCGCGGCGACGGCAGCCGGCCGACCGGCGGCGCTGCTGTCCAACAGCGACCACCTGCAGGAGACGACCGCCGTCGCCGCCCGGAAGCTCGGTCTTCCCGGAAAGGATCCCGAGGCCGCCCGACTGTGCAAGGACAAGGCGGCGGCCCGGCGGGCGGTGGCCGCCGCCGGGCTCGACCTGGTCCGCACGGTCACCGTCGATCCCGGAGCCGCCCCCGACGTGCCGGGCGGGATGTTCCCGGCCGTCGTCAAACCGCGTGACGGCGTGGCCAGCGAGGACGCCTACCTGGTGACCGACCGGCGCGAACTCGCCGCCCGGGTCGCCGGGATCCGCGACCGCCGGCCGGAAGTCGCGCTGGTGGTCGAGGAACACCTCACCGGCGAACTGCGCACCCACGACACCCTCGGCGACGGCAGCACCGTGGCCGTCCTCGGCGGATGGCGTACGGGTCTCGGCCCGCCGCCGACCTTCACCGAGGTCAGCCTCGACTGGGCGCCCCCGGCGGAACCCGAGACCGCCCAGCTACGGGCGCAACTCGACGCGCTCGGCGTCGGTTTCGGCGCCTGCCACACCGAGTACGTCCTCCAGGACGGCCGGGCCCGGTTGATCGAGGTGAACTACCGCCTCATCGGCGACCGGATGGACCTCGTCCTCGCCGAGCTGCTCGGCGTGCCGCTGTTCGCGTACGTCATCCGGCTGCACCTCGGCGAGCCGCTGGCCGCCCTCGACCTGCCGCCGGCCGACGGCCACCGGTACGCCCGGGTCGAGTACGTCTGCGCGGACCGGCCCGGCCGGCTCGCGGCGGCCCCGGGCCGGCTGGACACCGTCCACGGCGCGGTCCGGCTGGGCTGCCGGCCGCTGCGCGAGGTGGGCCGGAGCGCCGCCCTGACCGGCACCAACCGCGACTACCTCGCGGCGCTGCACGGCATCGGTCCCGACCAGGAGGCCGTCCGCGACGCGCTGGCCGCCTTCCGGCGCGACCTCCGCTGGACGATCGAAGCATGATCGACGACAGCGAGCGGGCGCTGTTCGCCCGGGTCCTGGACGCCCTGCTCCGCGAGGACCACCTCGGCCTGCACAGCCGGGGCCGCCCGGACGGTCCCGACCGGTGGGAGGCCCCGCTCGACGGCGGGCTGATCCGGATCCCGGTCCGGGCCGACGGTTTCCAGCAGGCCCTGCGCTGCGCCGCGCCCCTGCTCGACGCCGTCGCGGCGGACGGGACCGCCCGCCGGGTGGACACCCTGGACGGGCTGCTGGCGGCGCTCGCCCCGCGGGACGACCCCGAGGCCGAGGCCGGCTGGCGGGTCTTCGCCGCGGAGTGCCGCGGCGACCTGCGGGCCCGCCGGCTCGCCAGCCGGACCCGGCCACGGGTGCTCGCCTCGGTCGTCGCCGAACGCGCGGCCTCCCCCGCCGGCATGCCGGCCGCGCCGCTCGACGACGTGCTCGCCGCGCACGCCGGTCACCCGGTCTATCCCACCGACCGGTGCCGGCACGGGCTCGGCGACGACGACCTGCTCCGGTACGCCCCCGAGCACGCGCCGCGCTTCCCGTTGCGCTGGCACGCCGCACCCGCCGGGGCGGTACGCCTCACCGGCGAGCTTCCACCGTGGTGGCCGCCGGCACCCCGGACCGGCCAGTTGCTGATCCCGGTGCACCCGCTCACCGCGGCCCGCGGCACGCTGCCGGTGACTGACCTGCCGGAGATCACCGCCCGGCCGACCCTGTCCATGCGGACGGTGGCGCTCGACGTCGACCCGTACACCCATCTCAAGCTGCCGCTGCCGACCGCGACCCTCGGCGCCCGCAACCGGCGGGCGCTGCGACCCGACACGCTCGTCGACGGCGCGGCCGTCGCCGGGCTGCTCGACCGGATCGCCGCGGCGGAACCCGCCTTCGCCGGCCGGATCCGGCACGCCGACGAGGGCACCTTCGGGCACCTCGACGGCGACGAGCAACGGAGCTTCCTGCTGCGCCGGTTCCCGCGCGACCTGGCCGGGGCCCAGGTGGTGCCGGTGGCGGCCCTCGCGGCACCCGACCCCGCCGCCGGCACCGTCCTCGAACGGATCAGCCCGGAAGCGCCGGTGGCCCTGCTGGAGTCCTACCTGGACCTGCTGCTCGACTGGCACGTCTGTCTCTGGCTGCGGCACGGGGTGGCGCTGGAGGCGCACCCGCAGAACATCCACCTGCTGGTCCATCCGGACGGGACGCTCGGGCTGCTCTACAAGGACAACGACGGCGCCCGGCTGGACCGGCGGCACCGCGGCCCCGGCGGCCCGGAGCTGCGCGACGACCGGATGTGGGTGGACGATCCGCGGGAGCTGGCCGACGTGTTCGTCACCATCAACCTGCACCTGGCCGCGGCGGCACCCCTGCTCGCGCTCGCGGCCCGGGGCGTACGGGTGCCCACACCGGCTGCCGCGCTGGCACCCCGGCTCGCCGCGGCCCGCGACCGCTGGGGTACGGGTCCCGCCGCGCGATACTTCACCGAGCGGGTGCTGCGGGCGCCCCGGCTGCCGATCAAGGCGATGCTCACCGCCGGCACCCTGTTACCCAAGCAGCGACTCGGTTGTGCCGACGTCAACAAGTACTACCGGTACACCGGCCCGAACTACCTGCGGGAGACATCATGACGAGCAGCGGGTTGCGCTGCCAGCCCGGCCTGCACACCGACCGGCTCGCGGACCTGGCCGCCGCCCACGCCGTCTTCGGCTGCCTGCTGCGCGAGGTGGCCCTGCCCGAGGGGAACGCCTCCGTCGCCGACGGGGCGGCGCGGCTGCGCCTGCCGCATCTCGGCACGACGCTGCGCTGCGCCGTCACGCGGCTGTCCCCGGTCGGCGCGCACCGCTACGAGGGCCCGGTGCAGCGCGCGGCCGGCGGCGGCCACTGGGAGGACCTGGACGCGGCGCGGCTGGCCGGCATGGTCGCGGCGGAACTCACCGCGCTCACCGGCCTGGCCAACGACGAGTTCGTCGGTCAGGTCCGGGCCAGCCGCGACGCGGTGGCCCGGCTGCTGACCGACCGGCCGGCACATGATCCCGCCCCCACCGGCGAGGCGGCCATCGACGCGTACCTGGAGTCCGAGCAGTCCCTCGTCTTCGGCCATCCGCACCATCCGGCGCCCAAGTGGCACGGCGGCGACCCGGACCGCTGGCGGACGTACGCCCCCGAGCTGCGTCCGGCGTTCCGGCTGCACTGGCTCGCCGTCCCGGACGACCTGGTCGCGGACGCCGGGCCGTTCGACCCGCTCGCCGACGCCCTCGACCCGCCCCGGCCGCCGGCCGGGCACCGGGTGCTGCCGGTGCATCCCTGGCAGCTGTCGCTGACCCCGCCGGCGGATCCACGGCTGCGGCCCCTCGGCGCGGCCGGCGTCCCGGTGCGGCCGACGGCGAGCGTACGCACCCTCTACGCCCCCGAGGCCGACCTGTTCGTCAAGACCAGCCTGCACCTGCGGATCACCAACTGCCTGCGCAAGAACGCCCGGTACGAGCTGACCGGCGCGGTGGCCCTGACGCGGCTGCTGTCCACCGTGCCCCTTCCGCCCGGCGTCGAACTACTCGCCGAGCCCGCCTACCGGACGGTCGACGCGCCGGGCGCGGACGAGGCGTACGGGACGATCCTGCGTACCGGGCTGCGCCCGCACCTGCGTCCCGGGGAGACCCCGCTGCTGGCGGCGGCGCTGGCCGCGACGCCGCTCGCGGTCGCCGACCCGCTGGGCTGGTGGCGGGCGTACGTGGGGCTGCTCGTGCCGGCCGTGCTGCGCAGTTGGCTCAGCCACGGCGTCGTGCACGAGGCACACCTGCAGAACGTGGTCGTGGTGCTCGACCGCCAGGGCAGCCCGGTGCGGATGCTGCTGCGGGACCTGGAGGGGCTGAAGCTGGACACCGCCCGGTGGCGTACCTGGCCGGAGGGGGTGCCCCCGCAGGCCCGCTACGGCCCGCGCGACGCCGCCCGCCGGATCGTCTACTGCCTGTTCGTCAACCACCTGGCCGGGGTGTCCGGCGCGCTCGCCGACGCGCGACCGGCGATCGAGCCGCACCTGTGGCAGGAGCTGCGGGCCGTCGTCGCCGCGCTGGCCGCCGAGCTCGGCGACCCGCCCGAGCTGCGCGCGCTGCTGCGCGGGGATCCGCTGGTGGCGAAGGCGAACCTGCTGGTCCGGTGGCGGCGCGACGCCGACCGGGCGGCGCAGTTCGTGCCGGTGCCGAACCCGTTCGGGAGTCCACGATGATCCGCCCCGTCTACGTCCACGACCTCGCCGGGCTGGCAGCCCACGCGCGCCGGATCCGGGCCGCGCTGCCGGAGCGGGTCGAGTTGCTCTACGCGGTGAAGGCGAACCCGGATCCGGTAGTGCTGCGGACGTTGGCGCCGGTCGTCGACGGGTTCGAGACCGCCAGCCGCGGGGAGCTGCGACGGCTGGCGGAGGTGCTGTCCGACCGGCCGCCCGCCGCGTACGTCGGGCCGGGCAAGACCGACGAGGACCTCGCCGCCGCCCTCGCCGCCGGGGTACGCCGGATCCACGTGGAGTCGCCGGCCGAGTTGCGGCGGCTCGGCGCGCTGGCCGTCGCGGCGGGCACGCCGGCGCGGGTGCTGCTGCGGGTGAACCTGCCGGTGGCGGCGCCCGGCGCGAGCCTGGTCATGGGTGGTGGGCCGAGCCCGTTCGGCATGGCGCCGGCCGAGGCGCTGGAGTGCGCCCGCCGCCCACCGGCCGGCGTCGAGGTTCGTGGCGTGCACGCGCACCTGGCCAGCGGGCTGGCCGCCCCGCTCGCCGGCTCGGTCGCGGCCGCCGTGGTCCGCTGGGCGGTCGCCGAACTCGGCGCGGCCGAGGTCAACGTCGGCGGGGGCATGGCTGTGGACTACTCGGACCCGGCGGCGCGATTCGACTGGTCCGGCTACGGCCGGACGCTGGCCGAGCTGCTCGACGCGTACCCGCGGCTGCGGCTGCGGATCGAGCCGGGGCGCTCGGTCACCGTCTACTGCGGGGCGTACGTGACCGAGGTGATCGACGTGAAGCGCTCGCACGGCGAGTGGTTCGCGGTGGTCGCGGGCGGCACGCACCACCTGCGTACGCCCGCGGCGAAGGGGCATCCGCAGCCGTTCACGGTGCACCGGCGGCACGGCGCCGACGGTCCGCGTACCGACGGCGGGCCGGTCACCGTGGTGGGGCAGCTCTGCACGCCGAAGGACGTGCTGTCCCGGTCGGCGACGGCGGGGGTGGTCGGCGTCGGGGACGTGCTGGTCTTCGCCATGTCCGGCGCGTACGCCTGGAACATCAGCCACCGCGACTTCCTGCTGCACGACCCGCCGGTGTTCCGGACCGGCGATCCGCGCGAGGTGGCCGCCGGGTGGGCGGCCCGGCCGGTCCGACCGTAGGCGGGCGCGACAGGGCCGGCCGCGCCGGTTCACCTCAGAGCCAGCGGCGGCGGCACCGTGCGCTGCGGTCGAGCAGCTCGGCGATGTGTCCGCCGAGTTCGTCGGCGTGCCGCAGCATGGGGGTGAACGCGAGGCGGGCGTCGTGCTGACCGCCGGCGCGCTCGATCCGCAGCACGAGGCCGTGCCGGTCCAGGCGGACCGGCGTGACCCGACGGACGCCACGCAGGTCACGCCGGTCGACCAGCCGGCAGAGCTGCCGGACGGTGTGCGGGTGCTGGCCGTCGAGGTGGCACAGCAGCTCCGCCTCGTCGGCGGCGAGCGGGTCGGGTTCGGCGGCGGCGAACTCGTCCGGGTCGACGGCGGTGCTGGCCCCGGCGGTGCTCACCTCGGCGGCGGCGAGGTCGAGCACCACGGTCAGGTCCCCGGCGCCGTCCCGGTCGGCGCCTACGGCGACCGGGGTGAGCCAGCCGGTGAGGCTGCCCCGCCCCCGGACCCGGTCGCGGACCGGGGTCGGTGCCACGTCGGTGACCTCGATCGTCGCCACCGCCTCGCCCTGCCGGGCGAGGGCGCCGGCCAGCTGGCTGCGGGCCGGCAGGTCGAGCCGCAGCCGGCCGTCGCCGCCCACGGCGTGCCGGCCGACGACGTCCGCGCGGTGCTCCGCGGTGCGGAGGGTCAGGGACGAGGCTCCGACCAGCATCGATCGCAGCCGCTGCGCCGCCGTGTCGGGACAGCTGCGCGGTACGGGGTGGTTGCTCAACCCGGACACCTCCCATTAGGTTAGCCTTACCTTAGTTGAGAGGTGAAGAGTGAACCAGTCCCGCCCCAAGGTCAAGCGATCCCGCGCCCTCGGCATCCCCCTGACACCGAAGTGCGTGCGCTACTTCGAGCGCCGCCCGTTCCCGCCGGGGCAACACGGCCGCGCCCGCAAGAGCACCAGCGACTACAAGATCCGCCTGCTGGAGAAGCAGCGGCTCAAGGCGCAGTACGACGTGAGCGAGGCACAACTGCGGCGCGCCTTCGACCGCGCCGTACGCCAGGAGGGCAAGACCGGCGAGGCGCTCGTCGCCGACCTGGAGACGAGGCTGGACGCGCTGGTCCTGCGGGCCGGCCTCGCGCGGACCATCTACCAGGCGCGGCAGGTCGTCACCCACCGCCACGTCACCGTCAACGGGCGCCGGCTCGACCGCCCCTCGGCACGGCTGCGGCCGGGCGACGTCATCGCCATCGCCGAGGGCAGCCGCACGAAGGCGCCGTTCCTCGTCGCGGCGGCCGGGGCACACGCCCCGGAGCGCACGGCACCGTACCTGGCGGTCGACCTGGCCAACCTGACCGCACGGCTGGTCGAGCTGCCGAAGCGGTCGGAGGTGCCGATCGTCTGCCAGGAGCAGCTCGTCGTGGAGCACTACTCGCGCTGACCGGCGCGCACGCCGGGCGGGCGTTGACCGGCGTCCCTACCGTCGGGGCATGACGGGGACATGGATCACCATCACCGTAACGGGATTCGCCCTGCTCGGGGTGACCCTCGTGACCGCCGCCCGCCGGCGGCGGTCGGCCCGGCTGACGCCCCTGGAACGCGCCCGGCTCGCCGCCCGGGAGATGCGCCGGGACAATCGCACCCGCCGGGGTCGCGGGCGGCGCGGGTCCGGCGACCACTTCGGCCGGACCAAGGTCCGCAAGTACGGCGACGAACACCACGGAGGCGACACCGGTGGCGGCGACCTCGGTGGCGGCGACTCCGGCGGCGGCTCGTCCTGACGACGGGCCCTGACGATTCGCGACGAACCGCCCCGGGGCAGCCACGCGCTGCCCCGGGGCGGCACCGCCGGCTCAGAAGTCGTCGTCGAAGGCGACAGTGCCGGTGACCCCGACCTGGTACGCCGACACCCGCCGCTCGAAGAAGTTGGACAGCTCCTGCACGTCCTGCAACTCCATGAACGCGAAGGGGTTCGCCGAGCCGTAGTGGGCGGGGATGCCGAGCTGGGCGAGCCGCCGGTCGGCGACGTGCTGGAGGTACTCGCGCATGTCGGTCAGGGACAACCCGGGCACACCCTGGCCGAGCAGGTCCTCGGCGAACTGGACCTCGCACTCGACGGCCTCGGTGAGCATCTGGCGTACCTGACCGGCGAGGTCGTCGTCGAACAGCTCCGGTTCCTCCCGGCGGACGGTGTCGACCACGTCGAAGGCGAAGGCCATGTGCATCGACTCGTCGCGGAACACCCAGTTCGTGCCGGACGCCAGGCCGTGCAGCAGGCCCCGGGAGCGCAGGAAGTAGACGTAGGCGAAGGCGCCGTAGAAGAACAGGCCCTCGATGCAGGCGGCGAAGCAGATCAGGTTGAGCAGGAACGCCCGCCGGTCCGCCCGGCTACGCAGCTCGCGCAACTCCTGGAGGGAGTCGATCCAGCGGAAGCAGAACTCGGCCTTGCGCCGGATCGACGGGATGTTCTCGATCGCGGCGAAGGCGGCGAACCGTTCGGTCTCGTCGGGCACGTACGTGTCGAGCAGGTTCAGGTAGAACTGGACGTGCACGGCCTCCTCGAACAACTGCCGGGACAGGTACAGCCGGCCCTCCGGGGAGTTGACGTGCTGGTAGAGGTTGAGCACGAGGTTGTTGGCCACGATGGTGTCGCCGGTGGCGAAGAACGCCACGAGCCGGCTCACCAGGTGCCGCTCCGCCGGGGAGAGCCGGTCGAGGTCGGCCAGGTCGGCGTGCAGGTCGACCTCCTCCACCGTCCAGGTGTTGCGGATGGCGTCACGGAACCGGTCGAAGAAGTGCGGGTAACGCATCGGTCGGAGAGTCAGGTCCATCCCCGGGTCGAGCAGCATGTGGGTGGTCCTCGGGTCGGTGGTCGTCGGATCGGTGGTCACTGGCAGGCCTCGCACGACTCGGGGTTCTCCAGCGAGCAGGCCAGCGCCTCGTCGACGGTCACCAGCGGCGTGACGACGCCGACGGCGCGGTCCGGGCCGGTGGGCGCGACGGTGGCCTGCTGGATCCGGGTGGCCGGCCGCGAGCGCAGGTAGTAGGTGCTCTTCAGCCCGGCCTTCCAGGCGTAGAGGTACATCGAGGACAGCTTGCCGATCGTCGGCGCGGCGAGGAACAGGTTCAGCGACTGGGACTGGTCGACGAAGGGAGCGCGGGCGGCGGCCAGGTCGATCAGGGCCCGCTGCGGCAGCTCCCAGGCGGTGCGGAACAGCGTACGGACCTCGGCCGGCAGCTCCGCGACGTCCTGCACGGACCCCTCGGCGCGCTTGATCGCCGACCGGACCCGCTCGGTCCACAGGCCACGGGCCTTCAGCTCGCGTACGAGCGCGGTGTTGACCTGGAGGAACTCGCCGGACAGCGTCTCGCGCTTGAACAGGTTGGACACCTGCGGCTCGATGCACTCGTAGCAGCCGGCGATCGAGGCGATGGTGGCGGTGGGCGCGATCGCCACCAGCAGCGAGTTGCGCAACCCGTGCGCGGCGACCCGCTCCCGCAGGGCCGTCCACCGCGCGGTCTGGGTGCCCGGTACGCCCCACAGGTCGGGTTGCAGCCGCCCGCGCGCCGCCCGGGTCTGCCCGTACGCCGGATGGGCGCCGAGGCGCTCCGCCAGGTCGGCGGAGGTCTCCAGGGCGGTCAGGTACAGCTCCTCGCTGATCCGGGTGGACAGCTCCCGCGCCGCCGGCGAGTCGAACGGCAGCCGCAGCGCGAAGAACACGTCCTGCAGGCCCATCAGCCCGAGGCCGACCGGCCGCCAGCGGGGGTTGCTCGCCGCGGCCTGCGGCGTCGGGTAGTAGTTGATGTCGATGACCCGGTCGAGGAACGTCACCGCCGTGCGGACCGTGGCGCGCAGCCGCGCCCAGTCGAGCCCGTCGGCGGTGAGGTGGGCGGCGAGGTTGACCGAGCCGAGGTTGCACACGGCGGTCTCGGTGTCGCTGGACACCTCGATGATCTCGGTGCACAGGTTGGACAGGTGCACCACGTTGCCCGGCTCGGCGGTCTGGTTGCACAACCGGTTCGCGGCGTCCTTGAACGTCATCCACCCGTTGCCGGTCTGGGCCAGGGTGCGCATCATCCGCCCGTACAGCTCCCGCGCCGGGACCTGCCGCACGTACCGGCCCTGTTCCTCGGCCGCCCGGTACGCCGCGTCGAACTCCTCCCCCCACAGGTCCGGCAGCTCCGGCACCACGTCCGGGTCGAACAGCGACCACACCCCGTCGGCCTCCACCCGCCGCATGAACTCGTCCGGGATCCAGTTGGCCAGGTTGAGGTTGTGGGTGCGCCGGGCGTCCTCGCCGGTGTTGTCCCGCAGTTGGAGGAACTCCTCGACGTCCGGGTGCCACGGCTCCAGGTAGACGCAGGCCGCACCCTTGCGCCGGCCGCCCTGGTTGACCGCCGCCACCGAGGCGTCCAGCGTCCGCAGCCACGGCACGATCCCGTTGGACTGCCCGTTGGTGCCCCTGATCAGCGCGCCCCGGGAGCGCACCCGGGAGAACCCGATGCCGATGCCGCCGGCGAACTTCGACAGGTTCGCCACCTGCGCGTACCGCTGGTAGATCGAGTCGAGTTCGTCACGTGGCGAGTCGACGAGGTAGCAGGACGACATCTGGGTGTGCCGGGTGCCGGAGTTGAACAACGTCGGTGAACTCGGCAGGTACGCCAGGCTCGACATCAGCCGGTAGAACTCGATCGCCTCGTCCGGGGCCTGGGACAGGCCGCAGGCGACCCGCAGCAGCCAGTACTGCGGCGTCTCCACCACCAGCCGGCTGGTCGGGTGCCGCAGCAGGTACCGGTCGTACACCGTCCGCAGGCCGAAGTACTCGAACCGCAGGTCGCCGCGCGGGTCCACGGCGTCGTCGAGGGCGGCGGCGTGGGCGGCGACGAACGCCGCGGTGCCGTCACCGACCAGGCCCTCGGCGTGGCCCCGACGGATCGCCTCGCTGAAGGAGCCGATGCCCTGCCGGCGGACCTCCTTGTCGACGTAGCCGGCCAGCAGGCGGGCGGCCAGCCGCGAGTACTGCGGTTCCTCACCGATCATCTCGGCCGCGGTCTGGATGGACAGCCGGTCCAGCTCGGCGGTCGTCGCCCCGTCGTACAGGCCGCTGATCGTCCGGGTCGCCACCCGCAGCGGATCGACGTCGGCGAGGTCGTCGGCCCACCGCCCGACGGCGCGCACGATCCGGTTGACGTCGACCGGCTCGGTGCCGCCATCACGCTTGCGGACGTGCATCTGCGTCCGCCGCTGGCCCGGCAGGGCCGCGTCGTCGGCCCCCGCACCGGCGGTCGGAACAACTTCGGTGACTGTCACCACTCACTCCTCGCGAGCCTTGATCCCAGACGGATTTCCTGGGCGCGCGGGGAGCGGACACCGACGACCGACGCGCCTTGGGCGCGCGGTCGGGATGGCGTCGGCCGTCCCACGCGGCCTCGGACCGCCGTGCGCCCGGCGCGGGCGTACGGCGCGCTGGCAGGTCTTCGGACTCGCGGGCAGGACCGGAGGGCGTCCGGTCTCCTACTGGCCGTCGCTTCCCAGGCCACTCCCGGCCCAGTGCTGATGACGGCGGTCGTTCCCACTCACCGCTGCGGGGCAGTCCCGGACTTCCACCGGGTTCCCTCTTGCCTCGACCGCTCGGGCTGAGCGGCCGAACCAGCTGCGCTCGACACCATATATAGGGACAGCACCGTTGTCACACCCCACATGTCGCCCCCGGGCGTGTCGTCGGCTACTCCGATGACGGCCGTCGATCGCCCCCGGCCGAACCGGCGCGGACGGTTGCTCGGCGCCCCCGATCGCGCCGGCGAATCCCACCGAGGCGAGGTGGGCGGCGGCCGGCGAGAGCCCTTTCATAGACGTCCTACAGTGTCCCGTGTGCGACGGAGAGTGAGAGACGGGGGCGGTGAGGTGGGTTCTGATGCAGTCCCGCCCGGCGGGATCCCGTCGGCGGCCGGTGGGGCCAGGGTTCGTGATGTGGTCCGCGACGTGGTGACCGCAATCGCCCCGGAGGAGCTTCCGCTCGTGGGCGGGCTGTCCAGTCTCGACGACGCCGAGGTCGCGCGGCGGCTGGTCCGCCGGAGCCGGACGCGGGAGCCCCTGGGTTTCGGGCTCGGCGAGATCGTGGCGCTGGCGACGCCCGTGGTGTGGCTGGTGGTCGACGAGACGGCCAGGCGGGTGGCGGGCGCCGGGGTGGACGGCGCGGCCCGTCGGCTGAGCCCCCTGCTGCGCAGAATCCTGCGTCGGAAGGCGGCGCCCGTGACCGTGCCGCCGCTGACCCGTGCGCAACTCGGTGAGGTGCGGCACCGGGTGCTGGAGGCGGCTGCCCAACAGGGCTTCGACGAGGCACGCGCCACGGCGATCGCCGACGCGGTGGTGGCCAGGCTGGCGCTGGTCGGCGACGGCGGCGCGACGGAGGAACCCGCCCCGTGACCGGGGTGCCCGCCGCGCCGTCAACCGCCGCCCAGCGACACCACCAGTTCCTGGGGGCGGTGGTCGGACACCCCGCGCCCGTCGCCGAAGCGGTAGGAGTGCACCCGCACCTCCGGCGAGACGAGCGCCCAGTCGAGCCGCCACCAGCGCGGCCAGCCGGGGCTGTCCGCCCAGCTCGCCGGGTACAGCGACGGCATCGCGTAGCTCGCGTCGCGCAGCCCGTCGGGCAGCTTGCGCAGGTCGCCCATCGCCGGGCTGGTGTTCAGGTCCCCGGCGAGCAGCACCGGGTGCGGGTTGGCCCGCACGTCCCGGGCCAACGCCCGCCACTGCGGTTCCCGCTGGGCGCGCTGCTCCCGCAGCACCCGGTAGAAGTCGCCGTCGAGCAGGCCGTGCTCGGGTGACAACTGCACGGGCAGGTGCAGGTTGTACATCGACAGCACCCGGCCGCCGCCGACGTCCAGGTCGGTACGCAGGGTCTTGTAGCGCCACTGGTCGCCGGCCGCGGCGACCGCCGGTGGCAGGTCGACCGCCTCCAGCGGCACCTGCCGCAGCACGGGCAGCCGGGAGACGGTGACCAGCTCGCCGGCGACCACCACGTGGAAGCCGGGGAACTCGGCGCGCAGCCGGTCGAGCGTGGCGGCCGTCGGCCCGGCCGTCCTCTCGTACCAGTACTCCTGCAACAGGTAGACGTCGGCGTCGGCGTCCCGCAACCGCCGGTACAGCGCCTCGGTCTCGCCGCCCTCGTCCCAGTAGCCGGTGTTCCAGGCGAACACGCGCAGGGCCTCGGCCGGGGCGACGCCGTCCCCGCCCTGCCACCGGCGGACGTTGATCCCGCTCTGCGTCGCGCCGAGCAGCAGCGCGGCGGCGGCGAGCAGCGCCACCGCGCCGCGCCGCCGCCGGCTCACCGCCGCGCCGGCACCCAGCGCCAGGGGCACGAGGAGGAAGGCCAGCGGCGGCACGGCGTCCACCGCGAGCCAGAGCCACCAGCGCCCGCTGACCGCCAGGTGCACGGCGGTGAACACGAGCCAGAGCGCCGAGGCGCCGAGCAGGACCGCCGCCGGCCAACGCCGTGGCGACGCGGGGACGCGTGCCGCCGGCGGAGTGCCGGCGTCGGTCACCGGCGCGGCGGTCGTCACGCCGATTCCCACCGCGCGGTGCCGTCGACCGGGAACGAGGCGTCGTAGAGCTGCCGGAAGGTCCGGGACAGCAGCCACTGCGCCGCGCCGGTCGCCACCCCCGCCGTGATCGTGACGTTGACCAGGAAGTGCAACGCGGCGAAGCCGAGCAGGAACGGCAACCCGTGGCGGCGCAGGACGAATCGGTACATCCCGGCGTCACACGCCAGGGAGGCCGCGAGCAGCCCGACCGGCAGCACCGCCCCCCACGGCCCCAGCAGCAGTGGTACGGCCGACGCGGGCAGGGCGGCGAACGCGGCGAGGCTGCCCCAGGCGCGCGAGGCGGTCTCGAATCCCTTGCTGAAGCGCCGCGCCCGGGCGTACAGCGGAATGCGCAGCCGCCCCCGGTGGAACAGCTTGCGCAGCAGCCCGGACAACTCGTGGTCGTGGTCGTGCCGCCCGTGCACCCGCGAGGTGAGCAGCATCCGGTGCCGGCGGGTCAGCCGGTAGCCGTAGTCGACCTCCTCGGTCTGCCGCAGGGCCGGGTTGAACGGCCCGACCTCGTCGTACACGGTCCGCCGGATGACGCACATGGCGGGGAAGAGGAACGACACGTCGCCCTCCGAGCTGATCGACCAGTAGTGGTACTGCAGGCCACGATATCGGGAGACCACGGTGTCGTGGAGCAACGGCTCGGCGTCCTGGATCCCGCAGACCGCCCCGATCGTGGGGTCCTCGACGAGGATCCGTACCGCGGTGGCCACCGCGTCCGGCGCCAGCGCCAGGTCGGAGTCGACGTAGCAGATCAGGTCGCCCTGGGTGTACGCGGCGCCGATGTTGCGGGCGGTGCCACAGCCGCCGTTCGCCCCGGTGCTGACGACGGGGACGCCGAGGGCGCTGGCCACCGCCACGGACTGGTCCGTGCTGCAGTCGTCGACCATCAGCAGCTCGACGTTCGGGTAGGTCTGGTCGAGGATGGAGCGCAGGCACAGGTCCAGCGACTCGGCGTAGTTGTAGTTCGGCACGATCACCGAAACCAGCGGGTGCTCGTTCATCGGGTGGCGACCTCCGGGCGGTCGTAGAGCCGCCGGAACCGGCCCGAGGTCAGCCACGCGACCACGCCAGAGGCCGCGGCGGCGGCGATGACCAGATTCAGGAAGAAGTGCATCGCGACGAAGTAGACCAGAAACAGCGGCCCGCGTTCGGCCCGGACGAACCGGTACATCGGCAGGTCCCCGGCGACGAAGGCGACGAACGCGGCCAGCGGCACCGCCAGGAGGGCCGGGCCGAGCAGCAGGGGCAGGGCGAGGGTGAGCAGGGTCAGCGGGGCGGCGATGCTGACCCAGGCCCGGGGGCCGCTGCGGAGCCCGCCGGGGAACTCCGGCTTGCGGGCGTACATCGGGATGTGCAGCGCCGTGCGGGTGAACACCTTGCGCACCAGCACCCCCAGCTCGTGGTCGTGGTCGTGCACGCCGCGCACCCGTGGGGAGAGCAGGATCTGGTAGCGCTGCGCGAGCCGCATGCCGTAGTCGGCGTTCTCAGTCTCCCGCAGTCGGGGGTTGAACGGCCCGATCTCGGCGAACACCCGCGCCGGGACGGCCAGCAGCGCGGTGTAGAGCGTCATGATCCGGCCCTCGTCGGCGATCAGCCAGTAGGACTGCTGCAGGCAGCGGTACTCCTCCAGCAGGCTGTCCCGGATCAGCGGCACCGGGTCGTAGTTGCCGCAGACCGCCCCGATCGTCGGGTCGGCGGTCAGCAGCTCGACCGCGTTCGCCACCGCGTCCGGCTTGGCCGCCACGTCGGAGTCGATGAAGAACAGGATCTCCCCCGTCGCGGTCGCCGCGCCGAGGTTGCGGGCCGCGGCCGGCCCGCCGTTGCGGGGCGTACGCACCACCCGCGCCCCGTGCGCCTCGGCGACCGCGACCGAGTCGTCGGTGCTGCAGTCGTCCACCACGATGATCTCCAGGTGGGGGTACGTCTGCCGCCGCATCGAGTCGAGGCACAGGTGCAGCGCACGGGCGTAGTTGTAGTTCGGCACGATGACCGACACCAGGGGATGGTTCATCTGTCCGTCCAGGTCAGCAGGTGTGGATAGCGGGCGGTTATCTGTGCCAGGGCCAGCGTGGCGCCGGCCAGTACGGCGCAGCCGACGATCATCCGGTCGCGCAGCAGGATCCGGATCGGGTCGCCGCCGGTGCGCAGCACCAGGACCGCCTGGAGGTAGCGGAAGGCGGCGAGCAGCCCCAGCGGCACGACGATCGCGAGCGCGACGGGTGGATAGGCGTCGACCGGCGCGTCGACGTGCAGGTAGAGCAGGAAGGCGGTGCCGGCCAGCGAGGCGGTGAGGCCGAGCAGGTGGTCGGCGAGCAGCAGGTTGTACCCGGCCAGTGCCGGCCGGTGCGGCGCGCCGAGGGCGGCCAGCTCGTGCCGGCGCTTGCCGAGGACGAGCACCAGGCAGCCGCTGAACACCGCGGTCAGCAGCAGGCTGGACGCCTCCGCGCCGGTCGCGGCGTAGCCCTGCAGGACCCGCAGCACGAAGCCGGCGGAGACCACGCAGACGTCCAGCAGCGGCACGTGCTTGAGCCACCTGCTGTACGCGGTGCTCAGCGCCAGGTAGGCGACCAGCGGCCACCAGGGGATCGACGGCCCGCTGAGGGTCAGCGCGGTCAGCAGCGCCGCGAGGACGACCGCGTACCCGACGGCCACCGGCACCGATACGTGCCCGGCGGCGATCGGCCGGCGCCGTTTGTCCGGGTGCGCCCGGTCCAGGCGATGGTCGGCGATGTCGTTGACGACGTAGATCACCGACGACGCGAGCGTGAACGCGGCCACCGCCCAGACGCACCGCCACAGGGCGGTCGCCGTCCACACCGGTGTGTCGGTCAACGCCAGCGGGACGGCGAGCAGGTTCTTGACGGCGTGGCCCGGCCGGGCGAGCGCCACGAGGTGTCGCAGGAGCGTGGGCAGGCGCGCGACGCGTCCGGCGGCGACCGGGGCGACCGGCTCCACCACGCTTTCGACGGCGGTCATCGGGGCCCCTGTCAGAAGAAGATCTTCGCGGCGGCCAGGGCGCCCTGCCGCCAGGGATCACGGCTGGTCCGTCCCTCCCGCGCCGGCCGGTCGCGGTGCCGCTCGGCCCGCCACCACTCGAAGGTGCGCAGGATGGCGTCCTGGTTGGACAGTTTCGGCTGGAAGCCGAGGCGGTGACGAGCCTTGTCGATGCTCACGTACGAGTCGGCCATCAGCTTGTGCAGCAGCCGCCCGTAGACGGGCGAGAGCCGGCTGCGCTCCAGCAGGCTGAGCGCGGCGAGCGCGGGCCGGGCGGGCAGGGAGACCACCCGCCGCCCGTGCCCGGCGGCGTCCAGGACCGCCTGGAAGTCCTCGCGTATGGTGCCGAAACGCTCGGCCGCGAGGTTGTACGTGTCGTTGGCGACCTCGTCGGGGGCGTGCAGGACGGTGACCACCGCGTCGACCAGGTCGTCGACGGCGAACATCTGGATCCGGACGTCGCCGCGACCGAGCACCGGGAAGTTGCGGCCCTCCTCGGCCCACTCGAAGAGCATCGAGAACAGCCCCATCCGGCCGGGGCCGACGAAGGTCTTGGGGCGCAGCACCGCCACCGGCAGCCCACCGGCGCGGTACCCGTCGGCGATCTCCTCGGCGGCGGCCTTGGCCGCGCTGTAGGTGTCGACCGGCGCACGCGGGTGGTCCTCCGGGGTGGGCACCCGCTTAGGCAGCCCGTAGACGGCGGTCGACGAGATGTGGACGACCCGCGCCACGCCGGCCCGCTGCGCGGCGGCGAACACCTCGCGCGTGCCGTCGACGGTGACGGACCGGATCTGGTCGGCGGGATAGCTGGGCAGCGCCGCCGCGCAGTGGATCACGACGGTGGCGTCGGCGAACGCGCGGGCCAGGAGCCGGGCATCGCGGACGTCCCCGACGTCGGTGACTCCCGCCTCCGGCCGCAGGTCGACGCCGCGCACCCGGTGGCCGTCGGCGGCGAGGCGGTCGACCAGCCGGGAGCCGAGCATGCCGGCGGCGCCGGTGATCGCGATCACCACAGCGAGCCCACCTTCTGCGCGACGAACCGGGTCACCAGGCGGTTCAGCCCCTGGCCGAGCACCTCGCCGAGGGCGTCGACGGCGCGTTGCGCGTCGGCCGGGTCAGTGACCAGCGACGGGCCGATGACCAGCGGATTCAGGCCGTTGAGCGTGTAGTAGGTGAAGATGTCGTGGTCGCGGTAGAGCGCGTTGACCACGGCGCAGGTCACCAGTTTCGCCTTGAACCGGGGGTCCCGGGCCACGCCGCCCGGAGCGAGCCGGGCGACCAGGTCGAGGATCTTCGGTCCGCCGTCGATCTGCACGCCCCACAGCGCCCCGGCGCCCGCCACCCGGCCGACCGCCTCCGGATACTCCTTGGCCAGCCGGTTCAGGGCCGGTTCCAGGACGCGTTCCAGCTCGCGGGCCCGCGCCGGGTAGTCGTCCTCCACCGCCACGTTGATCGCCTCGATGGCGGTGACGCACTCCTCCCCCATGCCGTAGTAGGTCGTGCTGGTGCTCTGCAACAGCGCGTCGGTGAGGTTGTCGTACGCCTTACGGAAGACCGGTTCGCGGGCGACGAAGGCCGAAATGGACGACTTGCCGCCACCGAAGGACTTGCTCGTGGTGAGCACGTCCGGCACCAGGTCCGGGTAGCGCATGAAGTAGAAGAGGCTGCCCGTCTTGCCCCACCCGGTGTAGATCTCATCGAAGATCAGCACGATGTCGTGCCGGTCGCACAGTTCCCGTACGCCGCGAAGGAAACCTTCATCGCACCACTGAATGGTGGAGGCGCTGAACGGTTCCACGATCAGGGCATAGACGTCCCTGGGGTGCGCCTCGATAGCCGCCCGGACGGAATCCAGGTCGCCGTAAGTAAATGGGACGATGCCCGGAATTGTCGGAAAATCGAAGTGGGGCTGACCGGTCAACCCGCCGGAGCCGAGCAGCTTTCCGTGGAAACCGCAGTCCGCGCGCAGGATTGTCCTCCGCCGGCCACCATGGTATTTGAAGGCGAGCTTCACCGCCCCCTCCACCGCCTCCGCACCGGAGTTGGGGAGGAACGACATGGAAAGGTCACCGGGCAGCAGCTGCGCCAGATTGTGGCCGAGCGCCGCAAGGTAGGGCGAAAAGTATGTCTTGTGGACTTCCATCCGCCGCCTCTCGGCGAACCGTTGCCGGGCCGCTACGATGCGTGGATGGTTGTGGCCGTGGTTGAGCACCCCGACCCCGCCGGTGAGGTCGAGGACGCGCCGGCCGTCGCGTAATGTCAGGTAGGCGCCCTCGGCGTGCTCGACCAATTCTCGGCCGAACCCGAACGAGGTCATCAGATTGACCTGGCTTGCGTTCACGTACCGCCGATAGAGGTCGTGCACCTCGCGAACGGTGAGCCGCTCGCATTCCTCGACGCTGACCAGATTGGGCATGCTGCGACGCTATCTATCGCCCCGAAATCTTTCCTGGACCGATACTGTATGGAACCTTGACTACGCAAGGCAACCCTTGCGGGAAGGGGCGGCCGGTCGATAACTTGGTCGCGGCCCACAGAAATTCCCCCGTCTATTTCTTACGCATTACCCTACGTCCCGGTGAGGTGCTGATCATGCCGCCGACGGTGTCGGTCATCATCCCCGCCCACAACAGCGCGAAGACGCTGGGAGCGTGCCTCGAAGCGGTCTACCGGCAGCGACACCCGGTGACCGAGGTCATCGTCGTCGACGACGCCAGCACCGACGACACCCGGGAGATCGCGCGGCGGTTCCCGTGCCGGCTGCTGGTCACCGACCGCAACGCCGGGCCGGCCGCCGCCCGCAACCGCGGCATCCAGGCCAGCACCGGCGAGCTGCTCTTCTTCCTCGACTCCGACTGCGCGCCCGAGCCGGACGCGCTGGACAACGCCCTCGCGGTCCTGCGCGAGGAGCCGGACGTCGCCTGCGTACACGGCATCTACGCCCTCGAACCGCTGGTCGACGACGGGCCCGTCGAGGCGTACCGGCTGCTGCACGGCCACTACTGGCGGCTGCGCAACGTCGGGCGGGTGCGCACCACCCTCTTCGCGGTCTGCCTCATCCGCCGCGAGGTCTTCGCCACGGTCGGGCTGTTCGACGAGAACCTGCGCGCCTCGGAGGACGTCGAACTCGGCGACCGGATGGGCGACCGGTACGGCATCGTCCTCACCGACACGGTCGTCTGCCGGCACGACGACGACAGCCGGCTCGGCGCGCTGCTGCGCAAGCAGTTCCACCGCTCGCAGCTGCTGGTCCCGGTGGCCCTGGCCGAACGCGGGCCGGCCGGCATCCGCGCCAACAGCCCGGCCGGCCTGATCAGCGCGACCCTGGTGCCGGCGGCCCTGCCGGCGGCGGCGTTCGGCGGCGGCTGGCCGCTGCTGTCCCTGCTGTTCTTCGCGCTGTTCATGGTCGCCGAGCCCGGCCTGCTGCGGTTCGTCCTGCGCCGGCGCGGCCCCGCGTTCGCGGTCTTCTTCTTCGCCGTGCACCTGCTGGTCCAGTTGGCCGTCGTCACCGGAGCCGTGGTGGGCGGGTTGCGCCATCTCGCCGACCGCGACTTCGGGCCGACCCGGGTGAGCACCGCGAAGACGCCCCGATGAGCGGCTCCCGGGGACCGGCCGCCCGGCTCTGCTCCCACCTGTCCGCCCAGGCGCTGCACTACCTGCTCTTCGCCTACCGCGGCCAACAGCTCCTGCGCCGCCGCCCCACGCTCGGCGGCCCGCGCCGGCCGGCGTTCGGCGTGGCCGGCGACGACGTCGCGCTCACCATCGACGACGGACCCCACCCCCGGTGGACTCCCCCGACGCTCGACCTGCTCGCCCGGCACGGCGTACGGGCCACGTTCTTCCTCATCGGCGACCGGGTACGGGAACATCCGGACCTCGCCCGGCAGGTGCTGGCCGCCGGCCACCTGATCGGCAACCACTCCATGTCGCACCCGCAGCCGTTCGCCGCGCTGCCCCGGCACGAGCTCCGGTCGGAGATCGAGCGGACCCAGCGGGTGATCGAGGACGCCACCGGGGTCACGCCGCGGCTGTTCCGCGCGCCCGGCGGCAACTGGTCGCCCGGGGTCCTGCGGACCACCGCCGAACTCGGCCTCGCCCCGGTCGACTGGACGGTCAACCCCAGCGACTGGCGCAGTCCCGGGGTCCCCCGGATCACCCGGACGCTGTCCCGTACCCGTCCCGGGCAGATCATCCTCTGCCACGACGGCGGCGGCGACCGGTCGCAGACCGTCGCGGCCCTGGCCGAGGTCCTCCCGAGGTTGACCGGTCGAGGGCTTCGCTTCGTGACCGTCCCGGACGACCGGTAGGTGGCGTGGATGCCCCGACGGCCTTTCCCGGAGCGGGAAACCGCCGAACGCACGCTGACAGTCGACTCGCCTGCCGTTACGTGCCCGCCCCCGACGCCGTGGGCCCCGGGTGCCCGGACAGCACCGTCGACAAGTGCCGAGCCGGGTCGTGACGCCCGGCTCCTCTGGGTGGGGGAGACACCTGATGCCGCACGATGAACTGTCCATAATGCTCCTGGGGCCGGTGCGGGCCTACCGGGGGGACACCCACCTCTACCTGGGCACCCCCCGGCAACGGGAGGTCCTGGCGGTGCTGGCGTTGCGCAGCGGCATGGTGATGTCGGTCGCGCAGATCGTCGACGCGATCTGGGCCGGCCGTCGACCCGACTCGGTGGAGAACATGGTGCACACCTACATCGGGCGGCTGCGCCGGGTGCTGGAACCGCCCGGCCGCCGGCCGGCCCTGGCCCGGGTGCTCCGCTCCACCCGACCGGGCTACACCCTCGACATCCCGTCGGGCGCCGTGGACATCATCCGCTTCGAGCAGGACGTCCGGGCGGCCCGCGCCGCCCGCGCCCAGGCGGACCTGCCCGAGGCGCTCTACCTCTTCCAGCGGGGCCTGGCCCGCTGGTCCGGTCGGGCCCTGTACGAGGCCACCGGCCCGCTCGCCGAGGCCGAACGGATCCGGCTGACCGAGTTGCGCCAGGACGTGCTGGAAGAGGCGACCGGCGTACGGCTGCTGCTCGGCGACGTCGAGAACGTCGTCGCCGAGCTGCGCTGGATGCTGGCCGAGCACCCGATGCGGGAGCGGCTCTGGGAGCTGCTGCTCGTCGCGCTCGGGCAGACCTCCCGCCGGGCCGAGGCGCTCACCGCCTTCCAGGACGCCCGGACCACGCTGACCGACCGGCTCGGGGTGGAACCCGGGCACCGGCTCCAGGACCTGCACGGCCGGCTGCTGCGCAGCGAACCGGTGACGGTGTGGCCGTGGTGGGAACGGCGGGTCACGGTCTGAGCCGGCGGGGAACGGCCGACGGGGAGTCAGGATCGCGGCGTGCCGACGGGGGTCAGGACGAAGAAGGCGCCGGACGCGCCGTCGTCCGAGCCGGTCGGCGGCCCGGTGGTGAGGTCGAGCCCGCAGTCGCGGATCACCTCCACGAACTGCCGGGACCGCTCCGGGTCGTAGATCTGCACGAGGATCCTGCCGCGTGCGGTCAGCAGCGCCGGCAGCCGGCGCAGCAGGTGCTCCGCCTCCGCGACTGACAGGTAGTAGATGACCTCGCGCAGCAGGATGGCGTCGTACCGGTCCGGGGTCTCGTACGCCCGGATGTCGGCCACCTCGTACGACGCGTCCGGCCGGCCGAGCGACCGGGCCGTCTCGATCGCCCGCCGGCTGATGTCCACGCCGTGGTAGTGCCGGTACCGGCCACGGGCCAGCGGCAGGTTGGCGCTGGTGCCGCAGCCCAGGTCGAGGATCGTCGGGCGCGGCGCCCACGTCTCGATCAGCGACAGCGGCAGGGCCCCGTCGCCCGTCCCGTCCAGGTAGCGCCAGAAGCCCAGCGCGTACTGGGTGTCCCAGAGCGCGGCCGTCAGCCTGGGGCTGCGTCGCACCAGCGCGCGCACCGGCGCTCCGACCAGCCGTGCCATCGTCCGCAGTGGCGCGTTCGACATGGATGTCACCGACTCTCTCCGCAGGAACCGGTCCGGTGGACCAGGGACTCGTGGGTCAGGGACCCGTGGAGCAGGGACCCGCCGCGTGCGGGCCGCGTCAGCCGACCGGTGCCGCCCGCTCGACCGGGCCGGGACGACGCCGGTGCATGTACTGGGCCAGCAGCAGCCCGCCCCCGCCGACCGCCACCTCGCTGAGCGCGCAGACCAGCCGGCTGACCAGCACCACCGGCGTGGCCACGGTCACCGGCAGCACGGTGGCCAGCCCGATCATGAGCACCGCCTCGCGTACGCCCAGGCCGTCCGGGGCGACCATCACCACCAGCCCGGCGACGGTGGCGGCGGCGAACCCGGCGACGCAGACCACGTACGACCGCAGCGGCGGCGCGCCGGCGGTCACCGCGAGCAGCCACAGGTGGTGCCCGGACACGAACCAGGACAGCGACTGCGCGGTGATGGCCCGCCGGACGCCGGCACGGGAGGCGGCGACCTGCGGCGGCTCGCGCCGCAGCAGCCGGGCCGCCGCGGTGAGCCCACGGTTGAGCAGGTCCGGGCGGGCGTAGAGCACGACCAGGGGGACCGTGGCGAGCAGCAGCCACCCGGCGGCGCCCGACAGCAGCGCCGGTCCCGCCGCGAGCCCGACCGTCGTCCCGGTCATCGCGACCACCGCCCAGCTGAGCAGGAACACCCCGGCGAGCCGGACCGGCCCCACCTCGATCTCCTTGCCCATCCGCAGCAGCACCGGCAGGGCGACGAAGCGGCCCGGGACGAACTTGGCCAGGAACCCCACGAAGAACAGCCGGTACGCGGTCCACCTGTCGACCGCCGCGCCGAGGTCGACGAAGAGCGCCCGCCAGGAGACGAGCCCCAGCAGCAGCCCGGCCGCGTTGATCAGCAGGGCGCCGGTCAGCGCCACGCCCACCTGGACGGGATCCAACTGGCCGGCCAGTGTGGACACCGGAGCCCAGTCCTGGGCGCGCACGAACAGCACCAGCCCGACGGTCAGGGCCACCACGAAGGCCACGGTGAACGCGTGGTTCACCAGCCGCCACCAGCGCGCCCTCACCGGCGCGACACCAGGGTCACCGGCCGGGACCGGCCCGCGCGGACCCGCCGCAGCAGGGCGCCGCAGACGCCCAGGCCCATCCCGACGAACTCCGTCAGATGCGTCAGCCACCGCAGCCAGGCGGCGTAGAGCAGGAACCTCGGGCCGCGGTGCCGCAGGGCGAACGCCAGCAGTTCCCGGTCCGCCACGACGAAGGCGGCGACCAGGCCCACCGGCGCCAGGGCCAGCCAGGGCGACACGAGGGCCAGCGGCCCGGTGCCCACGGCCAGCCCGCTGGCGGCCATGCCGACCACCGAGCCGAGGTCGATCCGGTGCGGTGTGCGGCCCGCCGCGTCCGCCCCGGCGGCCGGGCGCTCCCACCGGGTCACGACGACCGCGTCGGCGTACGTCATTGCGCGGCGGAACAGCTCCGACAGGTACGGCCGCAGCCGGTCCACGTCGTCGTGGCGGCCGACCATCTCGTCGCTCACCCGGATCTCGTAGCGCTGCGGCAACCGGGTGCCGAACTCCACGTCCTCGGCGTCGCGCAGCCGCTCGTCGAAGCCGCCGACCAGGTCGAAGACGGCCCTGGGCACGGCGGTGAGCGCGAACATCGTGGTCGCCGTCACGCCTGTCGACCGGCGCCGCCAGAAGTGCTCGAACAGCGTCTTGTACGCCTCGACCGGCCCGTCGTCGTGCAGCGGGCGCAGGTCGTAGATGCCCTGCACCACCCCGCAGTCGGGGTGCGCGTCGAGGGTGCGTACGGCGGCGGCCAGCGCGCCGGGCGCCAGCGCGATGTCCGAGTCGACGAAGAACAGCACGTCCCCGGTCGCCCGGGCGGCGCCGGCGTTGCGGGCCGCCGACACGCCCCGGTTGACCGGGAACGCCAGCACCGTGCAGGGGAAGCCGGCCGCGATCCGCCGGGACCGGTCGGTGCTGGCGTCGTCGACGACGATCACCTCGGCCGGCGGCGGGGTCTGGGCGTACACCGCCGACAGGCACTCGTGCAGCGTTCGCTCCTTGTTGAAGTTGGGCACGACCACGGAGACCCTCACCGGGTCCGGTCCTCGATGGTGTCGGCGCGGGTCACGGTGTCACCGTCCCTCTCGTGCTGATCGTCGGGCGGGGCGGACGCCGGGCCGGGCGGGTCGGTGCCGGCCCGCGGCCCGCCCCGGCGCAGCGCCAGCCAGCCCAGCGCCACCACCCCGACCAGCACGTACATGTTGGTGTGCGGCAACTCCCACCCCTGGAAGTGCAGGTCCTCGCCGCGCAGGCCGATGACCGTCCAGGCGGCGCTCGCCACGAAGCCGGCCCAGAGCAGCGCGCCGAGCGCCATCGCGGGCCGGTCGCCGGTCCGCCGGGCCCGCACCGCCAGCAGCACCAGCGCCGGCACGCACCACACCCAGTGGTGGTGCCAGGAGACCGGGGAGACGAGGAGGCCGGTGGCCGCGCAGGCGAGCACCCCGAGGAACTCCTCGCCCGCGCGGGCGCACCGCGCCGCGAGCACGATCCCGGCCAGCGCCGTCAGCGCCGCCACCGGCAGCCAGACGGCGCGCACGTCGGTGCTGTCGGCGAGCCGGGCCAGCGCGCCGTGCAGCGACTGGTTCAGCACCGTACGGGGATCACCGGTGACCCGGGCGGTGTCGAGCAGGCCGCCGCCCCAGAACCGGGCCGAGTCCCCCGGCCGCCAGGCGAACCCGATCCCGACGGTGGCGGCGAACCCGGTCAGGGCCACGCCCGCCGCCCGCCACCGGCCGACGCAGAGCAGGTACGCCACGAACAGCAGCGGGGTGAGCTTGATCCCGGCGGCGACGCCCACCCCGAGGCCGTGCCAGCGGCCGCGGGGATCGGAGGTCAGGTCCAGCAACACGAGCAGCATCAGGAACAGGCCCACCTGGCCGACCTGGAGGTGGCCGGCCACCGGGAACATCGGCAGCGCCGCGGCCGTGCCCAGGAGTACCGGGCCGGCCCGGCCGGCGGCGCCGGACCCGGCGGCGCGCAGCGCCACGCGTACCACGGCCGACAACGCCACGACCGAGGCCAACGTCCAGAGCCCGACCCCGACGGTGGCGTCGACGTACGCCAGCGGTCCCAGCAGCAACGCGGCGAACGGCGGGTACGTGAAGCCCAGCGCGATGCCGTCGGTGCCGCGGTGGACGACCTCGTAGAGTCGCCCGTCGCCGTGTGCGGCGGCCACCGCGCCCGCCCGGTAGACCGCGAGGTCGCCCCAGAACCGGCCGGTGGTCGCGTGCCCGACGGCCGCGGCGGCGGCCACCAGCACCGGGAACACCAGCAGGCCGGTGGCCGGGAGCGCGGCGAACGGGCGACGCGGGCGAAGGCCCGGTGCCGGCGAAAGGGTCATCACCGCTCTCCCCTCAGGTGTCGGCGGGAGAACGCTAGCAATCGATCCAGTAACGCTTCCTGTAACTGATCTGGATTACCCACGGTCCACGGCTGCCGCCGGTCAGCGGCAGCAGGACGGCACCGGTGTGACGCCCGGGCGGCTCCACTGCGCCACCGGGCGGCCGTCGAGGCGCCACGGGTGCCCGGTCACCCGCGGCCAGCCCGCGGGGGACTCCTCCCACCGCTCTTGCCGGCCGTACACCGTGAGATCCAGGGCGTGGTAGCTCGTCATCAACGCCTCCACGCCCCGCCCGGTGGTCCAGTAGGTCTCGTAGACCCGGTCGCCGTCGCGCAGGTAGCACGCGATGAACCCGAAGTCGCGACCGTCGGCCAGGACCGGGTCGGAGTCCTGGGCCGAATACCAGGCGAACGGGTAGCCCATGAACTCCGCGAGCGCGGCGCCCTCGGCGTAGGGGCCCTCGCCGAACACGGCGTAGGTGACGTCCCGGGCGTGCAGGTAGTCCAGCGTCCGCATGTGGCAGGTCGAGAAGGTGCACCCCTCGCACTGGTCCTCGAACGGCTCGCCGTCGTGCCACATGTGGAAGTAGGCGATGAGCATCCGGCGGCCCTCGAACACGTCGACCAGCGGGGTCTCCCCGCCGGGGCCGCGCAGCGTCACCGGCGGCATCAGGGTCATCGGCAGGTGGCGGCGGGCGGCCGCGATCGCGTCGCCCTCGCGGGTGTGGGCCTTCTCCCGGGCCAGCAGTTCGTCGCGGGCGCGCAGCCAGGTCTCCCGGTCGACGACCGGGGGTGTGGCGGCGCGGGTCTCCGGGGTTGCCGTCATGGTGGTCTCCTTCGTGGGTCCGAACAGGTCGCCGGTACGGACGAGCGAGTCGGCGATCGTCATCGGTCACCGATGACGGACCGGCCGGCGTTCGTCGGTACGGTCGTGGGGACGGCCCGGCTCAGGGGAGAACACATGTCCGACTCGCCTGTCGAGCAGGCGGCATGGCTCCGGCGTGCCTTCGACGAGCACCGGCGTGAGCTGCACGTGCACTGCTACCGCCTCGCCGGCAACGTCGCCGACGCGGACGACCTGGTGCAGGAGACCTTCCTGCGCGCCTGGCGGGCCCGGGACCGGTTCGAGGGGCGCGCGGCGGCGCGCACCTGGCTCTACCGGATCGCCACCAACGTCTTCCTCGACAGCCGCAGGGCGGCCAGTCACCGGACGAGGGCGTACGGCGACCCGCTGGAGTGGTCCGAGCAACTCGGCCCCTATCCCGACGCACTGCTGGCCGACGACCCGCAGACCGGTCTGGTCGCCCGGGAGACCGTCGAGCTGGCCCTGATCGCGGCGCTGATGTATCTGCCCCCACGGCAGCGGGTGGCCTTCGTGCTGCGCGACGTCTGCGGCTGGACGCCGCAGGAGGTCGCCGGGGCGCTCGACACCGCCGTGCCGGCCGCCAACAGCCTCCTCCAACGGGCCCGCCACACCCTGCGGCAGCACGCGCCGGCAGACCCGCAGAGCTGGCGCCGCCCGCGACTCACCAGCGCGGACGAGGAGATCCTGCGCCGCTACGCCGAGGCGAGGGATCCGGCGGCGTTCCGGGCGCTGCTCGCCGAGGACGTACGGATCACGATGCCGCCCGAGCCGCCGGTCGTCGGGATCGACGCGGCGGCGGAGTTCCTTGGCCGGCCGCTCGCCTGGCGCACGTTCCGTACCTCGGCCAACGGGCGCCCGGCGCTGATCGGCTACCTCCGCCGGCCCGGCAGCCCGCACCACGAGGCGCTGGTCGTCGACGTGCTCCGGATCGAGGACGGGAAGATCGTGGAGACCAACGCCTTCGTCGGTGCCCGGCACGTCGTGGCGTTCGGCATGCCCGCCGCGCTCGCGCCCGACCGGATCGCCGGGCACGGTCTGACCGGGGCGGTCAGGGCCGGTAGCGGTAGCCCATGCCCGGTTCCGTGATGAGGTGGCGGGGACGGGCGGGGTCATCCTCGAGCTTGCGCCGCAGTTGGGCCATGTACTGACGCAGGTAGTTGGTCTCGTGCTGGTACTCCGGGCCCCACACGTCGTGCAGGAGCTGGCGCTGGCTGACGAGTTTGCCGGGGTGCCGCAGCAGCTTGTCGAGCATGGCCCACTGCGTCGGGGTGAGCCGCACCTCGGCGCCGTCGTCGCGGGTGACCGTGCGGTCGGCCAGGTTGACGGTGTGCCGACCCACCCGCAGGGCCGCGAGGGCGGTGTCGCCGGGTGCCACGGCGAGGCGGCGGGTGACGGCCCGGATCCGGGCGAGGAGTTCGTCCACCCCGAAGGGCTTGGTGACGTAGTCGTCCGCGCCGGCGTCGAGGGCGGCGACCTTGTCCTCGCTGCCGGCCCGGCCGGAGAGCACGATGATCGGCACCGTGGTCCAGCCACGCAGCCCCCGGATCACCTCGGTGCCGTCGATGTCGGGCAGGCCGAGGTCGAGCACCACGAGGTCGGGCGGGTGGCTGGCGGCGGCCCTGAGCGCGGCGGCCCCGGTGGCGGCCATCTCGACGTCGTAGCCCCGGGCCCGCAGGTTGATCCGCAGGGCGCGGAGGATCTGCGGTTCGTCGTCCACGACGAGGATGCGGGTCATGCCGGTGGCCCTTCCGACGGTGGCGGCTGGGCGGTGACGGGCAGCCGCAGCACCATCGTCAGCCCGCCGCCGGGGGTGGTCTCGGGGGTGATGCTGCCACCCATCGCCTCGGCCAGGCCCCGGGACAGCGCCAGGCCGAGGCCCACCCCCGTCTGGTTGTCCCGGTCGCCGAGCCGCTGGAACGGCAGGAAGACGTGCTCCCACTGGTCCTCGGGGATGCCGGGGCCGGTGTCGATGACCCGCAGCTCCACCTGCCCGGCGTGGGCGCTGGCGGTGATCGTCGGCGGCTGCCCGGGCGGGCTGTGCCGCAGCGCGTTGGCGACGATGTTGACCAGGACCCGCTCCAGCAGCCCCGGGTCGGCGCTGGCGGCCGGAAGGTCGGCCGGGATGTCGGTGGTGACGTCGGCCGCGACCGGGCCCAGCTCGTCCAGGGCCAGGGGCACGGCGTCCTCCAGCCCGATCGCCGTGACGCTGACGCCCAGCGCCCCGGCCTGGAGCCGGCTCATGTCCAGCAGGTTCGCCACCAGCCGGCCGAGCCGGTCGAGGGACTCGTCGGCGGTGGCCAGCAGCTCGTCACGGTCCTCGGCCTCGAACTCGATGTCGGGGCTGCGCAGGCTGCTCACGGCGGCCTTGGCCGAGGCCAGCGGCGTACGCAGGTCGTGGCTGACGGCCGCCAGCAGCGCGGTGCGCATCCGGTCGGCCTCGGCCAGCGGCCGGGCGGTGGCGGCCTCCTCGGCGAGGCGCTCCTGGCGCAGCGCGACGGCGGCCTGGGCGGCGAACGCCTCGACGATGCGCCGGTCGGCGGCCTCCAGCCGCCGGCCGCTGAGCACCACGGTCAGCCGGTCGTCCACCGGCACCGCCGTCTCCCCCGCGCCGGGGCTGCCCGCCGGCGACTCGCCCACGCTGGCCACCACGCGCCAGGCGCCCTCGTCGCGGGCGCGGGTGGGGCGCCCCTGGGCGTCGGGGGCCAACTCCAGGACGCTGACGGCACGCAGCGCGAACGTCTCCCGCAACCGGCCCAGCAGCGCCGGCAGCGGGCGTTCCCCGCGCAGCACCCCGCCGGCCACCGTGGCCAGGGTCTGCGCGTCGGCGGACGCGCGGGCGGCCTCCCGGGTGCGGCGGGCGGCGACGTCGACGACCCAGCTCACCGCGACGGCGACGCCGACAAAGACGCCGAGGGCGAGCAGGTTGTCCGCCTCGGCGATGGTCAGCGCGTGGTAGGGCGGGGTGAAGAACCAGTTCAGCAGCAGCGACCCGCCGAGCGCGGCGACCAGCGCCGGCCACCGGCCGCCGACCAGTGCCACCCCCACCACCCCGGCGAGGAACAGCAGGATGTCGTTGGTCAGCGTGAGGTCCGGCAGCGCCCGCAGCAGCACCGTGAGCAGCGGCATGCCGAACCCGGCGAGCGCGAACCCCAGCAGCCGGCGGCGGCGCGACAGGGCCGCCGGCACGCCGGTGGCGCGCCGGCCACGGCCCGCCTCGGGATGGGTGACCAGGTGTACGTCGATCGGCCCGGACAGCGCGGTGGTGGTGACCCCGACCCCTCGGGAGAGCACCTGGGCGAAGCGCCCCCGGCGGCTGGCGCCGAGGACGAGTTGGGTGGCGTTGACGCCACGGGCGAAGTCCAGCAGGGCCGCCGGGACGTCGGTGCCGAGCACCTGGTGGTACGTGCCGCCGAGGCTCTCCACCAGGACCCGCTGCCGGGCCAGCCGGGCGGGGTCCACGCCGGCCAGGCCGTCGCTGCGGGCCACGTGCACGGCGAGCAGGTCGGCGCCCTTGCTCCGGGCGGCGACCCGGGCCGCCCGGCGGATCAGCGTGTCGCCCTCCGGGCCGCCGGTGAGCGCGACGACCACCCGCTCGCGGGCCTCCCAGGTGTCGGAGATCCCCTGCTGGGCGCGGTAGGCGTCGAGCTGCTCGTCGACCTTGTCGGCCAGCCAGAGCAGGGCGAGTTCGCGCAGGGCGGTGAGGTTGCCGACCCGGAAGTAGTTGCCGAGCGCGGCGTCGATCCGGTCGGGGCGGTAGATGTTGCCGTGGGCCATCCGGCGACGCAGCGCCTCCGGGGTCATGTCGACCAGTTCGACCTGCTCGGCGGCCCGGACGACCTCGTCGGGCACCGTCTCCCGCTGGGTCGTGCCGGTGATCTGGGCGACGACGTCGTTGATCGACTCCAGGTGCTGCACGTTGACCGTGGACAGCACGCTGATGCCGGCGTCGAGGATCTCCTGGACGTCCCGCCAGCGCTTGTCGTTGCGGGCTCCCGGCACGTTGGTGTGGGCCAGCTCGTCGACCACCACCAGCTCGGGCCGGCGGGCGAGCACGGCGTCGAGGTCCATCTCGGTGAACTCGACACCGCGGTAGGTGATCGCGCGGCGCGGCACCTGCTCCAGGTCGCCGATCATGGCCGCGGTGTGCGGGCGGCCGTGGGTCTCGACGAAGCCGATCACCACGTCGGTGCCGCGTTCCGCGCGGCGTCGGGCCTCCTCCAGCATGGCGTAGGTCTTGCCGACGCCGGGGGCGGCCCCCAGGTAGATGCGCAGCTCTCCTCGTGACACGCAGACGATCCTCCCTGGTCGCGGCCGCTGGTGCGGCGGTCCCCGGTCAGCGCCGGCCTGGCGGGAGTGTCCGCCGGGCACGTGGGCGGGGCCGGCCGGAGGGCCGGCCCCGCCCGGGGCATCGGTCAGCGGGCGGGGAACCGCTCGTCGAGAGCGAGGTTGAGGGCCAGGACGTTGACGCCCGGTTCGCCCATGAAGCCCAGCGCCCGGCCCGTGGTGTGCCGGTCGACCAGGTCACGGACCACCGCCGGGTCCGCGCCGCGCTCGCGGGCGACCCGGGCGACCTGGAGCCGCGCGTACGCGGGACTGATGTGCGGGTCGAGGCCGCTGCCGCTGGCGGTGACCGCGTCGGCGGGCACCGCCGGCTCGGCGGGTGCGTCGCCCCGGATCGGGGTGACGATCCCGCCGGCGGCGACGTAGTCCTCGCCCGGCTTCGCCAGTTCGACAGGTACGCCCTGGTAGGTGGCGAGGAACGGGGCGGCCGGGCCGGTCTGGTTGACGCTGACCGCCCGGGTCACCGGCCCGGTCAGCCCGTTCGCCCGGAACACGGCGAGCACCGCGCCCACTCCGTCCGGGGTGCAGTACGGGCGGCGGCCGTCGACGCCGTCGAGCTCACCGACGGCCCTGCTGCGCGTGCAGACCTGGGTGAGCAGGCTCGGCGTCGACTCCTCGGGATCGGCGGCGATGGTGTCGACCACGCTCTCGGGGCCGAGGTTGCTGGCGGCGGTGGAGGTGGGGTCGTAGCCGTCGCCGGCAGCCGACGGCCGGGACTGGAAGTAGCGCGGGACGGGGTCGCCGTCGGCGTCGGTGAACGCCTGCCCGATCAGGGCGCTGCCGACGGTCCGGCCGCCCGCGTCGACAAGCGAGCCGTCGGCCCGGCCGTCGAGGCCGGGGAGCCGGCCGGCGGCGACGAGGGCGAGCGGGTAGGCGAGCCCGAGCAGGACGGTGAAGACCAGCAGGGCGCGCAGGGCGGCGAGGTGTTGGGTCAGCCAGACGGGTAGGCGCATCACGAGATCCCTGGGATGAGCTGGAGGAGCATGTCGATGAGCTTGATGCCGAGGAACGGCACGACGATCCCGCCGAGGCCGTAGACCAGCAGGTTGCGGCTGAGCAGTTTCGACGCGGCGGCGGGCCGGTACCGCACGCCGCGCAGGGCGAGCGGGATGAGGGCGATGATCACCAGGGCGTTGAAGATGACCGCGGCGAGGATCGCCGATTCGGGGCTGGCCAGGCGCATGATGTTCAGTGCGTCGAGGCTGGGGTAGATGCCGGCGAACATGGCCGGGATGATCGCGAAGTACTTGGCGATGTCGTTGGCGATGGAGAACGTGGTCAGCGCGCCCCGGGTGATCAGCAACTGTTTGCCGATCTCCACGATCTCGATCAGCTTGGTGGGGTCGGAGTCGAGGTCGACCATGTTGCCGGCCTCCTTCGCGGCCGACGTGCCGGTGTTCATCGCCACGCCGACGTCGGCCTGGGCGAGGGCGGGCGCGTCGTTGGTGCCGTCGCCGGTCATCGCGACCAGCCGGCCGCCCTCCTGCTCCCGTTTGATCAGGGCGAGCTTGTCCTCGGGGGTGGCCTCGGCCAGGAAGTCGTCCACGCCGGCCTCGTCGGCGATGGCCTTCGCGGTGCGCGGGTTGTCGCCGGTGATCATCACGGTGCGGATGCCCATCCGGCGCATCTCGTCGAACCGCTCCCGCATGCCGGACTTGACCACGTCCTTGAGGTGGATGACCCCGAGCGTCCGGGCCGGCTCTCCCGCGACGTGCTCGGCCACGACGAGGGGGGTGCCGCCGGAGCCGCTGATCGCGTCCACGATGTCGCCGACCTGGTCGGTGGGGTGCCCGCCGTTGTCGCGTACCCACTTCATCACCGCGGCGGCGGCGCCCTTGCGGACCCGGCGGGCCGCCCCGGTGGTGCCGCCGTCGACGGTGGCGTCGGGCGTCAGGTCCACGCCGCTCATCCGGGTCTGCGCGGTGAACGGCACGAAGGTGGCGTGCGGCATCAGCCCCGGCTCGCGCTCGCGCAGCCCGAAGTCGTTCTTGGCCAGCACGACCACCGAGCGTCCCTCGGGGGTCTCGTCGGCGAGGCTGGACAGTTGCGCGGCGTCGGCGACGGTGGCCGCGTCCACGCCCTCGACCGGGAGGAACTCGGCGGCCTGCCGGTTGCCGAGGGTGATGGTGCCGGTCTTGTCCAGCAGCAGCGTGTTCACGTCACCGGCGGCCTCCACCGCGCGCCCGCTCATGGCCAGGACGTTGCGCTGCACCAGGCGGTCCATGCCGGCGATGCCGATCGCCGACAGCAGCGCGCCGATGGTGGTGGGGATCAGGCAGACCAGCAGCGAGACCAGCACCACCCCGGAGACCCCGGCGTCGGTGATCGCGCCGGTGTCCGGCGCGGCGGCCTGGTAGCCCTTGGCGAAGATCGCCAGGGGTTGGAGGGTGACCACCGCGAGCAGGAAGATGACGGTCAGCGCGGCGAGCAGGATGTTCAGGGCGATCTCGTTCGGGGTCTTCTGCCGGTTGGCGCCCTCGACGAGGGCGATCATCCGGTCGACGAAGCTCTCCCCCGGTTTCTGGGTGATCTTGACGATGATCCGGTCGGAGAGCACCTTCGTGCCGCCGGTGACCGCGCTGCGGTCGCCGCCGGACTCCCGGATCACGGGGGCGGACTCGCCGGTGATGGCCGACTCGTCGACGCTGGCGATGCCCTCGACGACGTCACCGTCCCCGGGGATGATCCCGCCGGCCTCGACCAGGACGACGTCGCCCTGCCTCAGCTCCGGCGCGGGCACGGCCTCGTCCCGGTAGGCGTGGGCGCGCAGGCCGGGCGCCCAGCCGACCAGCCGGGTGGCGATGGTGTCCTTCTTCGCCTGCCGCAGGGTCGCGGCCTGGGCCTTGCCCCGGCCCTCGGCGACGGCCTCGGCGAGGTTGGCGAAGAGCACGGTCAGCCACAGCCAGCCGGTGACGGCCCAGGCGAACACCGTGGGGTCGGCCACCGCGAGGACGGTGGTGAAGGCGGCGCCGATCTCGACGATCAGCATCACCGGGTTGCGCCACAGCGTGCGCGGATCGAGCTTGCGCAGCGCGTCGGGCAGAGATCTGATCAACTGCTCGGGGTCGAGCAGGCCGCCGCCGACCCGGTTGCCCCGGGTGGCCGGAGTGCCGGCGGTTCCCGCGTCGGCGGTGCCGTGCGGTGCCGGCATGGACGTGGTCATGTCCTTCTCTCTCATGATGGTCACAGCCCTTCGGCCAGCGGGCCGAGCGCGAGGGCGGGCAGGTAGGTCAGCGCGACGAGGAGCACCGTGACGCCGACGACCATCCCGACGAAGAGCGGCCGGTGCGTGGGCAGGGTGCCCTCGGAGGCGGGCGTGGGTGCCTGCCGGGCCAGGGAGCCGGCCAGGGCGAGCACGAAGACGATCGGCAGGAACCGGCCGAGCAGCATGCACAGGCCCAGCGCGGTGTCCCACCACGTGGTGTTGACCGTGATGCCGGCGAACGCGGAACCGTTGTTGTTGCTGGCCGAGGTGAACGCGTAGAGCACCTCGGAGAGCCCGTGCGGGCCGACGTTCAGCGCCGTCGAGGCGTTGCCGGTGGCGAACGCGGCCGCGGTGCCGGTCAGGACCAGCGCCGGGGTGATCAGGAAGTAGAGGGAGGCGAACCTGATCTCCCGGGACCCGATCTTCTTGCCCAGGTACTCCGGGGTGCGCCCGACCATCAGACCCGCCACGAAGACGGTGATCACGGCGAGGATCAGCAGCCCGTAGAGGCCGGAGCCGGTGCCACCGGGGGCGACCTCGCCGAGCATCATGTTGACCATCGTCATCATGCCGCCGAGCGACGTGTACGAGTCGTGGAACGAGTTCACCGCACCGGTCGAGGTCAGCGTGGTCGCGGCGGCGAAGGTCGCCGAGTTCGACACGTCGAACCGCACCTCCTTGCCTTCGAGGGCCGCCCCGACCGCCTGCGGCACGGTGCCGTGGCCGGTCACCTCGAACACGTTGGTCAGGGTGACGCTGGCCAGCGCGAGGATCGCCATCACGGCGGCGATCGCGTGGCCCTGCCGCCGCTGGCCGACCATCCGGCCGAAGACCCGGGGCAGGCTGAACGGGATCAGCAGGATCAGGAAGATCTCGATCCAGTTCGTCCACGCCGTCGGGTTCTCGAACGGGTGGGAACTGTTGGCGTTGTAGAAGCCGCCACCGTTCGTGCCCAACTCCTTGATCACTTCCTGGCCGGCCACCGGACCGCCGGTGATCGTCTGCGTACCGCCGGTCAGGGTGGTGACCTCGGTGCCGGCGGAGAGGTTCTGCACCACGCCGCCGGCCATCAGGGCGAGCGCGCCGAGCACCGCGACCGGCAGCAGGATCCGTAGCACGATCCGGGTCAGGTCCACCCAGAAGTTGCCCAGGTGCCCGGTGCGGCTGCGGGCGAACCCGCGGACCAGGGCGACGGCCACGGCGACGCCGACGGCGGCGGAGACGAAGTTCTGCACCGCCAGCCCGGCCATCTGCACCAGGTGGCCCATGGTCGACTCGCCGGAGTACGACTGCCAGTTCGTGTTGGTCACGAACGACACCGCCGTGTTCCACGCCCCGTGCGGCACCACCGGCTCGAAGCCCAGCGACAGCCACAACCTGTCCTGCACCCGCTGGAACGCGTACAGGAACAGCACCGACACGGCGGAGAAGGCCAGCACGGCGCGGGCGTACACCCCCCAGGACTGCTCCGCCGCCGGGTCCACCCCGACCAGCCGGTAGATCCCCCGCTCGACGCGGGACTGCCGCTGCCCGGAGACCACCCGGTACATGTGGTCACCGAACGGCCTGTGCACGGCTGCCAGGGCCGCCACGAGGGACAGGACGAAGATGACGCCCGCTGTCGTCGCGGTCATCAGAACCGCTCCGGAAACAGCAGGGCGACCACCAGGTAGGCCCCCAGGCCGACCGCCAGCACCAGGCCCACGACGTTGACGGCGCTCACAGCTTCTCCACCGCCCGCACCAGCAGGGCGAGCGCCGCGAACAGCGCCACCGTCAACACCACGAACACCACGTCAGACACGGCTGACTCCTCTTACCGGGATGAGTTCGTCACGACCGCCAACCGGTCGCGCCGGGCAATCAAAGCCCCGCGCAAACGCGTCGGACAGGGGCGTTAACGCGACCATGACGGCGGGCGGCGTTTTCTTGACGCCCTTTTCACGCCGGAACGCCCATCAGGTGAGCCGGGTCACCGGTGCTGGGGGCGTCGCCGGGCGCCAGCGACGCGGCGACGACGGCCTGCGACTTCGCGGACCCGGTGACGGTGTGCTGGCTGCTGTGCCCTCCGGCCGATCCCGCTGGCCGCAGGCTGCCTCGCCGCCACGCACGTCGCCACGGCCCGGACGAGGGAGGTGGCGGCGGGAGGCTCCCACGGCGGACGCCCGCGCTTTCGGTCCCCGGTTCGACCGGCTCCACCACGCCGCCGAGAAAGGCGTCAGCCGACGCAACCGCTACCGTGGCGTCGTGACCGGGCCACGACGAGGACCCTCAGCACCGGTCGAAACCGACAGGAAAGTCGCTGCGGGCACCGGCTGGGCCGCCGGGTGCTGGTCTAACGAGCCGCCCCATCGGCTACGCCACCCACGGGCCACCCGCCCAGGAGACCGAACCCTTCCAAGGTGTCGTCGAAGGTTGCCCCCGCGAAGCTCGCGGTGCCGCTGATCGTCGCAGCGACGAACCAGGCGTCATCGCGGAATTCCGCCATGTCGAACCAGGCGTTGTCGCGGAATTCCGCCTCGACGAACGAGACGCTGCCGAACCTCGCTCCCTTGAAACTGGCGTTCCAGAAGAACGTCGTTCCGCTGAATCCGGCGTGGTCGCCGAACGTCGCTCCCTCGAAGCTGGCGCCACTGTCGAACCTCACCCCGTCAAAACGGCTGCGCCCGCCGAACGTCGCCTCGTCGAAGCTCGCGCCGGAGCCGATCGTCGACCCGCCGAAATCAACGTCACCGTCAAAACTCGCCTTGTCGAATCCGACGGATCCGTCGAACTTCGCGAGGTTGAACCAGGCGCTGCCCGCAAACGTCGCGCCGCCGAAACTGGCTGTGCCGGTGAAGCGTGCCCCGACAAGGTTGGCGACACCTCCGAACGTCGCCTGGCCGAATCGGGCCCCATTGATGAAGCGCGTCCGCGTGAGGATGGCGTTGTGAAGGTGACAGCCGGCAAAGTCGAGATCGGTGAGCACTGCCGCGGTGAGATCGAGTGCCACCTCCGGACCCCAGTAGGCCGGGTTGGGCCCGTTTTCCACGGTTCTGGGCCGAAGGTGGCGGGCGAGGATGGTCTGGGCGGTGAGGCGCACCTGGCCTTCCTCGCGCGGGTCGAGTGCCGGCTTCTGGAAGCTACCGCCGTCAGGAGCGGTCAGCGGCTGCGGTCCGGGCCTGGTCGCCGTGCCGTCGACCTTCGGAGAGGGACTGGCCGCGTGCGGGGCGGACGTCCCCTCGTCGCCCGGCGGGGTGTAGGGCATGCGCAGGTAGGCGCAGAGAACCTCCACGATGCTCTGCCGGTGTGCCGGGTTGTCCTGCGCCAGTCGCTCCAACGCGTACAGCCCACCCAACCGGACCGGGGCCTTCTCAGAACCGAGCTGGTCTACCGCCTTCACGTACAGCTCGGTGACCCGCTTCTCACCGGCGTCGTACTCGGTGGCCTGCTGGGTGCGTTCGGCCAACTGCTGCCTGCGGAACGCCAGCAGCAGTGCGAACGCGGCGGTGACGCCAGCGCCGATGGTCAGGCCGGTGCGGATCCCGTCGACCCGCATCCTCGCCCGCTGCGTGGCGTCGGCCGGCACGGTGTCCGGGAACCAGCCCTGCAACCACCACGCCGCCCCCGCGGTGATTCCGGCGATGAGCACGGCCCCGGCGGCGACCGTCCATGACGGCAGGGGGCGCAGCGGCCGGTCTGGAGGCACCGGGGCGGCGGACGGCTGATGCCGCCCGCGCTCCCGGCTGCGCTGCCGGACGGCGACGCCGCCGACCAGTGCCGCCACGCTGACCGCGACGAGAAGCAACGTCGGCCAGAAGGGCGCCACCGCCTTCCACCAGGCGGCCGGAACCTGCGACAGGCCAGCAGCCAGGAGACCCATGGCACCCGCTGCCACGAGGAACCCGCCCAGGTGGTCCTTCACGCGACAAGCGATGCCCTCTCGGCTCGACCCTCGACGAGAAGCGGGGCGTAGCGGTTCAGTCACCGGGACATTGTGGCCCACTGCGTCGACAGGCGGTCCATCATGGCGGTCCCGGCAGGCAGGCATGAGGCGGCCTTCTCGACGCCACGTCCTTCCCCTGGAGCCTCGTGTTCCTCGCTCCCCCCGACGAGTGGCCGTCAGGCGCGTAGCAGGTGTCGGGCCATGACGACCCGCTGCACCTGGTTGGTGCCCTCGTAGATCTGGGTGATCTTCGCGTCGCGCATCATCCGTTCGAGCGGATAGTCCCGCACATAGCCGGCGCCACCGAGCAGTTGGACGGCGTCGGTGGTGATCTGCATCGCCACGTCGGAGGCGAAGCACTTGGCGGCGGCGCCGAAGAACGACAGGTCGGCGTCGTCGCGTTCGGACTTCGCGGCCGCCGCGTACACCATCTGGCGGGCCGCGGCGAGGGTCATGGCCATGTCCGCGAGCATGAACTGGATGCCCTGGAACTCGGCGATCGCCCTGCCGAACTGGCGGCGCTCCTTGACGTAGGCGAGGGCGTGGTCGAGCGCCCCCTGGGCGATGCCCACGGCCTGCGCGCCGATGGTGACCCGGGTGTGGTCGAGCGTCCTGAGGGCGATCTTGAGCCCGTCGCCGACGTCGCCGACCCGGCGGTCGTCGCCGAGGCGGACGCCGTCGAAGAGCAGCTCGCGGGTCGGGGAACCCTTGATGCCCAGCTTGCGTTCGGGCTCGCCGACGGTGAAGCCCTCGTCGCCGTCCTCGACCACGAAGGCGGTCACGTTGCGACCGCGCGGGCCGTCCGGGTCGGTCACCGCCATCACCGTGTAGTAGCGGGACACGCCGGCGTTGGTGATCCACGACTTCTGGCCGGTCAGCACCCAGCCGTCGCCGTCGGCCACCGCACGGGTACGCATGCCCGCGGTGTCGGAGCCGGCCTCCCGTTCGGACAGGCCGTAGGAGAACATCGCCTCCCCTCGTGCCACCGGCGGCAGGTAACGCTGTTTGACCTCGTCGGAGGCCGCCAGGACGAGCGGCATGGTGCCCAGCTTGTTCACCCCGGGGATCAGCGAGGTGGCGGCGCAGGCGCGGGCGACCTCCTCGATGACGATGCAGGTGGCCAGGGCGTCGGCGCCGGCACCGCCGTACTCCTCACCGATGTGCGGGGCGTGGAAGTCCGCCGCGCGCAACGCGTCGTACGCCTCGGTCGGGAACCGGGACCGTTCGTCGACGTCGGCGGCGTACGGGGCGATCTTGTTCTCGGCGAGGGCACGGACGGTGGCCCGCAACTCCTCGTACTCGTCGGGCAGCCGGAACAGGTCGAACGAGGACCCGCTCACCGCTGGGCCTCCCCGTAGCGGTAGAAGCCGTGCCCGCTCTTGCGACCGAGGAGCCCGGCGTCGACCATGCGGGCCAGCAGCGGGGGCGGTGCGTACAGCGGCTCCCGGAACTCCTCGTACAACGATTCGGCGATCGCCCTGGTGGTGTCGAGGCCGATGAGATCCGCCAGGGCGAGGGGGCCCTGCGGGTGGGCGCAGCCGCGCACGAAGCCCTCGTCGATGTCCGCCGGCGTGGCGAACCCCGACTCGACCATGCGGATCGCCGAGAGCAGGAACGGGATCAGCAGTGCGTTGACGACGAACCCGGCCCGGTCCTGCGAGTTGATGACGTGCTTGCCCAGGGTGTCGCGGGCGAACCCACGTACCCGCTCGGTCACCCCCGGGTCGGTGAGCAGGCTCGGCACCAGCTCGACGAGGGAGAGCACCGGCACCGGGTTGAAGAAGTGCAGGCCGAGGACGTGCTCGGGCCGGGACGTGGCCGCCGCCAGCTTCATGATGGGGATGGCGGAGGTGTTCGAGGCCAGCACCGCGTCCGGGGCGGTCACGATGCCGTCCAGCTTCGCGAACAGGTCCAACTTGGCGGCCTCGTCCTCCACGATGGCCTCGATCACGAGATCCCGGTCGGCCAGCGCCTCCAGGTCGGTGCCGACCCGTACCCGCCCCAGCACCGCCGCCGCGTCAGTGATCTTGCCCTTGGCCTCGGCGCGCCGCAGCGACGCCGCCAGCCGCTCGTTCCCCGCGTCCGCCGCCGCCTGGTCCGACTCGACGACCACCACGTCCAGCTCGGCGCGGGCGGCGACCTCGGCGATGCCGGCGCCCATGAGGCCGCAGCCGATCACACCTATCTTCTTCACTTCACTCCCACCTCTGCTGGTCAGACGTTGCGGCGGTACTGGCCGCCAACTTCGAAGAACGCCTCGCTGATCTGCCCGAGCGAGCAGTAGCGGACCGCGTCCATCAGCGCGTCGAAGACGTTGCCGCCGCTGGTCGCCGCGGTCCGCAGCCGCGCCAGGGCGGCGGGGGCCTCGCCGGCGTGCCGGGCGTGGAAGGCGGCCAGCCGGTCCAGTTGCGACTGCTTCTCCGCGTCGGTGCCCCGGGCGAGTTCGATGACCGGCGCCGGCTTGTCGGAGTCCTCGCCGAGGAAGGTGTTGACGCCGACGATGGGCAGCGAGCCGTCGTGCTTGCGGTGCTCGTAGAGCATCGACTCGTCCTGGATCCGGCCGCGCTGGTAGCCGGTCTCCATCGCGCCGAGGACGCCGCCCCGGTCGGCGATACGGTCGAACTCGGCGAGCACCGCCTCCTCGACGAGGTCGGTGAGCTGGTCGACGATGTAGGAGCCCTGCAACACGTTCTCGGTGTCCGCCAGCCCCCACTCCGCGTCGATGATCATCTGGATGGCCAGGGCCCGGCGCACCGACTGCGCGGTCGGGGTGGTGACGGCCTCGTCGTACGCGTTGGTGTGCAGGCTGTTGGCGTTGTCGTAGATGGCGCACAGGGCCTGCAGGGCGGTCCTGATGTCGTTGAAGTCCATCTCCTGGGCGTGCAGGGACCGGCCGGAGGTCTGCACGTGGTACTTCAGCTTCTGGGCCCGCTCGCCGGCGCCGTACCGGTCCCGCATCGCGACCGCCCAGATCCGCCGGGCCACCCGGCCGATGACCGTGTACTCGGCGTCCATCCCGTTGGAGAAGAAGAAGGACAGGTTGGGCGCGAACTCGTCGATGTCCATGCCCCGGGCGAGGTACGCCTCGACGTAGGTGAAGCCGTTGGCGAGGGTGAACGCCAACTGGCTGATCGGGTTCGCGCCAGCCTCGGCGATGTGGTAGCCGCTGATGCTGACCGAGTAGAAGTTGCGCACCTGGTTGGCGATGAACCACTCCTGCATGTCCGCCATGCAGCGCAGGGCGAACTCGGTGGAGAAGATGCAGGTGTTCTGCCCCTGGTCCTCCTTCAGGATGTCGGCCTGCACGGTGCCCCGCACCGTCGACAGCGTCCGCGCCCGGATCTGGGCGGCCTCGGCGGCGTCCGGTTCGCGGCCCTCGGCCTCGCGGAACCGGGCCAGCTGCTGGTCGACGGCCGCGTTGAGGAACATCGCCAGGATCGCCGGCGCCGGACCGTTGATGGTCATCGACACCGAGGTGGTGGGCGAGCACAGGTCGAACCCGGCGTACAGCTCGCGCATGTCGTCGACCGTCGCGATGGACACGCCCGAGGTGCCGATCTTGCCGTAGATGTCGGGACGCCGGTCGGGGTTGCGGCCGTACAGGGTCACCGAGTCGAACGCCGTGGAGAGCCGGGTCGCCGGCTGGCCGGCGCTGAGCAGGTGGAAACGCCGGTTGGTACGGAAGGCGTCGCCCTCGCCGGCGAACATGCGGGCGGGCGCCTCCTCGGTCCGCTTGAACGGGAACACCCCGGCGGTGAAGGGGAAGTAGCCGGGCAGGTTCTCACCGCGCAGGAACCGCAGCAGCTCGCCGTCGTCGCCGTCGCGGGGCAGGGCCACCCGGGGCACCCTGGTGCCCGAGAGCGTCGTACGGGTCAGCGGGGTGCGGATCTCCCTGCCGCGGACGGTGTAGACCTGCTCGTCGCCGTCGTAGCGGGCGCGGACGGCCGGCCACTGCTCCAGCAGTTGGCGTACGTCACCGGCCAGGCCCTGCTCGGTGCGCTCCAGCAGCGCCTCGACGGAGGTCGCGGCCGAGTCGCCATCGGCCGCGAGCAGGTCCCGCGTCGCGGCCAGGTGCTGCCGTCGGCGGACCAGCTCCACCTGCCCGGCCGTGGTGGCGTGGTAGTCGCGCACACTCCGCGCGATGTCGGCCAGGTAGCGCTCCCGTCCGCTGGGCAGCACCGACCGCAGGCCGGTGGAGACGCGCCCCTGCACGGCCGGCAGGGCCCCGGCGAAGGCCGGGAAGCCGTGGGGGCCGAGGAGCTGCTTGAGGTGGTGGTAGAGGGCCGTCACGCCGTCGTCGTCGAAGCGGGCCGCGCTCGTGCCGAAGACCGGCATCTCCGACCACGGGGTGCCGAACTGCTCGCGGTTGCGCACCATCTGGCGCGCCACGTCCCGCAGCGCGTCCTCCGCGCCGCGCCGCTCGAACTTGTTGATGGCCACCACGTCGGCCAGGTCGAGCATGTCGATCTTCTCGAGTTGGCTGGGCGCGCCGTACTCGGGCGTCATCACGTAGAGAGACACGTCGACGTGCGGCACGATCGCGGCGTCGCCCTGGCCGATGCCGGGCGTCTCGATGACGACCATGTCGTAGCCGGCGGCCTTGCAGGCGGCCACGATGTCGTCGAGGCGCTCGGGCACCTGCGCGCCCGGCGTCCGGGTCGCCAGGGAACGGAAGAAGACCACGCCCGGGGCGATGCTGTTCATCCGGATCCGGTCACCCAGCAACGTGCCACCCCGGCGGCGGGTCGGGTCGACCGCCAGCACCGCCACCCGGACCTTGTCCTCGCCGTCGCGGCGCAGCCGGCGTACCAGCTCGTCGGTCAGTGACGACTTGCCGGATCCGCCCGTGCCGGTGATGCCCAGCACCGGGACGACGCGCGAGGCCGCGGCGGCGCGTACGGCGTCGGCCAGCTCGGCGTCGGCGCCCGCCTCCAGCACGGTGATCGCCCGCGCCAGCGCGGCGTCGTCCCCCGCCAGCAGGGCGCCGAGGTCCGGACGCCGGGCCGACAGGTCGACGTCGCAGTCGCGGATCAGCTCGTTGATCATGCCGGGCAGCCCGAGCCGCTGGCCGTCCTGCGGGCTGAAGATGCGCACGCCCCGCTCCGCCAGGCCCGCGATCTCCTCCGGCACGATCGTCCCGCCGCCGCCGCCGAACACCCGCACGTGCGCGGCGCCGCGCTCGGCGAGCCGCTCGACCAGGTAGCCGAAGTACTCGACGTGCCCGCCCTGGTAGGACGAGACGGCGACCCCCTGCACGTCCTCCTGCACCGCCGCCGCCACCACCTCGTCCACGCTGCGGTCGTGGCCGAGGTGCACGACCTCGGCACCCTGGCTCTGCAGCAGCCGCCGCATGATCGTGATGGCCGCGTCGTGACCGTCGAAGAGGCTGGCGGAGGTCACGAACCGCACCGGGTGCGCCGGCACGTGCAGCGCGGGGGCGGTCCGGGGAGACGACTTCGGCTGACTCATGACACTCCTAGGCGAGGGGCTGACGACACGGCCCACTCGCATCGCGGGACGGCGAACTGTGGGCGGTCGGGTAATATACTAGGACGTCCGACTATCCAATGTCCATGCACCCTCCGACACCCTAGGATTGCCACGTGCCCGCCCCCGACCAGCTCCCCCTGGACCCGATCGCGGAAGCGCGCCGCCAGTGGGCCGCCCACGGCTGGGAGGCCGCCGCGGACGGGATGGCGGCGGTGACCTCGCTCATGCGCGCGCAGCAGATCGCCCTCGCCCGCGTCGAGTCCGTCCTGCGGCCCTACGGGGTGACCTTCGCCCGCTACGAGGTCCTGATGCTGCTGTTCTTCAGCCGCGCCGGGTCGCTGCCCATGGCGAAGATCGGCAAGCGGCTACAGGTGCACGCCACCAGCGTCACCAACGCCGTCGACCGGCTGGAGTCGGCCGATCTCGTCAGGCGCACGCCCCACCCGACCGACCGGCGCACCACCCTCGTCGAGCTGCTGCCCAGGGGGCGGGAGCTGGCCGCCAACGCCACCAAGGAACTCAACGACCAGGTGTTCGCCGCGCCCGGCCTGTCGCCGGCCCACGTCACCTCCCTGGTCGAGGTCCTAGCCCAACTGCGCCACGAGGCCGGCGACTTCTGACCCCGCCGCCCCGGCCGGCCCAATCGCCGACGGCCCGTTGATCATGACGTTGGCGGCGAAGTCGATCTCTTCTGCTGCCGCCAACGCCATGGTCAACGGGGCATCGTGGCGGGAGGCCAACGGAAGACAAACGGTTGACTTCCCGGTCTCCTGGGTGTTTCCTCAGGGCTGGCCGACCGTCGCGTCGCGGTGACGCGCTTGCCCGAGGAGGCGTGTGTGGAGGCGTCCACGACCCTGTGGGAGATCTTCCGGCGTTCCCTGATCACCAACGCGGACCGTCCCGCGCTCGGGTTCGGGGACGAGACGTGGACCTACGCCGAACTCGGCCGGGCCGTCGCCGCGGCGGCCGCGCGGCTCGCCGCGCTCGGGGTGCGGCCGGGCGAACGCGTCATCCTGCTGACCGACAACGTGGCGGCCTTCCCGGTGCACGACCTCGCCGTGATGAGCCTGGGCGCCGTCAAGGTGCCCCTCAACGCCATGATCTCGACACCGGAGGTCACCGACATCGCGCGGCGGGTCCGCCCGCGCGTCGCCGTCGTCAGCCGCTCGCTGGCCGAGCGCGTCGCCGGCATCCCGACCGGCGCCGGGACCGCCGTCGTGGACGCCGACCTGCCCCTGGCGTACGAGGGCGAGCAGTTGCCGCCGCCCGGGGCCGCCGGGCCGGACGACCCGGCCGTCATCTACTTCACCGGCGGCACCACGGGGGCCCCGAAGGGGATCGTGCACAGCCAGCGCGGCGTGGTCGCCAATCTCTGGGCGCACCTGCTCGACGCCGACATCCGCCGCGACGAGCGGCTGCTGCTCACGACACCGCTGGCGCACGCCGCCGGCCTGTTCACGCTGTCCGCGCTGCTGCGCGGGGCGTACGCGCGCATCGAGCCCGGCTTCGACGCCGACCGGGTGCTCGACCGCGTCGACCAGGACGGCACCACCTGGACGTTCGCCGTTCCCACCACCATCTACCGCCTGCTGGACGCCGCCGAGGCGCGCGGCTGGCGCCCCGGGACGCTCCGCACGGTGCAGTACGGCGCCGCGCCGATCGCCGCCGGGCAGCTACGGCGGGCCCTGGCGGTCTTCGGGCCCGTGCTGCAACAGTTGTACGCCCAGACGGAGAGCCCGAACTACGCGACGTTGCTCCGCAAGGAGGACCACGTCCGGGCGCTGGCCGAGCCGGGACTGCTCGCCTCGTGCGGCCGGGCGTCGATCATGTGCGACGTGGCCGTGCTCGACGACGCCGGCAACCCGCAGCCGCCAGGCGCGACCGGCGAGGTGGCGGTGCGCTCCCCCTACGTGATGACCGGCTACTGGGAGGACCCCGAGGGCGCGGCGAAACGCTTCGTCGACGGGTGGCTGCTCACCGGCGACATCGGTTACCAGGACGAACAGTCGTACCTCTACCTCGTCGACCGCCGCAACGACATGATCGTCTCCGGGGGCATGAACGTCTACTCCATCGAGGTGGAGCAGGCGCTCGCCCGCCACCCCGGGGTACGGGCCGCCGCCGTCGTGGGCCTGCCGCACGCGGACTGGGGCGAGGCCGTGCACGCGTACGTGGTGCCCCGGGGCGACTTCGCGGACACCGACGGGCTGCGGACCCACTGCCGGGAGACCCTGTCCGCCTACAAGCGCCCCAAGGCCTACCACCTGGTCCCGGCGCTGCCGACGACCCCGTACGGCAAGGTCGACAAGAAGGCGCTGCGGGCGTCGGGCGCCACCGTCGGGGTCACCCCGTGAGCGCCCCGGCCGACGTCCCGGCGACGGCCTACCAACCCGTCCTGGCCGCCGAGGGCGTGCACGGATCGCGCTGCACGCGGTGCCGGCGCGGCGCCGCGCCCGCCACGCCACGCTGCCCGTGGTGCGGCGCGACGGCGGAGGGGGAGACGTTCGCGCCCAGCGGCACCGTCTGGGCGGCGACCGTCGTCCACATCGACGTCGGCGCCCGGCAGCCCCCGTACGGCCTGGCCTACGTCGACCTCGACGACGGGCCACGGGTGCTCGTGCTGCTCCGCCGGCCCGAGGCGCTCACCGGTGGCACCCGGGTGACGCTCGCGGCAACCGACGACCCGGCCGCCTGGGCCGTGGCCGACAGGGAGGTCACACCATGACCGGTGGCACCGCCGCGGTGCTGGGCGCCGCCCAGTCCGCCTTCGGCAGGTTCCCGGCCCGCCGGCTGGAGGACCTGACCTGGGACGCCGTCGGAGCGGCGCTGGACCTCGCCGGCATCGAACCGGCCCAGGTCGAGGCCGTCTTCGTCGGCAACGTCTTCGGTCCCTCCGGCGTGGCCGCCAGGGTGGTACGCGCGGCGGGCATCGGCGACGTCCCCGTCGTCCGGGTCGAGGCGGCCTGCGCCAGCGGCACCCTCGCCGCCCACCTCGCCACTCAGGCGGTACGCCGGGGCGAGCACGCGGTGGTGCTCGCCCTCGGTGTCGAGCAGATGTCGGTGCGGTTCGGCGGCGCCATCGTTCCCGAGCACAGCGACCCGGAGGGCTCACTCGGCCTGCCGCTGCCCGGCCTGTACGCCCTCCAGGCCCGCCGGTACCTCGAACAGTACGGTCACACCGTGGCCGACCTCGCCGCCGTCGCGGTGAAGAACCGCGCCCAGGGGGCGAAGAATCCACTGGCCCACCGGCAGCAGGAGGTCTCGCTGCGCGAGGTGCTCGACTCGCGGCCGATCGCGGAGCCCCTGACCGTCCTGCAGTGCTGCCCGATCAGCGACGGCGCGGCGGCGGCGGTAATCGGCCGCCCCCGCCCCGGCGCCGGGGACGTCCTCGTCGACGGCTCCGGCTTCGTGGGCGGCCAGGCCTGGCCGGGCACGCCGGACGAGCCGTGGGGCACCGCGTGCATCCGCCGGGCCGGCGACCTCGCCGTCGCCGAGGCCGGCTGGCCGGCGTCCGACGCGGAGGTGTTCGAGGTGCACGACGCCTTCACGATCGGGGAGCTGCTGACGGTGGAGGCCCTGGGCCTGTGCGAGCCGGGCGCCGCGCCCGCCCTGCTGCACGCCGGTGAGTTCGCCGCCGGTGGGCGGTGGCCGGTCAACGTCGGCGGCGGGCTGCTGGCCCGGGGCCACGCCCTCGGCGCGACCGGGATCGCCCAGCTCGCCGAGGTGTGCGCGCAACTGACCGGCCGGGCCGGCGCCCGACAGCTTCCGGCCCCGCGGCGCGGGCTCGTCGAGACGATGGGCGGCGGCGCCAGCGGCCTGGACGGCAACGCCGCCGGGGTCATCATGCTCCGGGCCGAGTAGCACCGGCGCCGATCCGGGCACAGCGGTGCGGGCCGGCCCCGAGGGACCGGCCCGCACCGGTGACTGGTCGCGGTTTCACCGCAGCTTGCAGTTGATCTCCACGGCGTTGTGCGCGGGGTCCAGCACGTAGATCTGCTGGTAGCCGTTGAGGGCCCAGTTGCCCGGGTCCGCGAAGTACATCCCCCGGGCCCGCAGCCGCTCCCGTACGGCGTCCAGATCGTCCACCTCGATCGCGACGTGCCCGTTGACCAGCGGGTCCATGTGGAAGTGGTTGTCCACGCAGAAGCTGTGCGACGGCTTCGCGATGTGCAACTGCTCCACACCGTTGTCGAACCACGCCACGTTCTGCTCGTCGGTCTTGAAGTTGCCACGGTCGCGGTCCTTGAACGCCGGCGACCGCTCCTCCATGCCGAGGACCTCGGTGTAGAACTGTGCCGTCTCCCGGACGTTGTACGCGGGGACGTTCACGTGGTGCAGCTTCCAGCCCATGGTGGCTTCCTTTCGAGGATCTAGGTTTACGCAGGCGGTGTCACCGGAGGGCGGCATCGCAGGTCGGGCGGACCGGATGGTCAGCGCAGCAGCTCCCACAGCTCGCGTTCCAGGTCACGGAACTCCTGGCTCACCACGAGCTGGTCCAGGTCGCGTGGTCGCTCGAACGGAATCTCGACCTCGCGCAGGATCCTGCCGGCCGAGAGCAGGACGAGTCGGTCCGCCAGCAGCAGCGCCTCGGTGAGGTCGTGGGTCACCAGGACCACGCTGGCGCTGGTGCCGGCCCAGGTCTCCAGGAAGACCTGCTGGGACTCGCGGCGGGTCTGCGCGTCGAGCGCCGAGAACGGCTCGTCCATCAGCAGCAGCTTCGGCTGCCGCACCCAGGTACGGGCGAGGGCGACGCGCTGCCGCATGCCCTGCGACAGCTGCCACGGCAGCCGGTTGACCGCGTGGCCGAGACCGACCCGTTCGAGCATCGACGTCGCCGCCTCACGGCGCTCACCGCCGGACCGCCCCAGGATCTCCAGTCCCAACTCGACGTTGCGCCGCGCCGTACGCCAGGGCATCAACGCGTCCCGGGCGAACATGAACCCCATCCGGGGCCGGGCGGCGCGCGGCCTGCCCCCGAGGATCGACACCTCCCCCGCGTCGGGCTCCAGGAGCCCGGAGAGCACGTTGAGAATCGTCGTCTTCCCGGAGCCGCTGCGTCCGACGAGCACGAGGAACTCCCCGTCGCGGCACCGCAGCGACACATCGTCCAGGGCCGGGTGGTTCGCCGACGAACCGGGGAAGCTGACGCTGACGCCCTCCAGCGAGAAGGCCACTCCCCCGCCGTCCGTCCCGCCCCCGGGGGCGGGCGGGGTCGCGGCCTGGTCGTCGGACGGGTGTCCCAGGCCCGCCTGGCGCCGGTTGGACTTCACGACAGTCACGGATCCTCCTAGGGGGCCTTCCACCACAGCAGCCGCCGCTCGACGACTCCCGCGATGGCGTTCAGAAGGGTGCCGATGACGATCAGCACCGCGATGACGGCGTAGACGTAGTCGAGTTGGAAGTTGCCCGAGTACTGGGCCACCAGCTGTCCCAGCCCCTCGCGGGCCGCGATCATCTCGGAGGTCACCACGCCGAGCAGGCTGTAGATGAGCCCCAGCCGCAGGCCGGCGAAGATCGACGGGATGGCCACCGGGAACAGCAGCTTGGTGAAGACGGCCCGCCGGCTGGCCCCCATCACCTCCATCAGCCGGACCACGTCCGGATCGGCGGCGTGGACGCCGGCCCGCGCGTTCAGGATGACCACGAAGATGACCACGGAGAACGCGAGCGCGACCTTCGAGCTGAGCCCGATCCCGAAGATGATGATGAACACCGGACCGAAGGCGATGCGGGGAGCGGCGTTCAGCGCGCTCAGGTAGGGCGTGACGATCCGTTCCAGGGTGGGCGAGAGCGCCAGCCCCAGACCCGTGGCCACCCCGATCACCGCCGCGAGCGCGAGGGCGATCAGCGTGGCCTGGAGGGTCGACCACGTGTGCGGCCACAGTTGGCCGCTGGCGACCAGGTCCCGCAGCGCGTTCCAGACGGCTGCCGGGCTGCGCACCACGATGGGGCGGCCGATCTCGAAGCGCGCCGCGAGGCCCCACAGCCCGATGAAGCCGGCGAAGAGCAGCACCTGCGCGGCCACGACGCCGACGGGTCCCAGCCCGCGACGTCGCCGCTGCGGCGCCGGTCCACCCCGCTTCCGTTCGGCACGAGGGGCGCTCCTGGGGAGAGTCTGTGTCACGGCCACCGTCAGCTCCGCTGGTCCTCGGTCGCGCAGGGCCCGTACACCCACTCGTCGAACGGCGGCGTGCTCTGGTCCTGCGGCGAGTTGTACTTGGTCTGCGCGGTCCACACCTCGGGCGTCAGCTTGGTCGGGGTGTTCCAGACCGCGCCGTAGCCCTCCCACATGGCCTTCGCCGCCGCGGGCTCCAGGTTCAGGTGCCTGGCGATGATCTGGGCGAGCGCGTCCCGGTTGGCCGGGTTGGTCGTCCAGTCGCGGGCGTCGAGGTAGGCCCGGCAGTACCCGAGCACCGCCTGCTCGTTCTTCTCCAGGAAGTCACAGGTCGTCATCTGGTGCGAGATGACGACGTCCTTGAGCGGGCTGGTCTCCGGGTTGTTGACCAGGTCGACCACCACCTGGTAGCTGTCCTTCGGCAACGCCTCGGAGGCCGGCGGGAAGACCACGAGGACGTCGACCGACTTCCCCTCGAGAGCCGCGACGGCCGTGCCACCCACCCCCACCGCGACGAAGTCGACGTCGTCGTCGTTGATGCCCGCGGCCTTGAGCACGACCCGCGCCTGCCGGTCGGTGGCGCTGCCAAGGTTGGGTACGCCCACCTTGAGGCCCTTGATGTCGGCCAGCCCGCCCGGGAAGGCGTCGGAGGTCTTGCTGGGCAGCGACACGTCCTTGCGGGCCACGAAGTTGATGGAGTTGCCGTGGCCGGTGGAGAGCACCTTGAAGCATTCCCCCTGCGACGCGGCCTGCACGACGTTGCTCTGCGGGCCGTACAGGATGTCCAACTCGCCCCGCAGGGCGGAGGTGACCGCGACCTGGCCGGTCTCCATCGGCATGAGCGTCACGTCGATCCCCCTGGCCTTGAAGAAGCCCTGGTCGGCGGCCACCAGGTCCATCAGGCCGATGAGGGCGTTCTTCTGCCAGCCGACCCGTACCGCGGTCGAGCCGCCCTCGTCGTCACCACCACTGCAACCGACGGCCGCGGCCAACACCGCCGCCATTCCGGCCGCCACCAGACCGACCCGTCGAAACATGACCACGATTACTCCTCGCCCTCATATGACCGGTTCCGGCGCCGGACGAGGGCCCCTGGCAGGGCCACCCGTGGCGCATGCTGCCCCTGGCGTCAACAGCCGCATGCCTCCGGCCGATGTCGCCTAGGTAACACCGAGGATCACCCCGAGGTCAATCGTTTGTTCCAAACTCGTTTCCAAGATCTTCCGGCTGTCACGCAGGGACAACGCGACGTTCCGCAGCGTGCGCACCCCAGGTGGGGGGCATTCCGGACGGGAATGGTCAATCGGTTGACTGCGCCGGAGCGTTCGGCGTACCTTCCCCCCACGGCAACGCCCATGGCCGCCCGAGCACACGTACGGCCGCGCGGCAGGACCCCGAGGAGACGTGATGGCAACGCAGGTAGTGGACCCCTCCGCGAGCACCTGGGAGGCAGCCTCGACACACCGGACCCCCGGCATCGACATCAAGCCGCTGCTCCAGCGGGACGGCGAGGGACGTAGCTTCGAGTTCAACGTCGTCCGGTTCGGTGGCGAGGACTTCTGGAGCCCCCGTCACCGGCACAACTTCGACCAGATCCGCATCGGCCTGGAGGGCGAGACCCAGTACGGCCCGCACCGCAAGCTGCCGGCCCGGACGATCGGCTACTACCCCGAAGGCACCTACTACGGCCCGTTGAGCGTGTCGGGCGGGCCGTCCCTGCAGGCCATCCTGCAGTTCGACGGGGCCGGCCGGGGCGGCTACGTCAACTACGTGCACCTGGACAAGGCGACCGCCGAACTCAAGGAGCTGGGCGAGTTCCGCAAGGGCTTCTGGCACCCGCACGACGGCGGCAAGGCTGTCGACGGGTACCAGGCATCATGGGAACGGGCCACCGGCCGCGAGATGATCTATCCCGAGCCACGCTTCGACGAGGCGGTCTACATGCACGTCGACGCCTTCTCCTGGGTCCCGGTCGACGGGTCGCCGGTCCGGAGCAAGCATCTCGGCTCCTTCGGCGAGCGGGGCCTGTCCATCGGCATGCACCTGGTTCCCGCCGGCGCGTCGCTGACCATCGGAGCGCCCGGCCGGTCCACCGTCGCCTTCGTCCTGACCGGCGAGGTGCGCGCGGGCGGCGCCGGCGTCGGCCAGCACTCGGCCCTGTTCGCCGAGGACGAGGACGCCGTCGAGGTGCGCGGCGCGGCGGACGACAGCGAACTCGTCGTCATCACGCTCCCGACGTTCGACTGAGCCCGTCGGCAGCCGGCATCCGAGGCGGCGGGCACAGCCGTCCGCCGCCTCGGGCAACACGTCGCCGTGGGAACACGCGGGGAACACGTCGCCTCGGGAAGCACGTCCCGCCGGGCACCGGGCTGCCGGACGGCACGTCGCCCCACGCACAGCTACCTGGTCAGCGGGGCGGCCCCGTCGACCCCCTGACGACGAGCTCGGGCGGCGTGGTGACGATCGACGGCTCCGGGTCGGCCCCGGACAGCACCGCCAGGAGGTGGTCGACCGCCGCCGCGCCCAGCTCGGTCATCGGCAGCGACACCGTCGTCAACGGCGGCCAGGTGAACTTGGCCAGTTCCGCGTCGTGCAGGGCGATGATCGACAACTCGTCGGGCACCGACACGCCGGCCCGGTGCGCCGCCGCCAGGACGCCCACGGCGAGCATCAGCGTCGGCGCGAAGACCGCCGTCGCGTCCCGGTTGCGGCTCAGCAGACGCTGGCCGGCGGCAAGCCCGGCGTCACCGGAGAGGTCCCTGGCCGTCACCTGCCGGACCCGGGCGCCGTTGGCTGTCGCCCGCCGGGTGAAGGCCTGGACGCGGTCGCGGGTCGTGTCGAGATGCCTGGGGCCCGCGACCACGACGACGTCGCGGTGACCGAGATCCCGCAGGTGGTCCGCGGCCAGCTCGGTCGCGCCGGTGTAGTCGACCACGGCGGTGCGACGCGTGCCCGGGACCAGCCGGTTGACCACGACCACGGGGACGGCCGCGTCCCCGAGCGCGCGCACCGCCTCGTCGGAGAGGGTGGCGCCGGCCAGCAGCATGCCGTCGACCCCGCGGACGCGATAGTCCTGGGCGAGCCTGCCGAGGTCCTCCGTGACCTCGCCGACCACGATCGAGTAGCCCTCCTCGGTGGCCCTTCGGTGCGCGCCGGCGATCACCCGTGAGTAGACCGGGCTCGTGAACTCGGGCACCACGAAAGCCGCCATGCCGCCCCGGGACGTCCGCAGGGCACGCGCCGCCAGGTTGGGCCGGTAGTCGAGCAGCCGTACCGCGGCCAGCACCCGCTGCTTGGTCGCCTCGGAGACGCTGAGTCTCGGATCGCCGCTCAGCAGTCGCGACACCACGCTGACGTCGACACCCGCATGCTGCGCGACCTGGCGCATGGTGGGCGGCTTGGCAAGCCGGCGGTCCGTCGTCATCGTCTCCTCACAGTTCCAGTCAACCGATTGCCTCCGCCTCGCGCAAGCCCTGCCGGCAAATCCACCGCAAGGGCTGGAATCCACCGGCTTCCGGGCGCCCGGACGTCGCGGCGTCTCTGCATCGCTCCTCTTGTCGAACGTCGATGGGACTGGCGGGTCGGGCATCGGGCCCCACGGATGGGGAGAGGCGAGGATACCGCCGGCCGGCACGTCGCGCGGGCGCCCCCACCGACCCGCGGCGGGCGGCCACCGCCACGGGGCCGACGGCGACACCGCGGGACGGTCGGCGCGGACGGTCGACTGCCGCCCCGCGCCCTCAGCCGAGGAGTTCGAGGCCGCGGGCGGTGAGCACCGGGACCGCCTCCTCGACGCCCTCGTAACCCGCGCTGATCGTCCGCCCGCCCAGGTACCGCGCGTGCACCCCCTCGAGGATGACGGCCAGCTTCATCGCGCCCAACGCGCGGTGGAACCGCAGCTCCGACACGTCACGCCCGGACCGGACGGCGTACGCCTGCGCGACCGCGTCCGTGTCCGGGAAGCCCGGCGCGGCGGTCAGCCCGGCGATCTGCCCGAACGCCGCCCCCTCGACGAGGTGGCTGTCGTACCAGTACGTCAGGAACATCCCGAGGTCGGCGAGCGGGTCCCCCAGCGTGGACAGCTCCCAGTCCAGCACGGCGGCGATCCGCGGCGGGTCGCCCGACAGGTCGACGATGGTGTTGTCCAGCCGGTAGTCGCCGTGCACGATCGCGCTGTCGCCGTGCCTCGGCACCCGGTCGGCCAGCCCGGCGAGCAGCCGCGCCATGTCGGGCAGGTCGCGCGTCGCGGTACGCCGCCACTGCTCGCCCCACCGCCGCACCTGCCGCGCGGTGTAGCCCTGTGGCCGGCCGAAGCCCGAGAGCCCGACGGCGTCGGGATCCACCGAGTGCAGCGCCACGAGAGCGTCGACGAGGCTGCCGGCGAGCGCGGCCCGCTGCACCTCGCCGAGCGCCGCCGTGTCCTCGGCGCCGCGCAGGACCGTGCCGGCGACGTCGGCCATGACGTAGAACGGGGCGCCGAGCACCCCGGTGTCCGCGCACAGCGCGAGCGGTGTCGGCACCGGGACCACGCCGCCGCCCGCCCCGGCCAGGGCGCTCTGCACGGTGTGCTCGCGAATCATGTCGTGGGCGCTGGGTACGACCCCGGCCAGGGGTGGCCGGCGCAGCACCACCGTGCCCCCCGGCACCTCGATCCGGTAGGTGATGTTGGACAGCCCGCCGGCGATGACCCGGGCCCGCCACGCGTCGCCGGCGTCCAGTTGGGGCAGCTCCCGCGCGAACCACGCGGTCAGCGCGGCCCGGGGCAGGCCGGGCAGCTCGGCCTCGTACGCGTCCCGGCTCATCCGGTCCGCCGGTCACGGGCCCGGCGCGCGGCGCGCTTGGCTATCGACATGCGGTGCGTCTCGGAGGACCCGTCGTAGATGCGGAAGGCGCGCACGTCGGCGTAGATGCGGCCGACGACGAGGTCGTCGCTCGTGCCGAGGCCACCGCAGAGCTGCACCGCCCGGTCGACGACCCGGCCCACCGCCTCGCTGACGAACACCTTCGTCCGGCTCGACGACTCCGTGCCCCGGTTGCCCTGCGCGATCTCCCAGCTGGTCTGCCACAGCAGGGCACGGGCGGCGTGCAGGTCGATCTCGTTGTCGGCGATCATCTGCTGCGCCATGCCGAGGTCGGCGAGCGGGGAGCCGAACAGCTCACGGGTGACCGCCCGGTCCGTCGCGATCTCGTGCGCCCGGCGGGCCGCGCCCAGCCACCGCATGCAGTGCGTCAGCCGGGCCGGCGCCAGCCGCACCTGCGCGTAGCGGAAGCCCTCGCCGGGTTCGCCCAGCACCTGCTCGTCGGGGACGAAGAGGTCGTCGACGCGCACCTCGCAGTGGCCGCCGACCATGGTGGCGTCGATCGTGCGGGCGTGCGCGCCAAGCTGCCAACCCGGGGTGTCGGTGTCGACGAGGAACATGGTGGAACCCTGACCGTCGGGGCGGCCACCGGCGGCCATCAGGATCGCGAACGCCGCACCCTCCGCACCGGTGATGAGGTGCTTGACGCCGTCGACGCGCCAGCCGCCGTCGACCCGGCGGGCCCTGGTGCGCAGCGCCGACGGGTCCGAGCCGGCGCCGGGCGGCGGCTCGGTCATCGCGAAGCACGAACGCACCTGACCGGCGGCGAGGGGCCGGAGATAGCGGTCCCGCTGCTCGGGCGAGGCGATCCGGTCGAGCAGATGGACGTTTCCCTCGTCGGGGGCCGCACAACCCAGCGCCAGAGGGCCGAGCAGGCTGGTGCCGGCCTCCTCGAGGAGTACCGCCACGTCGTCGAAGGCGAACCCGCCACCGCCGAGATCCTCGGCGACCTGCGGCGCGAACACGCCGGCCTGTCGCGCCGCCGCCTGGAGGCGGAGCCGCAGCGCGTCGTCGACACCCGCGGCGAACGCCTGCTGTTCCGCCGGGATCACCTGATCCCGGAGGAACTCCCCGATCCTGTCGCGCCACTGTGCCGTGCGTGCCGTCACCGTGAAGTCGAAACCCACCTGTCGTCCTCCGCTCAGGTCGCCGTCCACCCGCCGTCGACGACCAGCACCGACCCCGTCACGAACGACGCGGCCGGTGAGGCCAGGAAGACCGCGGCGGGAACGAGTTCGTCGGGCCGGCCGAAGCGCGCCAGCGGAACATGGCCGAGCAGGTCCGCCATCGCCTTCGGTTTGCGCATCAACGCGGCCGTGAGGTCGGTCTCGAAGTAGCCCGGCGCCAACGCGTTGACCCGGATTCCGATGCCCGCCCAGTCCGTGGCCAGGGTCCGCACCAGCGCCTCGACGGCGCCCTTCGACGCGGAGTACGCCGCCATCCGGGGGCCGGCGGCCCGGGCGTGGATGGACGTGACCGCGACGATGCTGCCGCCCGCACCGGTGCCGGCCGTCATCAGGCGCGCGGCCTCGCGCATCGTCCAGAAGGTGCCGTCGAGGTTGACCGCGAGCACGTCCCGCCAGTCGTCGTCGGTCACGTCGCGCGCGTCCTTGAGATACGGCGACACGCCGGCCGCCGGTACGCAGACGTCGAGCCCGCCCCACGCCCGCCCGACGGCCTCCGCCGCCGCGCGTACCGAATCCGGCTCGGCGACGTCGGCGGGCACGACCAGGGCCCTGCCCCCGGCCGCCTCGACGTCGGCGGCGACCCCGGTGAGCGCCTCGGCGGTGCGGGCGGTGAGGGCGACGTCGTGGCCGGCGGCCGCGAGCCCGACCGCGATGGCCCGGCCGAGGCCGCGGCTCGCGCCGGTGACCCACGCCCTGCTCGACGCCATCCCAGTCCCTCCCGCCGCCGCACGCGTTCCGATCGACCGCGCGGTCAATCGTTTGACCGGCAGGCTATTTTCCGGGGCCGGGCGATGTCAACCCGGGGTGGCGCGGGCGATCCGCTGGCGATTCCGACCAGCCGCGGTGCCGGATCGCGTGGCGCCGGATCGCGTGGTGCCGAGGTCGTGCGTGTCGACGTCGTGCGTGTCGAGTCGTGGGCACTGTCGAGCTGCCCCTACCGGTGGGGCAAGGGGTCCGGCTCCGGTCGGTCGCATGCGCGGGGCAGCTCGACAGCGTCGCACCAGCGCACGGCCGCCCCCGCGATCGCCGCGCGAGCCCGGCAGCGAAATTCTCTTCGCTGGGAATGGCTCGCGGCCGACCGGGAAACGGAGCTGCCTTACGCAGCTTTTGCGCCCGGGAAAGGTGCTCGTTCTACAAAGCCGCACGTCGCGGGCCCAGCGGGGCAACGCCCCGAAGAGGGCACCCAACCTGACCGCCCCTTGCATTTCCATCGACTCTCGCTGGCGGCTGCGAGTTGGGCGGTCGCCGACCCTTGGCAGAGCCCCCAGACATTGGCTACCTTCGTTATGCCGCAAGCGAGAAACACATAACGGGGGTGGATGTGACGGTGCACTGTTCGGATCGATTCCGCATACCGTGACCACCGTCTTTCGAGAAACCCACCCTATCGCCGCGGCCCTGAATTCCCCCGAACCGTCCGTCCGGACGGCCGTGTTCTGGGGTGCACCGCGCTCACCGTTCCCGAAGGGAGGTATGTCATGGCGTTCGAGATCGTTATCGTCGAGACCAACGAGGAACTGCTGAACCACGGGGCCGTCTGACGAGCCCGGTGCCGGACCCGCATGCGGGTCCGGCACCACCCTGTCCACCGCGCTCCATTCCTCGAAAGGGCCCGTCGGGATGCGTGTACGTCGCCGCGACCAGCTCATCTGCCGCTGGGACAACGATGCGCTGATGATCGCCCTACCCGGCCAGCACCGATGGCTGCGCGCCACCCCCGATTTGCTGAGCCTGCTGCAACACCTCGACGAGTTCACCGACGTCGACGAGGTGGCCGCGCGCTTCGGGGACGAGGCCGCCGAGGCGGCCGCCAAGGCGGTCCACCAACTCCACAACGCCGGCATCCTCGTCACCGACACCGACGACGCCGACGCGCCGGCGATCTGGCAGCACTGGGGGCCGATCGCGGCCCGCATGCACACCGAGGCCCGCGACGCCAACTACCTGGTGAACTCGCCACACCGCGACGCCACCGCCGTACAGATCGCCGCCGACGGTGAGTCGCCCGCACCGTTCAAGCGGTATCCGGACGCCCCGGCCGTTCACCTTCCCCGCCGCACGCTGCCGCTGCGTACGCCTGTCGAGGAGGTGTTCGCCGCCCGTCGCACGCACCGCGCGTTCGCCGGCACCCCCGTCGGTATCGACGCGCTCGCCACCGTCCTGGCCTGTACCTTCGCGCCCCAGCGCTTCCTCGACGGGGGCGCGTTCGGCCCGCAGCAGGCCCGGATCAGTGCCTCCGCCGGCGGCCGGCACGAGGTCGAGTGCTACGTCGCCGTCTACGACGTCACCGGCGTGCCGCCCGGCCTGTACCACTACGCGCCCGAGGTGCACCGCCTGGAACTCCTCGACGCCACCGTCGACCGGGAGCGCATCGCCGCCCTGGTCTACGAGCAGGACGCCTCCTACCAGGGAGCCTTCACCTGCCTCACCACCACGGTCGCCGCCCGCCTGTCCTGGAAGTACCGGCACCCCCGGGCCTACCGGCTGTGGATGTACGACGCCGGCCACTACGGACAGACGTTCGCGCTGACCTGCACCGCGCTCGGCCTGGCACCGTTCCAGACCGTGGCGTTCCACGACAGCGGCATCGAGGCGTTGCTCGGCGTGGACGCCGACCACGAGTTCGCGACCTACCTGCTCGCTGCCGGCAACCCCGCGCCCGACGACGGCACCGGCTCCACCGGGCAGCCGTACCCGCCACTGGCCCGCCTGGCCGCCAGCGCGCACCGTTCTCCCGCCGACCTGGCAACCGATTCTCCCGTCGACCTGGCAACCGATCCGGAACAGCTCGGATGAGCCCGACCGGTCGGCACCGGACAAGCAGCACAATCAACCCATGAGCGCACCCACCATCCCTGCCACCCGTCGCGTGGAGAAACTGACGGGGCACCCGCGGTTCCTGCGGGTCTGGGCCAGCCAGTCCGCCGGCGCGGTCGCCGACCAGATCCTGCCGGTCGCGTTCGCGCTGCACGCCGTGCAAAACGGCGCCGGTGCCGGCACCATCGCCGTCATCCTCGCCGGCCGGGCGATCGCCCTGGTGGTCTGCCTGCTCGCCGGTGGCATCCTCGCCGACCGGGTGTCCCGGCCCCGGATCCTGTTCACCGCCGATGTACTGCGCACCGTCATCGTCCTCGGCACGCTGCTCACCCTCACCCACCTGCCGCTGGCCGCGCTCGGCATCGTCACCGCGCTGTCCGGTGTGGCCGAGGCGCTCTCCCGGCCGGCCATGCGGTCCCTGGTTCCGGCCCTGCTCCCCACCGCCCTGCTGGAACGCGGCAACGCCCTGGTGGCCGCCGTACAGCGGTCCGCGACCCTGCTCGGGGCGCTCGCCGGCGCCGCGATCGTCACCGCCATCGGCATCCACGCCGCGCTGGGCCTGGCCGCCTTCCTGTTCGCGACCGGCGCGCTGGCGGTGCTGGGCGTGCGCGACACCGTCGCCGACACCCGGGACCGGAGCAGTGTCCTCGCCGACGCCGTGGCCGGCATCAACACCGTCCGGCACCGCCCCTGGGTGGTCGCCGTCATGGCCGCCGTGGCGGTTCAGCTCTTCGCCGGCACCGCACCGTCGCTGACGCTGCTGCCGCTGGTCGCCTCCGAACGCCTCGGCGGCGAACTCGCCTACGGGCTCGTCCTCGCCGCCGGTGCCGCCGGCGCCCTGCCGGCCATCGCCCTGGCCGGCCGGTGGCGGCCCCGCCGTCCCGGCGCGGTCAGCATGATCGCGCTGGTCAGCTACGCCGCCCTGCCGGCCAGCCTCGCCTTCGCCCTGCCGCTGCCCGTCACGGCGCTCTGCTTCGCCCTGGGCGGGTTCGTGGTGGAACTGTGGTTCGTCTACTGGCTGTCCGCCCTGCAACGCGAGATCCCCGCCGAGATGCTCGGCAAGACCCTCGCCCTGGACCAGCTCAGCGCCTTCGCCCTGCTGCCGGTCGGCTACGCCCTCACCGGGCCCGCGGTCGCGGCGTTCGGTATCCAGCCCACCCTCGTCGCGGCGGCCGTCCTGACGGCCGCCGCCACCGCGGTCGCACTGCTGGTCCCCGGCGTCAGCACCTTCAGCGACCCCGCCCGCGCCGGCAGGGCCGGCCCGGGCGGGGAGCCGACCGGCCCGGCCTGACCCGCCGGACCGGAGCGTTCGCCGGAAGGACAGGCAGCGGACCAGCACGGTCATGCCCCGCCGCCCCTGCGGCCATCGACGTACACCGGACAGCGGTCACCGCACGGCGGGAGGGACAGCCCGCCGTACGGTGACCGCGGTCAGGGCGTCCGCGCCCCGGCCCGGCGCAGCACCTCGGCCGCCGTACGCACCACGGCCCGGTCCAGCAGCCGGCCGTCGGCGTCGGTCGCCACGCCCGAACCGTCCCGCTCCGCCCGGTCCATCGCGTCGAGCACGGCCCGGGCGGACTCGACCTCCGCCTCGGTGGGGGTGAACACCTCGTTGATGACCGTGAGCTGACCGGGATGGATGGCGCTGCGGGCGCGGAAGCCCTGCCGCAGCAGCAGGCGGGTGGTCCGCTCCAACCGCTCCGGGTCGCGCAGGGTGGTCTCGACCGGCCCCACCGGCGCGGCGATCCCGGCAGCGGCCGAGGCGACCACGACCTGGGAGCGGATCGCGGCCAGCTCGGCGCGCTCCGGTCCCGGCTGCAGACCGAGCTCCCCGGCCAGGTCCGCCTCGCCGATGCCGAGCCGCAGGACGCGTGGCGCGGCGGCCACCTGCGCCACGTCGAGCACGCCCCGGGCCGTCTCGATCAACGCGACCACCTGGAACGTCGGGTCCGGCAGGCCGAGCCGCCGCTCCACCGCGCCGAGCGCGACGTCGACGGCGCGCAGCAGCGCCGGTTCCGCCTTCGGCACCCAGACCCCGTCGACAGCCGGGGAGAGCACCGCGAGATCGGCGCCGACCTGGTCACTGTTGATCCGGACCCAGATCCGGCTGGTGGTCGGCGCGGCGCCGGCCACGAACCCGGCCACCGCCTGCCGCGCCTGCTCCTTGTGGGAGAGGGTCACCGCGTCCTCGAGATCGAGGACGAGGGCGTCGGCGCCCCGGCCGGGGGCCTTGTGCAGCAGGTCGGTGCGGTCTCCCGGCACGTACAGGTAGCTTCGCGCGAGGCGTCCCATGGCGCCGCCCTACCGCCGCGCCCGGTGCACGTACCGGCCCTGCGGGTCGCCGACCACCTTGCCGTCGACCAGGACGTGCTCGCCGCGCAGAAAGGTGTCGGTCACCTTCGCGGTCAGCTCGAAGCCCTCGAACGGGGTGTACTCCTGGGTCGACTCGGAGTCCTCGGCGCGTACGGTCCAGGTCACGCCCGGGTCCACCAGCGCGATGTCGGCGTCGTAGCCGACCTCGATGGCGCCCTTGTCGTGCAGGCCGAACCGGCGGGCCGGGTTGTAGGCGGTGAGCTCGGCGATCCGGCGCAACGGAAGGCCCCGCTTCGTGCCCTCGGTCACCATGCCGGGCAGCAGGTACTCCGCGCCGCCGAACCCGGACTTGGCGAGGAAGACGTCGTCGCGCGGCTCGCCGAACTTCTGCTCGTCGCGGCAGCAGGCGTGGTCGCTCACCACCCAGTCGATCTTGCCGTCGAGCAGGTACTCCCAGAGCGCGTCGACGTCCTCGCGCGGGCGCAGCGGCGGGTTGACCTTGCCGCCGATGCCGTGCGCGGTGTGGATGTCGGCGAGCAGGTGTCCCACCGTCACCTCGCGACGGAAGTCGATGTGCGGGAACGCCCGGGCCATCCGCAGCGCCGCGTCGACCGCCTTGCGCGAGGTCAGGTGCAACAGGTTGATCGTCGGCAGGCCGGTCTCGTGCGCCAGGTAGGCGGCGATGCTGACGGCGAGGCCCTCGGAGTGTGGCGGCCGGGAGGCGTGGTACGCCTCCAGCCCGCTCAGCTCGCCCGCCTCCTCCACCAGCTTCGTGTAGGCGGTCATGATCTCGGCGGTCTCGCAGTGCAAAGAGAGCGAGATCTGGTCGGCGAGCTCCGGGAACTGCTCCCGGGCGGCCTGGACGCCACGCATCACGAACTCGAAGTGGGCGTAGTCGTACCGCTCCCCCTCCGGGATCATCAGGAACGAGTTCTGGTCGGCCGACCGGCCGTGCAACCCGTGGCTGCCGTAGAACATGAACACCTTGAACGACGTGACACCGTGGTCGCGTACCAGTGCGGGGATCTCGTCGATGTGCCGGCGCATCATCGGCGCGAGGTGGAACGCGTAGTCCACGTACGAACGGCCGGCGCTGGTCTCGAGCACCTCGGGGAAGAAGTCGGCGTACTCCCCGCCCTTGTTGAGGTAGTACTGCCCGGTGCGCATGTAGGTGATCGCGGAGGTGACGCCGCCCTGCGCGCAGGCGCGGCTCTCGGTGGCGGTGTCCTCGCCCAGCGGGTTGTAGATGCCCCAGTGCTGGTGGGCGTCCACCACGCCGGGGAAGGCGAGCCTGCCGCCGCCGTCGACCACCGTGGCGGCCTCCCCCGCCTCGATGGCGGGGGCGATCCGGGCGATCCGGCCGTCCTTGACGCCGACGTCCAGCAGTTCGGGTTCGGGCCGGTCGTGGCGGACGACGCGGACGTTTCTCAGCAGCAGATCGAAGGACGTCATGGCTTGCTCCTCGGTTGTCACTCGGGTCACCGAACCTGCGCCGCGACGCCGGCCCGCTCACCGGCCGGGAAGGCGAGCAGGCCGGTCAGCCGCCGTACGTCCGGGGCCGTGTCCAACCGGTGGACCTCCTCCTCGATCTCACCGGCGGTCTCGGCGGACAGGCGTGCGGCGGCGTTGTCGCGGAACTTCAGGGCGAGTTCCGCGTTGGACAGCGGACGTTGCGGGCCGCCCCGGTTGGCGAGGATCTCCTCGGTCCACTCCCGTCCGTCGCGGGTGACCACCCGCAGCACGGCGGGGAACTGGTGCGGGAAGATCTGGTCGCACCGCTCGTCGGGCACCACCACGACGCGCGCCATCAGTGCCCGGCGGGCCGGATCGCGCGCCAGCTCGTCGGTGAAGTCGGCCAGCCCGACGCCCAGCCCACCGCCCCCGCACAGCCCGGCGACCACGGCGTACGGGCCGCTGAACTGTGCCTCGTACCCGGTCTGCGGCGCCCGCTTGCGTTCGATGGGCTCCCCGATGGTCCGGATGACCGGCGACGGTACGCCCAGGGTGATCGTCTCGATCTCCTCGACGACCAGGCCGCGGGCGCGCAACGCCATGGCCGCGTCGATGGCGGCGTGGGTGAAGTGGTTCGCCGGGTACGGCTTGAAGAAGATGCCCGGCACCGTCCACTCGGTGCCCAGCCCCCGGGTGATCTCCGCCGGGTCGAACTCGCCCCGGAGGAACGCCTGGAAGAAGCCGAACCGCCCCTCGAGCACGGTCGGCGGGCCGGTGATGCCGTGCCGGGCCAACTGCGCCGCGCTGACCGCCGAGTGCGCCGCCCAGCCGCAGTGGATCCGCTTGACCGTGCCGCCGTTGCGGTTCGACTCGATCAGCCCGGCGGCCATCGACGCGGCCACCCCGAGCGCGTCCAGGATCCCCGCGGCGTCGAGGCCCAGCAGTCGGGCGGCGGCGACCGCACCGCCCAGTGCCCCGCAGATGGAGGTGGCGTGCTGGCCGTGCTCGAAGAAGACGGAGTTGCCGGCGGCGTGGTCGTAGCCGGCCATCCCGAGCCGGACGCAGACCTCCAGGCCGACAGCGATCGCGGCCACGGTGTCCTGCCCGCTGGCCCCGACGAGTTCGGCGGCGGCGAGCGCGGCCGGCACCACCGACGCGCTCGGGTGCAGCACCGAGGGCAGGTGGGTGTCGTCGTAGTCGAGGGAGTGGGCGAGCACCCCGTTGGCGAAGGCCGCGAGCGCGGCGGGGACCGGCTCGGCGAGGCCGATCACCCGGGCCTGGCCCCGCCCGCCCTGTTCGGCGACGTAGGCCAGGGCGGCCTGGCTGGTCGGCAGCCGGTGGGCGGCGACGCAGAGGCCGACGATGTCCAGCACCCGCTTGCGGACGCTGTCCACCACCTCGTCGGGCAGCGCGTCCGAGCGGGTGTCGGCGGCGAAGGTGGCGATGCGCTGCCCCAGCGTCGGCTCAGGCACGGCCCACCACCGCCAGCGGGCGCACCGGGGAGCCGGTCGCGCCGTACAGGGGCAGGGGCGCCAGGACGAAGGTGAACTGGTGCACCTGGTCGCGCGCGAGCTCCTCCAGCGCCATCGTCTCGATGATGTAGATGCCGTGTTCGACCAGGAGGATGCGGTGCGCCGGGAGCGTGCTGTGCCCCTTGCCGGGTGGCAGGCACTCGAAGGCGATGGTGTCGGCGCCGGCGGCGTGCACCTCGCGGTCGGCCAGCCACTGCGCGCCCTCGGCGCCGACCCCGGGCACGCCGGAATCCTTGCCGCCGTAGCGGGTGCGGTCCTCGTGGTCGAACAGCTGGCCCCAGCCGCTGCGGATCAGCACCACGTCGCCGGGGCCGACCGGGGTGTTCTGCCGGGCCACCGCGGCCTCCAGGTCGGCGGCGGTGATCTCGTAGCCGGCCGGGCAACGCTCCTGCCCCAGCACCGCGGGGATGTCCAGCAGGACACCACGGCGCACCATCGGCGCGATCGTGTGCACGCCGAGTTCCTCGAACCGGCCGCCGGTTCCGGCGGCGACGGCGTCCGCCCCGCCGTGCAGGCGGCCGTCCTGGGAGACGTGGGCGAGGGCGTCGATGTGGGTGCCGACGTGCGTGCCCATCACGAGGAGGTCGTTCGCGGCGGAACCGCCGTCGGCGCGCACCATGTCCCCGTGCCGGCGCGGCATGGTCAGCCAGAACGGCGGGTGGTTGGGCGACTGGGGCATGCCGATGGTCAACCGCCGGCCGAGGTCATAGATCGCGACGCCCTGCTGGACCGCGTCCAGCAAACGATCGGCGTGGGTGGCGCTGGTGGTCACGGTTCCTCGCGTTTCAGGTGTCACGACGCCGTCAGGCGACGATGTCGCGGGTTCGAAGGTGCGCGATCTCGGCCGGGTCGCAGCCGAGTTCGTCGATCAGCAGTGCGTCGGTGTCGGCGCCCCGGCTGCGGCCGGTGAACCGGATCCGGCCGGGGGTCTCGGACATCCGCCACATCACGTTGTGCATCCGCATCGGACCGAGGTCGGGATCGTCGACCTCGGTGACCATCCCGGTGGCCAGGACGTGCGGGTCCTCCACGATGTCCTTGGCGGTGTAGACCGGGGCCACGGCAGCGCCGGCCTCGGTGAAGGCACGCGTCACCTCGTCGCGGGTGCGCGCGCCGATCCAGTCGCCGACGTAGGCGTCGAGCTGGTCGGCGTGGGCGACCCGGCCGGCACCGGTGCGGAACCACGGTTCGTCGATCACCTCGGGGTGGCCGACCAGCCGCAGGACCCGCTCGGCGATCGCCTGGGCGCTTGTGGAGACCGCGACCCAGGCTCCGTCGGCGGTGCGGTAGGTGTTGCGCGGCGCGTTGTTGGTGGACCGGTTGCCGTGCCGCTGGTCGACGATGCCGAGCTGGTCGTAGACGGTGGGGCTGGGCCCGACCGCGGTCATGATGGGCTCCAGGAGGCTCATGTCGACCACCTGTCCGCGACCACCGTTGCGGTCGCGGTGCCAGAGCGCCATCATCGCCGCGGACGAGGCCGCGATCCCGCAGATGCTATCGGCCAGGCCGAACGCCGGTAGCGTGGGCGGACCATCCGGGGTTCCGGTGAGGTGGGCGAAGCCGCTCATCGCCTCGGCGAGGGTGCCGAAGCCGGCCCGGGAGGCGTACGGCCCCCGCTGGCCGAAGCCGGTGATGCGCACGATCACCAGCCCGGGGTTGACCCGGTGCAGCTCCTCGGGGCCGACGCCCCACCGCTCCAGGGTCCCCGGCCGGAAGTTCTCCACCAGGACGTCGGCCCGCTCGGCGAGGCGCAGCAGCAGCTCGGCGCCCTCCGGTGCGGAGAGGCTCAGCCCGATGGTGCGCTTGTTCCGGGAGATCTCCTTCCACCACAGGGGATGCCCGTCCTTGGACCTGCCGTGGCCGCGCATGCTGTCACCCGCGGTCGGGTGCTCGATCTTGACCACGTCGGCGCCGAAGTCACCGAGGATCTGGCAGCACAGCGGGCCGGCGAGGATCGTCGAGACGTCCAGCACCCGCAGGCCGGTCAACGGGCCGTCCACTTCCACCACTCCCCCAGGTTGTTCGTCTTATCCGAACAGCGTTCCGGATATTAGGTTAGTGCATCCGCCTGCCTGGTCAAAGGGCCGAGGACACCATCGGTTCCTCCTCCGCCGGCGTCTTCCGGTAGCCGATCTGCTCGCTGATCCGCTCGGCCGCCGCGACGAGCAACTCGCCGTGCGCCTCGCAGACCCCCGCCTCGAACCGGTCCCGGGGCCCGCAGAGGGACACCGAGCCCCAGGCGTTCCCGTCGGACCCGTGGATCGCCGCCGCCACGCTGCCCGCGCCCCGCTGACGCTCCCCGAGACTCACCGCGTAGCCGCGCCGCCGCACCCGACGCAGGTCGTCGAGAAGCCTGGCCGCGGAGGTGATGGTCGAGGAGGTCAGCTCCTCGAGCTGTTGACGCTCCAGGTAGGCCGCCACCTCGTCCGGGGCCATCGCGGCCAGGATCGCCTTGGACGAGGAACCCGCGTGCAGCGGGTGCCGGGTCCCGAGCGACACCTGCATGTGCACCTCGTGCGGGGAGATCACCTGGGCGATGTACACCCTGGTCCACCCCTGCCGCATGGAGAGGGTCGCCGTCTCCCCGGTCTCCCGCACCAGGTTCTCCAGGTACGGCCGCGCCACCGTGGGCACGTCCAGCGACCGGAGCGCGGCCAGCCCGACCGTGAGCGCGCCCGGCCCGAGCCGGTACTGCTTCGAGTCGTCGTCGAAGCTCAGCAGCCCGGCGCTGACCAGCTCCTTGAGGATGCGGTGGGCCACCGCCTTCGGCAGGTTGAGGCTCCGGGCGACCGCCGACACGCCGAGTGTCTGCGGTGCCTGGTCGGCGATCAGTGCGACGACCCCCATCGCGCGTAGCAGCCCCGATCGGGTACCGGACTCTCCTGACACCACTGTCGACATCGTTCTCCCTCCGAACCGTCCTACGACCTGGCGCCGGAACGGGACCCACCCGCCCGGCGGCACCGGTGTGAACGATGACCCATCGACCGGTCGCGCTCAAACCCGCGCGCGGTCGAGCTGCTCCTGAAACTGCTCCCGCAGCGGCGACCGGTGGTCGTCGCTGTCACTGACGCTGCGCAGGAGCCGTTCGAGCAGCGCGTCCCCGTCGGCGCGCAGCCCGGCCGCGGCCGGGCCGGACGGGCGGTAGCCGTCGACCGCGCCGGCCGGCAGCCCGCCCCTGTCCACCAGCACCTGCTCCAGTGCCAGCAGCCGCTGGCGGGTCACGTGCAGCTCCTGGGCCAGTTGCCAGACCAGCCCGGCCATCCGGTCGAGCTGACCGTCGGGGAAGTAGGTGAACTCACTCACCGCGCGTCGCCTCCTCGCTCGGGGCGGCCGGCTTCTCCGCCGCCAGCACCGCCCACGGGAAATGCCACTCCGGCCGCGGATCGCGGCCCTCCGGCGTCAGCCCCCGCGCCCGTTCGTCGAAGGGAATCCACCGGGCCCCCGGCACACCGGCCGCCGCCAGCGTGGCCGGGGCGTCGGTGGCGAACAGGTCACGGAAGTACGGTTCGTTGTTCCGCTCGGCGTGCTCGTAGACCGTCGCGTCGCGCAACTGGTCACCCGTCGGCCAGAACTCGAGGAAACGGATCACGCCGCCCGGCCGCAGCAGCCGCGCCGCCTCCCGCAGCGTGGCCTCGATCGCCTCCCGCGGCATCTCGTGCAGCACCATCGTGCCGGTCACCACGTCGGCGCTGGCGCTGGCCAGGCCGGTGTCGTAGGACGCCGCCTGCCGCCACCGGATCCGGTGGCCGTGACCCTCCGCCTGGCGGTGCGCCAGCCGCAGGTTCGGCGCGGACAGGTCCACGCCGACGACCTCCGCGCCGGGGTACCGCGACACCAGCACCTGGGTGCTCTTGCCGAAGCCGCAGCCGACGTCGACCACCCGGGTCGCGCCGGGCAGCGCGGGCAGGGCGGTCTCGGCGAACAGCTTGTGGAACTTGTAGCCGTCGTTGTCCCGGAGCATCACCACCCGGGCGCCGAGCTCGTAGATGAAGGCGGAGGACTCGTCCGCGAAGAACGATCCCGGCTGGATGTGGATGTCGGTGTCGGTGTACCACCGGGGCAGTTCCAGCCCGGCGTCCAGCTCCAGCGTGCCGCCCGCGCTGCCGTCCACCCGCAACCGCTGGTCCAGCGAGCCGCGCCGACGCAACACCGCGTCGCCCATCACCCGCCACATCATCTTCTGCTGCTGGCGCTCCAGGTGCGAGAACCACGGGTACAACGCCAGCCCGCGCAGCGTCTCGGTCGCCTGCGCCAGGCTGCCGGAGGCGCCGCCGGTCCGGCCGGCCTCCGCGATCATCGCCGGGTAGATCGTGCTGGCCCAGCCCCGGCGGAGCCCGGCCACGAAGTCGACAGCGCTGCGCTCGTCGAGGTCCAGTTCATCCTCGATGTCCGGCACGGACACCTCCTCCGAATGCGACGGTGGGCCGCCGGTGACGCTCGGCGCCAGCGGCACGGCCACGAACAGAACGGTCAGGCTCAGTAACAGGCACAGCCGGCGGACTCGTACGCGGGCAGCGCGGCGAGGTCCGGCGGCAGGATGGGCCGCGACGGCGGGTCCCAGGCGAACGGCACCTCGGTGTCGTCGTACACCGTGGAGAGCGGACCGCCGACGGTGCGGAACAGCATCACGTTGCCGGTCAGCGAGCCGAACGGACCGTGCCACTCCTCCGGCGGGCGCCAGAAGTACGCGCCCGGCCGCATCACCCCGACGTGGCCGTGCAGTTCCCCGGAGAGCAGGTACATCTCCTCGACCACCGGGTGCCGTTCCGGGCGGGTGCCGTTGCGCAGCGGCATGGTGCCGAGGATCCAGGTCTCGTCGCCGGTCACCGGGTCGCGGCGCAGCCACTTGCGGCCGGCGCCCGGCGGGAACTTCGGGTTGAACCCCGCGCCCCACTGGCCGGCGAGGCCGTCGATGTGCGCGACGACGCGCTCCACGGCCAGCTCCGAGTGGTGGGTGGAGGCCGCCCGGTGTTCCGGCTGGCCGGCGAAGAAGGTCAGCACCACGGCGCCGTCCGGGGCGCTCATGCCCGACCGGAAGTAGCCGGCCGGCAGGTGCCCGTAGCCGTACCGGTCGTACGCCTGCCCGTCGACGACGAGCCGACCGCTGATGACGAAGAACTCCTCGTCCTCGGTGAGCGTCTCGGCCACCGGGCGCTGCCAACCGGCCGGGTACCGCACGAGCAGGCTCGCCGCGCCGGAGCCGGCGTCGGTGCTCAACACCCGGATCCCCGTTCCCGGCCGGACGTCGTGGTAGGGGGTCGAGTCGGCCCAACCCAACTGCTGGGCCTGGACGAACTCGATGAAGGGACGGTCGTTCACACGTGCTCCTCTGCTCGGGCCGAGGTCGACGACACGTCGATCCCGGGCAGTTCACCTGGGTAGAAGCAGGCCGCGCCGCGGCCTGGCGTGACGATCTCGAACACCGGCGCCTCGGTGCGGCACCGGTCCCGGGCCACCGGGCACCGGGGGTGGAACTCGCAGCCGGTCGGGCGGGCCATCGGCGACGGCGGGCTGCCGGTCAGCACGATCCGCTCGCGCCCGCCCGGTCGGTCGATCGAGGGCGCGGCGGCCAGCAGGGCCGCCGTGTAGGGGTGCCGGGGGCGGCGGACGACCTCGTCGACCGGCCCGGACTCGACGATCCGGCCGAGGTACATCACCGCCACCCGGGTCGCCAGGTGGTGCACCAGCGGGAGGTCGTGGCTCACCAGCAGGTAGGCCATGTCGTGTTCGCGCTGCAAGGCTCGCAGCAACTGGACGATCTGGGCCTGCACCGAGACGTCGAGTGCGGAGACCGGCTCGTCGGCGATGACCAGCCGGGGATCCAGCGCCAGGGCGCGGGCGATGGCGATGCGCTGCCGTTGGCCGCCGGAGAACTGCGCCGGCCGGCGTTCCAGCACGTCCTCGCCCAGACCGACGTCGGCGAGCAGCTGCCTGATCCGTTCGTCGCGCTGTGCGTGGTCGCCGATCCGGTGGGCCCGCAGCGGTTCGGCCAGGATGCGGCCCACCGTCATCCGGGGGTCCAGGCTGGAGTGCGGATCCTGGAAGACCATCTGGACCTGCCGGCGGTAGTCCTCCAGCCGCGACTCACGCTGCCGGGTGATGTCCCGTCCCCGGAACAACAGCCGGCCCTGTCGCAGCTCCCGGGCCCGCATCAGGGCCAGGGCCAGCGTCGACTTGCCCGACCCGGACTCGCCGACCAGCGCGACGGTCTCCCCGGCGTGCACGGCCAGCGAGACGTCGAGCACCGCGGCCAGCGACCGCCGGCCGGCGGCAAAGAACACGCTTACCGACTCCGCCGCCAGGATCGCCGAGCTGTCCGGTCCGCCGGCAGCGGCCCGGGTACCGTCGGCAACGGTCCCGTTCATCGGAGTGCCTCCTCTCGCGGATGCCAGCAGGCGACGCCGTCGGCCAGCGCCGGCTCGGTGTCCCGGCACTGTTGGCTGACGTACGCGCACCGGTCGGCGAAGCGGCAGCCCACGCCGAGGTCGGGCCGGGTCGGCGGGGTGCCGGGGATGGGCCGCAGGCTCGGCCGCGCCGGGTCGAACGTGGGCACCGCCGCGATGAGGCCCCTGGTGTACGGGTGCCGCGGCCGGCGCAGCAGTTCGGCGATCGGCCCCTGTTCCACGATCTGCCCCGCGTACATCACCACGACGCTGGTGCAGACCTCGGCGGCCACCGCCAGGTCGTGCGTGATGAGCAGCAACGCCCCCGCGTCCAGGCCGGACCGCAGCACCCCGAGGATCTGCGCCTGGATGGTCGCGTCCAACGCCGTCGTCGGCTCGTCGGCCACCAGCAACGCGGGCCGGTTCAGGATCGCCATCGCGATCATCACCCGCTGGCGCAGGCCACCGGAGAGCTGGTGCGGATAGACCCCCAGCCGTTCGGCCGGGGCCGGCACACCCACCGCGTGCAGGGCCTCCAGGACCCGCACGCGCGCCTGCGCACGACCCAGCCGCTGGTGCCGTCGTACCGACTCGGTCAGCTGCGCGCCGATGGTCCGCACCGGGTTCAGCGAGGTGAGCGGATCCTGGAAGACCATCGCCGCCGCGTCGCCGCGGAGCCGGCGCAGTTGCGCCGGGCTGCCGCGCTGCGGGTCGATGCCGTCGACCAGCACCTGCCCCCGCACCCGGGCCTGCTCCGGGGAGATGCCCAGCAGGCTCATCCCGACCATCGTCTTGCCGGAGCCCGACTCGCCGACGATGGCGATCCGGTCGCCACGGCGGACCGTCAGCGACACGCCGCGGACCACGGTCCGCCAGTCCGCGCCGGCCGGGAACGCCACGCTGAGGTCCGTCACCGACGCCACCACCTCGGTCCCCACCGTCGCCTCCGGGTGGGTCGCCGGCGCGCTCACGAGCCGAGCCGTTCGCCGCGGCGGCGGGACCGGGCGGTCAGCCCGTCCCCGATGAGGTTGGCCGCCAGCACCGCGATCACGATCGCGCCGGCTGGCGCGAGCATCATCCACGGCGCGGTGGCGAGGTACGACCGGCTCTCGGACAACGCGTTCCCCCAGGTCGGCTCCCCCAGCGGCGCGCCCAGTCCGAGGAAGGACAGGCCACTTTCGGAGATCATCATCTCGGCGAAGGTGAAGGCCGCCATCACCTGCACGGTGGGGCGCAGCGCCGGCAGCACGTGGTTGGCCACGGTGGACACGGCCCGCACCCCCATCAGCCGGGCGGCCAGCACGTACTCCCGCTCGCGCAGCCCGAGGGTCTCGGCGTACACCACGCGGGCTACCGGCGGCCAGCAGACCAGCCCGAGGGTGAGGGCCAGCGCCCAGAACCCGCGGCCCACGACCGCGACCACGGTGATGGCGGTGACCAGGTACGGGAACGAGATCCCGATGTCGATGGCGCGGGTGAGCACCGTCCGTAGCCACGAGCGTGACCACGCCGCCGCCACCCCGAGCGACACCCCGATCGTGACGCCGAGCAGCATCGCGGTCGACCCGATGCCCAACGACCACCGGGCCCCGGCGAGCACCCGGCTGAGCACGTCCCGGCCCAGTTGGTCGGTGCCGAGCAGATGGCCCGGGGTGCCCGGCGGGTTCAGCCGGCGTGTCAGGTCGGTCTGCATCGGGTCGGCCAGGTTGAGCAGGGGCGCGACGAGCGCCACCGTGACCAGCCCGAGCGCCAGGGCGACGCCGATGCCGAGCGTGACCGGGCCGCCGCCGCGCCGGGCGCCGCCGAACCGGAACATCCGTCGCGGCGCGGGCGCGACCTCGGGGGTTTCCACGTCCGGCCCGGCGGGCGTGATCGCTGGCGTACTCATGCCGCCCTCCGGCGCAGTCGCGGATCGACAACTTGAAAGACGATGTCCATCGCCAGGTTGACCAGGAACACCAGCACGGCGATGACGAAGACCGTCGCCTGCACGAGCGGGAAGTCCAGGGTGGTCACCGAGTTGATCAGCAGCAGGCCCAGCCCGGGCCAGGCGAAGATGAACTCCGTCAGCATCGCGCCGGACATCAGCGCCGCGAACTGGGAGCCCAGCAGCGCGGTCACGCCCAGCAGCGCGTTCGGCAGCGCGTGCCGGGCCACCACGGTCCCGCGACCGGCTCCGTTCGCCACCGCGGTCCGTACGTAGTCCTGCCGCATGACCTCACCGGTGCTGGCGGCGAGGACCCGGATGAGCTGCGGCACCAGGAAGGCGGTCAGGGTCAGGATCGGCAGCGGCAGGGACGTCCAGCCGGAGCCGGCGATCGAGGGCAGCACCCCCCACCAGACCGCGAACACCTGGATGAGCAGCAGCCCGGTGACGAACCCCGGAACACCCTGCACACAACTGATCAGCACGGTCACGACGTTGCGGGCCCGGCCACCGGACCGCGCGCCGAGCCAGGTGCCGATCGGGACGGCCAGCAGCGCCGACACCAGCACGGCCAGGGCCGACATCTGCAGCGTCGCCGGGGCCCGTTCGAGGACCAGGGCCAACGCGTCCTGGCCGTTGTAGAGCGAGGTGCCGAAGTCGAGCCGGAGCAGCTGGCCGACGAAGACGCCGTACTGGACGACGAGCGGGCGGTCCAGGCCGTACTGGGCCCGGACCAGCTCGATCGTCTCCGGGCTGGCGTTCTCGCCGGCGAGGACCCGGGCCGCGTCGCCGGAGAGCCGCAGCAGGAAGAACAGTGCCGTGGAGACGACCAGCAGGAGCGCCACCAGCTGGGTCAGCCGGGTGACCAGTGCCCTGCCCACGGCGCGCAGCATGCGAGCCGGTGCCACGGCGGGCGTCGCCGTCGCCGTCGCGGGCACCGCGACGTCTGCCATGTTCACTCCCTGGATTTCTCGGCCGCGCGGCCGCCGTCGAAGGTCACGCCACCGGGGGTGGCCGGCCGGGCCGGGCGGCGGCTGCCACCACGCGTTCCGCGCCCGGCCGGCCGGCCGGTCACTGGACGGTCAGCTTCTCGTAGCGGATGAAGCGGCTCTGGATCTCGTAGCCGGCGGTGTTCGACGAGGTCGCGTTCAGGTCGACCTGTTCCACCAGGAGCAGGCTCGGCGGGTTCGCGGCGTTCGCCTCGGCCAGCTCGTGCAGGAGGCCGCGGCGCTTCTCCGGGTCGAACTCGGAGTTGATCCGGTCCAGCAGCGGGTTGAGCTTCTCGTCGCAGAAGAACGGGTTGTTCTTCTTGCAGGAGAAGATCATCGCCGGGCGGATCGCGTCGCCCACGGGCGAGAGGTTCCAGGACTGGTTGAACATGTCGCCGGTCCAGGAACTGGTCTGGTAGCGCTCCAGCCACTGCGAGAACTGGACCGTCTCCAGCTTGAGGGTCACCCCGACCTTGGCGAGGTAGTCCGCCGCGGCCTGGTAGATCTCCGAGTCCGCCGGGAAGGAGCCGACGGTGACCGTCGCGTTCAGGGTCAGGCCGTTGGCGTGGCCCGCCTCGGCCAGCAGCGCCCGGGCGCGGTCCGGGTCGTACTTGAACCCCTCGATCCCCTCGTGGTAGCCGAACGTCTCCTTCGTCGCGCCCTGGGTGGCGCCCCGCCCGCGACCGGCGAGCAGGCTCTCCGCGATGGCGTTGCGGTCGATCGCGTGGTTGAGCGCGAGGCGGACCCGCTGGTCGCTCACCGGCGACTTGCCGTTGGCCTGGAAGAAGCCGAAGGCCATGACCTGCGGGGCCGGGGTGGCCTGCACGGTGGCCCCGCTGGACTCGATCGTCGGGATCTGGTCCGGCGAGAGGGCGATGCCGAGATCGATCTGCTTGGACTGCAACGCCTGGAGTCGGGCCGCCGACTCCGCCAGCTTGATCACCTCAAGGCCGTCCGCCTGCGGGGTCCGCCACGACTCCTTGAAGGCGGTCGCCTTGACCCGCTCGTCGGTGACGGAGGTGACCGCGAACGGACCGGTGCCGACCGGTGCCGCGGCGAATCCCTTCGGGCCGAGGTCGGCCCAGGCCTTCGGGGCGACGATGTACATCGCCGAGAGCTTGGCCGGGAGGATGGCCTCGGGGACGTTGGTCTTGATCTCGACCGTGTGGGCGTCCACGGCGGTGGCGCTCTCGAGCATCTTCAGCTCGGCGCCCACGACGGTGGCCCGGCCGGCCTCGCTCGCCAGGTAGTCGACCGTGGCCTTGACCGCGGCGGCGTCGAAGACCTCGCCGTTGGAGAACTTGACGTTCTCGCGCAGCTTGAACTGCCAGGTTTTCTGGTCGACGTTCGTCCAGGACGTGGTCAGCCACGGCTGCGGCTGACCGGTCGCGTCGACCATGGTCAGCGGGTCGAAGATGGCGCTCCAGGTGTAGACGCTCTGCGCGCCGATGCCCGTGAAGGGATTGCCCTGGCCGGGCGGCAGGCTCGAAACCCCCACCCTGATCGTGCCGCCCGGCGCGCCTGCCCCGGCGGAGGTGTTCGACCCTCCCGAACCGGTGGAACACCCGACGAGCGCCGCCACCGTGACCACGCCGAGCACGGCGTATCGCCATCTGCGCATGGAAACCTCTGTTCGTTCAGACGGAACGCTGTTTCTTGGAGACAGGGTTGACCCTCATCCGTCACCTCGTCAAGAGGTGGACCAGATTTGGTAACCCGGTTTTCACAGGTCAGCGCTCAAATCCTTCGCCTCGCCCGCGGGCACCAGTTCGAGCAGCGCGCCGCCGGGAAGACTGACCACTTCAGCAGGAACTTCGCCGCCCACCGCCACGCTGACCCCGGCCACGGCGGCCGGCAGGCCGCCCGCCGACCGGGGGCGATCCCGCGCCTCCGCCGGCAGCTCATCGATCTCGATACACGCCTTGCCGTCCAACTGAAGAGTGCTTAGCCGGTACGTGGTTTCGCTGGGCCGACCGAAGGCCAGGTTCAGCACGCCGATCGCGCCCTGACGGTCGCTGGCCCGGGTGACCGCGAACCGGCGCTCCAGGTAGGCCCGCGTCGCCACCAGGTCCGCCGCGCCCAGCACCGCGATGAACACCCCGTCGACCTGCTGCCGGGCGCGCGGCAGATCGAAGTTGGGCACGTCGTCGAGGATCTGGGTCAGGTACACCGCCTCGCCGCCCGGCCCCGCCACCTGCCCGGCGACCAGCGGGAGCCGCCCGGAGGCCAACCGCGCCGGCGCCCTCAGCAGCCGCCAGCCGGCCGCGACCGCCCGGTCGCAGGCGGCCTCCGCGTCGAGCACGCAGACCTCCAGGGCAGACCAGCCGAACGTCGTCAGCGGGACCGGGACGGCCACGTCGGGACACTCCACCAGGCACACCCCCGCCCCGACCGCCGCGCCGTCAGCCGGACCGACCCGGACCGTACGCGCCTCCGCCGCCCCGGGCGCGTCCCACCGGCGCGCCCTCCCGCGCCCCCAACAACCCACCTCCGACCGTACCGACCAGCCAAGACCCTCGACGTACCGGCGTACCGCGAGGTCCAGGTCCGGCACCACCACGGTCACCTCTGAGATCGGCCCGATACCGAAGGTGACGCCGGAGAAGGGTTCGCTGCTCATCAGCACACACTCCCGTGAATCTCTCATCAGGGACATCTTCGCCGCAGGTCTCGACTCAACGAAAGACCAGTGATAGGAACGGCGTTTGGATGACCAGAACGAAGTGGGAGGCTACGTGATTACCGAGGGAACGCTGGCTCCGCCCTTCCGGCTACCCGACCACCAGGGCGAGGTGCGCACCCTGGCGGACTTCACCGGCCGCTGGCTCGTGCTCTGGTGGTATCCCCGCGCCTGTAGCGAGGTCTGCTCGGTGCAGGGCCGGGCACTGGTGCCCGCGACCGGGCCCCTGGAGGAACTCGGCGCCGCCGTGGTCGGCGCCTCGTTCGACCCGCCCACCGAGAACGCCCGCTTCGCCGAGCAGGAGGGCATCGAATTTCCCCTGCTGAGCGACGAGACGAAGGCCGTCGGCACGAGCTACCAGGTGCTCCGCTCGCCCGACGAGAGGTTCGCCGACACGCCGCGCCGGATCACCTACCTGATCGACCCCCAGGGCGTCGTACGGCGCGCCTACCTGGTCACGGACGCGGCGGGGCACGGTGACCAGCTCGTCGCCGACCTGCGTGAGCTGACCGGTGCGACGGACCAGGCGGGTGACCGGTGAACGCCCCCGCCCCGCAGGTGCAGCGGCACCTCGTGCGCACCCCCGCCGGCTACGTGCACCTGCGGACCACCGGAGAACCCGACCCGGACCGGCCCAGCCTGCTGTTCCTGCACCAGGTGCCCGCCTCCAGCCGGATCTGGCTGCCCGTCATGCGCGGGCTGGCCCCGCTGCACTGCGTCGCACCGGACTCGCTCAACCTGGGCGAGTCCGACTCGACGCCGGCCCCGCTCGACCTCGGCGAGCAGGCCGACCTGCTCTGGTCGGCGGCGCAGGAGGTCAGCCCCGGTCCCAAGGTCGTCGTCGGGCACCACACCGGCGCGGCACTGGCCGCCCTGATCGCCGCCCGGAACGCCGCCGAGGTCCGCGGCCTCGGGCTCATCGGCTACCCGCACTACCCGTCGTGGCAGGCGAAGTTCGCCAAGTTCGAGCGGCTCAACCCGGTACAGACCGACCCGCAGGGCGAGGGCGTCGCGGCGGTCTGGCGCTTCATCCAGCGGGCCTTCGCCACTGACGCCGATCCCGACCTGGTCTTCGACGCCTTCGCCGACCGCATCCGCGCCGGGCGCATCTGGTACGAGGGGTACGTCGCCCTGTTCAGCAGCGACCTCGAGCGCATCGCCGTCGAGGCCAGGGACGACAGCCGTCCCACGCTGCTGGTCGCGCCGGAGCGGGACGTGTTGTCCGCCTCCGCCGACGAGGTGGGCGCGCTGCTCGGCGTCGAGCCGGTGCGGACCAGCGGTGGCGCCTTCGTCCTCACCGAGGACCCGCCGGTCGTCGTGGCACAGGTCCAGGCCCTGTGGCAGGCGGTGGTCCGGGGATGACCGGCAGCTCCGGACAGGCCGCGCCCACGGTCACCGGCCCACCCCCGGCGAGCGGGCCCGCGACCGTCATCGTGGGCTCCGGCAACGCCGGGCTGGCCGCCGCGGTACGGCTCAGCCAGCGGGGAGTTCCCGCGATCCTGGTCGAGAAGAACGCCCGCCTCGGCGGGCAACTGCACCTGTCCGGCGGCGCGTTCAGCGCCGCCGGCACCCGCCGGCAGGCGGCGCGGGGCATCCAGGACAGCCCCGCCGAGCACTACGCGGACGTGCTGCGGATCAGTCACGGGACGGCCACCGCCCCCCTGGTACGCCTGGCGACCGAGCACGCCGCGACCGCGGTGGACTGGCTCGACGCGCTCGGCTTCCCCTTCGTCGACGAGTGCCCCGCCATCGTCCGTGGTCACGAGCCGTACGGCAGGGCGCGCACCTACTGGGGCGCCCACCCCCGCAACGGAGGCGCGGCGATCCTGGAGACCCTGCTGCCGCACCTGGACCGGGCCGTCGTCGAGGTGCGCACCGGTGAACAGGTCGTGGAGATCCTCACCGAGACCGGCACCGGCGCGCCCCGGGTGACCGGGATCCGGACCATCGGCCCGGCCGGCGAACGGGTCGTCCCCGCGACGACCGTCATCATGGCGACGGGCGGCTACGCGGCCTCCCGCGAGCTGCTGGCCCAGCTACAGCCCCGCTACGCCCAGGCGCTGGTGGGCTGCCTGCCACACGCCACCGGCGACGGTCACCGGATGCTGATGGATCTCGGCGTGCCGATGACGGGGCAGGACACCTACCTGCCGACCATGGGAATGATCGAGGATCCCGACAGCCCCGGCTACGCGTTCCCGCTGACCCGGGCCCGCCTGGTCGTGGACGCGAACGCCCGGCTGCCCTGGGAGATCTGGGTCAACGCGCACGGCGAACGCTTCGTGGACGAGACCGGGCTCTCCCCCGACCACCGGGAGCGGGCGCTGCTGCGCCAGCCGGAGCTGTCCATGTGGGGCATCTGGAACGAGGCGGCCCTCCGGCACGCCCCCAGCTCACCGATCGGCCCCGACTGGACCGCCGAGCAGGTACGGGCGGAGGCGGCAGCCGGCCGCTGGCTGCACCGGGCGGACTCCGTGGCGGAGCTGGCGAGGATGGTGGGCCTTCCCCCCGCGGCGCTGTCCCGGACGCTGGCCGGGTACGCCACCGATCAGCCCGATCCGTTTGGTCGCACGTACCGGCCGGACCCGCTCACCGAGCCGCCGTTCTACGCGGTCCGTACGACAGGTGCGATGCTGCTGTCCCGGGGCGGCCCGGTGGTCGACGAACTACTGCGGCCCGTCACCACGTCCGGCGCTTCGGTCGAGGGCCTGCACGCCATCGGCGAGCTGCTGGGCATGGGCCAGTTCTCCGGCGACGCCTTCGCCGGCGGCATGAGCGTCGGTCCCGCGCTCACGTTCGGGGTCTGGATCGCGGACCGGCTGGCCGAACAGCGGCAGCAGGCCCCGGCGCGCTGACCCGGCGACGACGCGGACGGGTCGCCCGATCCGGGCGGCCCGGCGCGCCGTACGCCGGCTCGGTCAGGCTCCGGCACCGGACCGCGACCGGCGGGGTCGGGCCGGGCGGCGGCGGGGTCTGGCCGCAACCGGCGGAAGTCAGTCGGCCGGCGGGAAGTCAGTCGGTCAGCGCAGCCGGCGGGCGGCGAACCTGACGGGCGGCTGGGCGATCGCGTCCTGGGCCGCGACCAGCTGGATCTCCCGGGTGCCCGCCGCGAGGGTCGCCTCCAGCACGGCGAAGACGGAGGCGATGGTCCGTTCCAGCGCCGTCGCCGGCGAGCCCGTCGTCCGCAGGTGCGCGAGGTACAGCGCCGCGGTCACGTCGCCGCCGCCGTTCGGGTTGATCGGCAGCAGCGGCGTGGTCACCGCCCAGGCGCCCTCGTCCGAGACGGCCACCACCTCCAGCGAGCCCGCCGGCACCTCGCCGTGCAGCACGCTGGTGACCAGGACGTGCCGGGGGCCCGTCCCGCGCACCACGTCGACCGCCGCCAGCACCTCCGCCAGGGACGTCGTCGTCCGGCCGGCGAGGAAGTCCAGCTCGAAGTGGTTCGGGGTGATGATGTCCGCGCGCGGGACGACGACGTCCCGCAGGTACTCCGGGATGCCCGGCCGGACGAACATCCCGCGGCCGGCGTCGCCCATCACCGGGTCACAGCAGTACACCGCGTCCGGGTTGGCCGCCTTGACCTGGTCCACCGCGTCCAGGATCACCGCGCCCATCGCCGGGTCGCCCTGGTAGCCCGACAACACCGCGTCGGCGCTGCCGAGGACCCCGCGGTCCGCGATGCCCGCGATCACCTCGGCCACGTCGGCCGGCGCCAGCAGCGGCCCGCGCCACGCGCCGTACCCCGTGTGGTTGGAGAAGTGGACCGTGAGCACCGGCCAGACCTCGTGCCCGAGCCGCTGGAGAGGGAAGACGGCCGCCGAGTTGCCGACGTGGCCGTAGGCGACCGAGGACTGGATGGACAGGATCTTCACCGGCTCATCATGGCGGTTCCCGCCGGTGCCACACGCGCAGCCCGCCGATTCTGTCGGCTGGCCCACTCCGGCCGGGCGGCGACGGGTGTCACCCACCGACGCACAGCGGCACGTCCGGCCTGGTCTGCGAGCGGCGGCCGCCGCGTGATCGCGGAGGCCGCAGCGGTGCGAGCACGACGAGCAGGTCCTGGCATCATCGGATCTCCCTGTGGCACGGAGGCGACCCGTCACAGCGGCGCCTCGGAGCGGGGCGACGGGGCCCGAGCCGGGCGGGCGACGCACCTCATCACCGTAGGCCGCCGGCCGCGTCGTGGAATCCGGGAAATCCCTACTCACTCACCGGCTCGGCGCGGCCCCTCCCCCGTCGCTGCTCCCCAGGGCGGCCTCGAACACGTCGCGGTGCCGGGCGATGTGCTCGGCGTCGCGCAGATAGAGCCGGTCGTGGCCGTGCGCGACGTGCCCGGCGAAGGCGGCGTCCCCGGCGGCCGCCCGGGCGTGCATGAGGTCGACGACGGCGTGCAGCCTCGCGACGACCAGGTCGACCAGCCCGGACCGGTCGGGCAGGCCGTAGGCGTCGCAGAAGAGTCGCGCCCGGCGCGCCTGGCCGGCCGGCGTGCCGAAGCCGTCGGGGTTGGTGTCGTCGGTCATCGGCGCGAACCGGTACAGCCCGTTGGCGACGTCCCAGGATCTCGGCCCGGGATGGGCGAAGTCGAAGTCGATCAGGCCGACGACCTCGTCCCCGGCGAGCACGCAGTTGTACGGGGCGAAGTCGTTGTGGCAGATCACCTCGACCGGCTCGCGCGCGGGCACCTGCCAGCCGTCGCGGTGGCGCCGGGCGAAGTCCACGGTCGCGTCGTGGTAGCGGCGCAGCAGGCGGGCGGCGGTGACCAGGGCGGTCTCCGAGCTGACCGCCGGCGCGAGGGGGTAGTTGCCGACGTCACCGGGCATGAAGGTGAGAATCTCCCGGCCCTGGTCGTCGACGCCGAGGAAGTCCGGTGTGGCCGTCAGCCCACCGGACCGCAGCTCGCGCAGCAGCGCGTGCACCCGGGGCGACCACGGCCCCGTCGGCCGCCGGACGGTGTCGCCCACCCGTACCACCTCGTTGACGCCACCGCCCGGCAACAGCTCTTCCACACCGATCCCCGCTCGACGTCCGTCCGAGTCGATTATGCGCACCGTGCGGGGCGGCGTCGCCGGAGGTCGGGGGCGGCCGGCCGCCGGCCGCCCCGCTCCCGGGCTCACTCGTTGCGGCGGTACACCTCGACGTACGCCGCCGGCTTGTACTGCTTCTTCACGTCGTCCGCCAGGATGCCGATCCACAGCGGACCCGTGCCGGTCTTCGAGCTGACCCTCGTCTGCGCGAGGTCCAGGGCCCCGGTGGGCAGGGTCACCGGCTGTTCCACCACCGCGGAGTGGTACGCGTCCGTGCCGCCCAGCCACCAGACCAGGATGTCCCGGGCCGCGACGTTGCGCGCGTTGTCGACCCGCCCGAGCGTCTGGTACTCGTCGGCCAGCACCCGGGGCAGGTGCTGACCCCACACGGTGTACTTGTGCGCGCCGAAGGTGCCCAGCGAGTAGCCGTGACAGAAGAACCGCTGGTCGCCGGTCACGGTCGGCCCGGCCCGCCACGCCTCCACGCGGTTGCCGAGATCCGTGCGTACGGACAGGTTCAGTCCGCTGACGTTGTTCGCCAGCGAGTTCTGGTTGAGGATCTGGTCGCCACTGGTCAGGTCGAACGGCTGCATGGGACTCCTCGGGCGCACGGTGGAATGTGAATACGGGCTCGACCCTCGACCGTCTGGTTACACAGGGCAAGCTTGTCGTCACCATCCCGACCGACACGGTGGCCGATCGGCCAGTCCGGGTCAGGCCGGCACCGGCTCGTCGAACTGGGTGCGGTACAGCTCGGCGTACCGGCCGTCGCGCGCCAGCAGGTCGGGGTGGCGGCCCCGCTCCACGATCCGGCCCTCCTCCAGCACCAGGATCTGGTCGGCGGCGCGGATCGTGGACAGCCGGTGCGCGATGACCACGCTGGTCCGGCCGGCCAGCGCCTCGTCGAGCGCCCCCTGCACGCCCGCCTCGGAGGTCGAGTCGAGGTGCGCGGTGGCCTCGTCGAGGATCACCACGCGTGGGCGCGAGAGCAGCAGCCGGGCGATGGTGAGCCGCTGGCGTTCGCCGCCGGAGAGGCGGTACCCCCGCTCGCCGACGACCGTCTCCAGGCCGTCGGGCAGCGAACGGACCAGGTCGGCCAGCCGTGCCCGGCGCAACACGTCCCACAGCTCGTCCTCGCTCGCGTCCGGCCGGGCGTAGAGCAGGTTGGCGCGGATCGTGTCGTGCAGCAGGTGCCCGTCCTGGGTGACCACGCCCACGGCCTCCCGGATCGAGTCGCCGGTCAGGTCGCGGACGTCGCGACCGGAGAGCCGGACGGCGCCCTTCTCCACGTCGTACAGCCGGGGCAACAACTGGGCGATGGTGGACTTGCCCGCGCCCGACGAGCCGACCAGGGCGACCAGCTGCCCGGGCTCGGCCCGGAACGAGATCCCGTGCAGCACCTCCTCGCCGCCCCGGCTGTCGAGTTTCGCCACGTCCTCCAGCGAGGCCAGGGACACCTGCCGCGCCGACGGGTAACCGAAGCGGACGTCGTCGAACTCGACCGCGACCGGCCCGTCCGGCAGCGGCCGGGCGTCCGGCCTGTCCTCGATCATCGGCTTGAGATCCAGGATCTCGAAGACCCGTTCGAAGCTGACCAGGGCGCTCATGACCTCCACCCGGGCGCTGGCGAGCGAGGTCAGCGGCGCGTACAGGCGGGACAGCAGCAGGGCGAGCGCGACGACCGCGCCCGCGTCGAGCTGCCCACGGATGGTGTACACGCCGCCCAGGCCGTACACCAGGGCGAGCGCGAGGGAGCCCACCACCGTGAGGGCCGTGATGAAGACCGTCTGCAGCATGGCGGTACGGACGCCGATGTCACGCACGCGCCGCGCGCGGACGGCGAACTCGGCGGACTCCTCCGCCGGACGCCCGTAGAGCTTGACCAGGGTGGCGCCGGGTGCGGAGAACTTCTCGGTCATCCGGGTGCTCATCGCCGCGTTGAGATCGGCCGCCTCCCGTTCGAGCCGGGCCAGCCGGCGGCCCATCCCCCGGGCGGGCAGCACGAAGACGGGCAGCAGCACCAACGCCAGCAGGGTGATCTGCCAGGAGAAGGTCAGCATCACCGCGAGCGTGAGGAGCAGCGTCACCGCGTTGCCGACCACGCCGGACAGCGTGTCGCTGAACGCCTGCTGCGCCCCGATCACGTCGTTGTTGAGCCGGGAGACCAGGGCGCCGGTACGGGTCCGGGTGAAGAACGCGACAGGCATCCGCTGCACGTGGTCGAAGACGGTGGTCCGCAGGTCGACGATCAGCCCCTCGCCGATCCGGGCCGACTGGTAGCGGGTGAGCAGGCCCAGCCCGGCCTCGGCGAGCGCGATCAGGGCGATCGCCACGGCCAGCCACACCACCGTCGACGTGTCGGTGCCGGAGACGATGGCGCTGACCACCCGCCCCGCCAGCACCGGCGCGGCCACGGTCAGCACGGCGGCCACGACGGCGCACACCAGGAACCACGCGAGCAGGCGACGGTGCGGGCGGGCGAAGGAGCCGATCCGCCGGAGGGTCGCCCTGGAGAAGGGCCGTTGGTCACGTTGATTCATCGCGTGGTGCAGGGACATCCACGCAGTGACTTCCATGCTCATGACGCGAACCTAGAACCTGCACGAAGGTTCAGGTCAAGGTGACACGTCGCAACCGGGATGACCGGTTCCAGGCTCATTTTGGCTCTGGCGGCGGAATCCCGCCCTGGCTAGGCTTTCGGGGTTTGTGGAGCCCCTCCCCGCCGTCGAGGGTGACCGAGGAAGCCGGAGCGTTCGCCGTGTCACCAGGAGACGTCGCGCAGGCCGCCGGGGCGATGCCCGCACCGGCCCGACCCGCACCGCCCGACCCACCCCTCCCCCCGGCCGGGGTGCCGGCTTCCGGGGGCGGCGGGCGGTCCCCGGTCGGCGGGGTGACCCGCCTCGTCCTGCCCCTCGCCGCCGGCCTGGTCCTGGTCGAGGCGGCCTGGCTGGTGGCGGCGCTGCCCGCGGCCGCCCTCGTCAGCGATCTCGGCGGGCTGCTCGTCGCCGGCCTCGCGGCGTACTCCTGCGCGACCGCGGCTCGCCGGCAGCCCCGGTCGGTGCGCCTGTTCTGGATCCTGCTGGCGGTCACCATGGGCCTGGCCGCCCTCGGCCGTACGGTGTGGACGGTCGACCGGCTCACCGGCGGCGGCCTGCCCCACACTCCGCTGGTCGGCGCGACCTTCGTCGCCGGCATCTTCACCGGTGCCGCCGCCCTGCTCTGCTCGGCCGCCGCGCCGCGCACCGCCGTGGGGCGGGCACGCACGCTCCTCGACGGGCTCATCGTCGGACTGGCCATGATCCCCATCGGCTGGGTGCTGGTGTTCCGGGGTGTCGCCGCCGCCGACCTCGCCGATCCGCTGCGCGCCTTCGGGCAGCTCTACCCGATGCTCGACCTGGTGCAGCTGACCATCCTGGTCGCGACGATCGGGCCGCACCGCCCCCGGTGGCGGGCGATGACGTTCATCGGCGCGAGCCTGACCCTGCGCGCGGTGGCCGACGTCGGGTACGTCTCCCTCGCCGCCCGCGGCGACTACGCCGCCGGCCACCCGATCGACGTCTGCTGGCCGCTGAGCTACCTGCTGGTCGCCGCCGCCACCCGGTGCCCGCCGCCACCCGTCCGCGACGACACCGACGACGCGGCCGAGACGCCCCTGCCCCCATGGTGGCGGGTGGCGCTGCCGTACCTGCCGGTCGTCGGGGCCGTCGCCGCCGTGGTGCTGGCCCACCGTCCCACCGGGCAGATTCCGCAGCTCGTCTTCATGGGAATGATGGCCCTGCTCGCCGCGCTGGCGGTGCGGCACGGGCTCGCCGCCAACGAGAACCTGCGCCTGGTGGTCCGGCTGCGCCGGCTCGCCTACACCGACCAGCTCACCGGCCTGCCCAACCGGCTCATGTTCACCCGGCGGCTGCGCGCGGCCCTGTCCGGCAGCCGGCCCGTCGCCGTCCTGCTGCTCGACCTGGACGGGTTCAAGCAGGTCAACGACCGGTTCGGGCACGCCACCGGCGACCTGGTGCTGACCGGCATCGCGGAGCGGATGCGCACGGCGGTGAACGGCGACGGCACGGTGGCGCGGCTCGGCGGGGACGAGTTCGCCGTCCTCGTCGACCGTGAGCGGGCCGTGTCGCCGGAGGCGTTGGCCCGCCGGCTGCTCGTCGCGCTGCGCCCGTCCCCCGGCCGGGACGAGGTCGGGGTGCACGTCTCGGCGAGCATCGGCATCGCCGAGTACGGCCCGCAGCACGCCTCGCACACCGACCTGCTGCGCGACGCCGACATCGCCATGTACGCGGCCAAGGCCGCCGGCAAGGCCGCCTACCGTAGCTGCACCCCCGCCCTGCGCGAGTCGGCGGTGAGCCGGGCGGAGCTGATCGCGGACCTGCGTCGCGCGGTCGACGAGGGGCAACTGCGCCTGGAGTTCCAGCCGATCGTGGACCTCGCCACCGGGGCGGTGACGAGCGCGGAGGCGTTGGTGCGCTGGCGACACCCCCGCCTCGGGACGCTGAGCCCCGACCGGTTCCTGCCACTGGCCGAGGAGACCGGGCTGATCGTGCCGATCGACCGGTGGGTGATCCAGGAGGCGTGCCGGGCGGCGGCGACCTGGCGGGACCGGATGCCGGCGACCTCCGTGTCGGTGAACATCGCCGCCGCGCACCTGCGCCGGCCCGACCTGATCGCCACGGTGGCCGCCGCGACGTCCACCGCCGGCCTGACCCCCAGCACGCTCACCCTGGAGCTGACCGAGTCGGCGCTCATCGAGGGCAGCGAGGCGGTGCTGGACCGGCTGCGCCAACTGCGCGAGCTGGGCGTCCGGATCGCCATCGACGACTTCGGCACGGGCTACTCGGCGCTGAGTTACCTGCACCGGATCCCGGCGACCGAGCTGAAGATCGACCGGTCGTTCGTGGCGCGGCTCGGCGACGACGCCCGGGCGTACGCGACCGTGGAGATGGTGACCAAGCTGGCCGGGGCGTTCGAGCTGTCGGTGGTGGCCGAGGGGGTGGAGACCGAACGGCAGCACGCGGCGGTCACCGCCATCGGCTGCGTGCACGGCCAGGGCTACCGGTACGGCCACCCCGGTGACCTGGCGCGGCTGCACGCGGCGCTGGCCGACCGCGACTCCTGACGAGGACGGGTCGCTGCGGATCGGTGGCGCCGGCCGGAGGGTCAGGGACCACCGCCGTCACCACCGGTCCGGCGCGCCGAGGGCGCCGCGGGGCCCGCCGGCCGGCCGACCCGGGCGACGTGGAGCAGACGCTCCGGCGCCACGCCCAGCGATGCGCCCAGGGCCGCCCGGGTGACGGGCGCGTCGACGAGCTGGCTCAGCGGATGCGCCGCCAGCCCGGCCGCGTGCAGGGTCAGCCAGGTGCGCGCGAGCACCCGGCCGAACTCGACCTGCGTCGCGTCGTCCGCCCCGGGCGGTCCGATCAGGACGGTCACGGCGCCGCCGAGGGCGAGCGGGTTGCCGGACGCCGCCGCGAGGAGGCGGGGCAGGCCCAGGCCGCGCAGGACCGGGTACGCGGCCAGCGCCGCCCGCAGGGCCACCGCCTCGCGCCGGGACAGACCGAGGCAGCGGTCGGTGAGCCCGTCGGCGTCGTAGTCCGGGTGCGCCGGGGTGAGCCGCAGCCACGACCGCAGCTCGCCGACCACGGCGGGATCGGCGTACGTCCACCGGTCGGCGGTCCGCACCAGGCGGGCCAGGCCCACGTCCGGTACGACCCGGACGGCCCCACCGCTCGCCCGCGCGGCGGCGTCGACGGCCGCGAGCACCCCGGCGCCCGGGCCGGCCGAGAACCGGCCCCGGTGGGTGCGCCGGGAGCGGACCTGCGCCGCGCCGAACGGGGTGTCGTAGCGGTGCGGGGACGCCCGCAGCCAGCCCACCCGGCGGTCGGCCGTGCAGTGGTCCGCGACGAACCCGATCCGCAGCCCGGCGTCGGCCGCGACGATCAGGCAGGTCTCGACGAACGCGCCCAGGGACAGCCGCAGGTCCCGCCCGGAGGGATCGGCCGCCGGCAGCGCGTACGCCGGTTCCCAGCCGACCCGGATCGCCCCGGGCCGGTGGTCGAGCCGCCACGGTTGGGTGTTGTGCGCGCTCGGCGCCCGCCAGCAGAGCGGCTCCAGCGCGCGGAACGCCGCGAGGTCCATCTACAGCGCCTTCTCGTAGAAGGTGTACCCGTGCAGCGGCCGGCCGCCCAGCGCCGTGTACTGCGCGGCCGAGGCCGGGTTGTCCCGCCCGACGTAGGTGCTGCGCAGCGTGGTGTACCCGCCGGCGTGCAGGTTGCGGCGCAGCGCGGCGGAGAGCAGCCGCTGGTAACCGCGTCCCTGGTGCTCGGGCAGCACACCCTTGACGATCAGCACCGCCTCGCGCCGGTAGCGGCGGCGGACCGCAAGCAGCCGGAGCTGGTTGACCAGGTTGAGGTCGCCCCGCACCCGGACCACGAACTCGCTGATGTCCGGCACGCACAGCACGAACGCCACCGGCTGCCCCGCCCTGGTCAGGTAGAGCAGCAGCGACTCGTCCAGCAGGTACGCGAGCCCGTCGGTCTGCCGGCGCAGCTGCGCGGCGGAGATCTCGGTGTAGTAGCCGAGCTGGGCGAACGACGCGTTCAGCATGTCGCGCAGCAGGTCGAGCTGCGCGGCGAGGCGGCGTACGTCGCCCCGGTGCACCACCAGCTCCGCGCCGTCGGGTTCGGTGCGGCGCGGAGCCTCGTCCCCTTCCGAGACCGGGCAGATCCAGGTGTCCGACTCGAAGCGGCGGCGGAATCCGTACGCCTCGTAGGCGGTCACGTACCGGGGCGGGTTCCAGGCACTGTCGATGAAGCCCCGGTCGGCGTACCCGGAGGTGATGACCCCGCCCGCCTGGTTGGGCAGCAACGCCACCGGGCCGAAGAGCACGTCCCGGTCGCCGGTGGCGCGGGCGGCGGCGGTGATCGCCTCGAACAGCGGTCGCGCCGCCGCGTCGGTGAACTCGGTGAGCCCGAAGAGCTGACAGCGGCGGCCGAGCCGGGCGTCGAGGGCGGCATCGGTGTGCAGGGTGGTCCGGCCCACGACCGCGCCGGTGGCGCCGTCCCGGAGCAGGTACATCGCCACCCCGTCGCGCCACCAGCGTCGTACCTGCTGGCGCGTCGGCGGCACGAAGCGCGGCTCGTCGGCGTACACCCGGTCGGTGAGCGCGAGGAACTCCCGCAGGCCGCGCCGGTCGACGACCCGCTCGAAGCCGCTCGTGGCGGTGGCGGTCATCGCCGCACCGCCGGTCCGACCGTCTCCGAGCCCAGCGGGGTGAACGTCGGGATGTGCCCCATCTCGGTGGACTCGGCCCGCCACACCCCGTTGGAGTAGCCGTCGGGTTCGGCCGTGAAGATCCGGATGAAGCCGGCGGTCGCGTGGCGGTCGCCGTCGGTGAGCCAGATCATCAGCTTGCGGTGGTGCCGGGACCGGGCGAAGCGCAGCAGGGCCTCCCGGTCGCTGAAGAACGCGACGGTGCCGAGGGTGAACGGGAACTCCCAGTAGATCCGGTGCCAGCGGTATCCGGACATGCGGCGCATGTCACGGACCATCCGCCGCCAGGCCGGCAGGAGCCGCAGGATCGCCAGCGGGCTCCGGTAGCGGGTGGCGCCGAAGAACATGGCGCCGGCCTGGGCGCGCGCCGGGGCACGGGAGAAGTCACGGGTACGCATCGCTCAGCCCACCAGGTAGACGTTTTTGATCTTCTGCTGTCCGGCGAACGGGCCGGCGTCCGGTTCGTGCAGCTCGACGCGGAGGTCACCGGCGGTCGGGTCCTCGGTCAGCGACTGCGCGAAGTCACGGGAGACCGCCACGAGGTGCTGGCGCACCCCGGTCCGGCAGGCCGTGGCGAGTGCCTCGCGCTCCGGCGCGGACAGCGGGCGGCGCAGTTCGAGGTGGATCACCGGCCGGGTCTCCAGCGCGGCGTCCTCGGTCAGCGCCAGGCAGAACCGGCTGATCTCGGCGGCGTACGGATTGCCGGTGTAGAGGCCGTACTCCACGTCCTGCGGATAGAGGTTGGCGCCCAGGTACGACACCGTCGAGTCCCGCCGGCCGAACAGCAGCAGCACCGGCAGGGTCATCCGCTCGCTGGCCAGCGCCGCGCGGCACTCGGCCCAGCGCCGCGGGTCGCTCCGGACCAGGTCGAGGATCCGCCGGTGGGTGACGAGCAGCGCCTCGTCGCCGACGTTGTACCGCAGCCGGGGCTGCAGGACGTCGGGACCGGTGATCGTGCAGAGCAGTTCCCGGCGCTCGTTGGTCTCCAGGTAGGTGGTCAGCGGGTTGTACTGGAACACCATCGGCAGCCGCTGCTCGTCCGCACCGAGCAGTGCCGCCCGCAGTTCGGCGTCCGTACGCAGGCGCCGCCGCAACCACACCGTGAACCGGGTCTCCGCGCCGATGCCGATGGTCAGGTCCGAGGCGCCGTACGCCGACCGGACCCGGAGGAACCGCTCCTCCAGGTAGCCGCGCAACGCCTCCGTCATCCCCTCTCCCCCGCAGCTGGCGAAGATCCGGTGGCGCGACCAGTCGAAGCCCTCGGCGTCGAGCCGGTCCCGCAGGTGCTTCAGGAACGGCGGGTACGCGGTCACCAGGTAGTCGAAGTCCGGGCCGAACTCCCGGAGCGTGTCGACGATCTTGCCGAGGTCCGGGCCGGTGTTCTTGACCACCGCGATCCGGGCCATCGCGGCGCCGGTCGTCGTACCGGTCGCCCAGGCACCCATCGAGTAGGCGTTGATGACGAACGGGCGGCGCATCGGGAAGACCAGGCTGGTGTAGCCGGCGATGTCGCGGTGCACCGCGCGCAGTTCCCGCTCCCCGCGCGGCCAGTTGAAGGGCCGTCCCGACGAGCCGGCCGACTCGTCGACCACCACGCCCCGCTCCGGCAGCCGCCCGCCCCAGCAGCGCCGGGCGGAGTCGAAGGGAACGACGTAGCCGACCTTGTCGGTCTCCGGGAAGTCGCGCAGCCGGCGGCGGCGCCCGGCCGGCCGGGCACGCAGGAAGGCACGGTACGCCGGGACGTCCAGCGCGGCGAGCGCGCAACCCGCCCGCGCGTTCGCCGCCGCGAGCAGGTCCAGCACCGGGTGGTGCCGCCGGGCCAGCCACCGCCACGCCGCCCGGTTACGACCGGCGAGCCGGACCGCAGCCGCGACCACGCGAACGAGGATCGTCAGGCGGGCCCGGCGCCAGCTCTCGCCGGCCGTCAGGCGGTGTGACACGAGGGGGGACGGATCGGAGTATCGACGCAGCGTCTCGGCCATGTCAGTATCCTCGGCGGGCGCGGCCGGGGACGCCTGAGCTGTCGCACCGACCCGGTGCTGGGTATCCGTACCTAGAGCCGGCCGTACGCGTGCAGCACCGTCAGCCGCTCGACGATCTGGAGCCCCTTTCCGTCCCGCTCGGCCTGCCGCCACGCCGACTCGTCGACCTCGGCCCAGCTCCAGGTCAGGGGCCAGGCCCCGTCGGCCTGCTGGCCGTGGATCCAGTAGTCCAGGTTGGTGTCGATCGCGGCGCGGTCGATCACGCCAGCCAGCGTCGACCGTGGTGACGGAGCCGCCTCCAGCGGCTGGAGCACGTAGGTCGGCCACGCCGCCGGATCCAGGTTGACGACCCGGTGGACACCTGCGGCCAGCACCTCGGCCAACCGGCCCCGCGTCGCCTCCGGCAGGCGTCTCGCGGCGGCCAGCGTGACGGCGCACCGGAACGCGTTCAGGTCGTCGGCCGCCGCCTCTTCCAGCCGGTCGAGGACCGTGGCGGTGAGCCGGGCCAGCAGGCCCGGCGGCACGAGTTCCGCGTAGTCGTGCAGCACGCCGAGCAGGTCGGCGGTCGGGTTGACCCGGCAACCGTCGAAGGTCTGGTCGACGCCGGTGTATGTCCACCACGGCGCGTGCGGCGCGTCCTCGACCTCCGGCGGCACGATGCGCCACACCGACCGCTCGCCGTCATAGGTCTCGAGCAGGTATGCGACGCCCCGGCGCACCACCGGGTCGGTGGCGGGTGCGTCCACCTCGCGCAGCACCGCGAACGCCATCGACGTCGCGATCGCGGACGAGGCGGCTGCCCGCAGGTCCGGCTCCAGGGCGTGCCCGAACCCGCCGTCCGGATTCTGGAACCGCGCCAGCTCGGCCACCACCTCGCTGGCCGGTCGGGACTCGAACCGGTGCCCGAACCGGGCGCGGTCCAGCGGGCGGCCGTGCCGGAACACGAAGCCCCGGGCCCGGGCGAAGGCTTCCCGGCTCAGCATCACCATGTCCGCCGACGCTAGCCCAACCCCCCGACACACCACTCGCGACGCTCTCGGCGGTCCCGCCTCCCACCGGGCACCGGCACGCTGTCGCCGGTCGGGTGTCAGATGAGGGCCTGCACGGTGTAGAGGACACCGACCAGGGCCGCGAGGACGCCGAGCAGCAGCCGCAGGCCGGTCTCCGGCAGGTACGGCTGAAGCCGGGCGCCGACGTACCCGCCGACCAGCCCGCCCAGCCCGCAGAGCAGCCCGAGCGACCAGTACGGCGCGACCGCGCCGGGCGCGACCAGGGCCAGCAGTGCGAACGCGCCAGCACCCACGATCGAGGTCAGGAACGTCGACGCGAGCGCGGCCGGGGCGACCTGCACGACGGGCAGCCCCCGACCGACCAGCATCGGGCCGAGCAGGGAACCTCCGCCGATGCCGTAGACACCGCCGACGATCCCCACCGCGACCGCCAGCGCGGTGACCGCCCGCGGCGAGGGTGGCTCCGCCGGGCGCCGGCGGGCCGGGCGGAGCGTCCGGGCGCACAGCCACACCCCCAGCGGCAGCAGCAGCCCGGCGACGAACAGCCGGAACACCTGCGGCCCGGGCACGGCGAAGACCCGGATCACCGCACCGACCACCACGCCCGGCAGCGTGCCCAGCACCAGCCGGCGGGCCAGCGGGGTCCGCAGCCCGCCCTGCCGCCGGTACCGCAGCAACGCCCCGGGGGTGGCGACGACGTTGAACAGCAGGTTGGTGGGTGTCACCGCCGGGCTGGGCACTCCCAGCACGCTGAGCTGCACCGGAAGCAGGAACATCGCCCCGGACACCCCGACCGGTGCGGTGACCACGGCGATGGTCAGCCCGGCCACGAAGCCCAACGCGCCCGTCGACCAGGCCAGCTCGGACATCCACCCGGTGTGCGCGGCAGCGACGTCGAGCCGGGCAGCCAAGGGACCTCCTGGGACGAGAGGGCTCGCAGGCGGTCACGGCTTCCCCGGACGCCACATCCCACTTTTCCTATCGCCTTGATCGACTTTAGGCAAGGGGTTCCCGCGACGCGAATCCGACCGCGACGCTATCCATGAGCGGCTGTCGATGTGTGCGCCGGTGCTCCTACATTGAAGGGGATGACCGGCTCGGCCGACCCGCGCCGCCGGCCGGATCGGGCATCGCGAGCGACAAGGAAGGTTGCATGCGTTCCGTCGGACCGACCGCTTCCCGGGTGCGGTTCGGCGTGCTGGTCGGGGCGGTGCTCGCCGCCGGCCTGGTCTTCTTCCTCACCATCGAGCTGCACCTGCCCGGCCGCACGCAGGCCGCGGTGTCCCTGAACGGCTGCACCGAGGCCTTCGAGGCCGGACAGCCGGCGGCGGGCGACGACCAGGAACTCCGCCGGGCACTCGCGGCGGAGTTCCGGTCCTGCCTGCGCCCCGTGCTCACCGGGCAGGTGGCCTTCGCCGCGGCCGGGCTGGCCGCGCTGGCCGGCGTCGCCGCACTGGGCTACGCCGGCCATCCCCGGTGGCTGGTCCGCCGGCACCGACTCCTTCGCCTCTCCACGACGGCATCGCCGCGACTCGTCGCCGACCTCGACGAGCTCGCCCGCACCGCGGGGCTGGCCCGCACTCCTTCGTGGTGGCTGGCACCGGGGCGGCGTACGACCGGCGGGCAGGCCTTCGGGCTGCCCGGCAGGCGACGCGTGGCGCTCGACGCCGGTCTGCTCGTGCTGCGGGCGCGTGACCTGCCCGCGTTCCGGGCGGTGGTCCGGCACGAGCTGGCCCACCTGCGCAACCGCGACATCGACATGACCTACCTGACGGTCTGGATCTGGCGGGCCTTCGTCGTCGTCGCGGTGGTGCCGAGCCTGGTACTGCTGGCGCATCCGGGGCTCTTCGTCACCCCGACCCGGTGGAGCCGCCAGCCGGCGGCAGCCCCGGCCGCGGAACTGCTCACCGTCCTGCTCGTCCTGACCTGCCTGGTCTACCTGCTGCGCAACGCGGTGCTGCGGGTGCGGGAACTGCACGCCGACGCGGTCGCCACGCGAATCGGCGGATCGGCGGAAGAGCTGGACCGGGCCCTGGCGGGCCTCCCGGCCACCCGATCCCTCGCCGTCCGCTGGGGCACGCATCCGTCCGGCCCGGATCGGCGGCGCGCGGTCGGCGATCCCACGGTGCTGCTCGCGCCCCGGCTCGGTGAGCTGGTCGCGGTCGGGTTGCCGCTCGGCGTGCTGACCACGAATCTGCTCCCGCTGTTCGGTCTGCGGCTCGGGATGGAACCGGTCCTCGGGCTGGGGCTCCTGGGGCTGCCGGTCGGCGCAGTGCTGGCGGCGGTCCTCGCGCTGTCCGTGTGGCGGTCGGTCGCCCGCGCGGCCGTGGCGCCGGGATCGTGGGTGGACGGTCGGCCGCCACCCGGTACCGGGCGGATGCCGCACTGGTCGTCCGCGCCGCTGGTCCTGGTCGGGTCGTACCTGGCCGGCACCCTGCTGTCGGTGCAGATCCACGACGGCGGGTTCGGCCTGCCCGGCACCGATCCGGCGACGCGGCTCACGAGCGCCCTGGTGCTGGTCGCCGGCGCGGTGCTGGTCGCCGCGTGGGCTACGGCGGCGGCCCGGGTCGCACAGGCCGGGCCCCCACCGCGCTGGGCGCTGCCGGCGGTGCTCGCCGCCGCCGCGCTGGCCGGCGGCGCGGCCTGCACCGTCTGGCTGCCGTTCAGCCTCGGCGGGATCAGCCTGCGGCCGGCCCTGGGTGCCGCACCGGCCGCCGGGGCGGACATCGACTGGTACGCGCACGTGGCGGCCGGCAGCGGCACCACCCTCGGCCAGATCTACCGGCTGGTCAACCACCCGCTCGTCCTGCCGGCGGCGACCGCGTTGTGGCTCGTACCGGCGTGCTTGTCGCACCGGGTGGGCGGCGGCCGGACGGCGGTCCGCCGCGCGGTCACCGTCGGCCTCGTCGGCGGCGCGGTCGCCGCCGTGATCGGCGGCCTGCTGCCCGTGGCCGCACGGCTCGCCCTGCCCGCCGAGGTACGCCGGGCACCCCCGGCGGGCAGCGTGGGGGCCGCGTTCAACGAGATCCTCGACGGGGCGACCCTCATGGTCGTCGTGCTGGCCGTCACCGTGGTGACCACCGTGGTGGTGGCCGGCCGCGGGCCCGGTCGCCCCGTGACGGCCCCCCTCGCGGCGATGGTCACGGCGATGCTCGCCGCCGTCGCGTACTTCGCCGTCGCGACCCCGGTGCAGTGCGGGATCAACGTGTGGGCGGCCGATGCCCCGCCGTCCTACTGCTCGGCCCCGCCGTCCACGTTCCAGCTGGCGGTCACCACGCACTGGGTGCTCGTGCAGGGAATCGTGGTCGCCGTGCCGGCGCTGCTGGTCGTCGCGGTGCTCCGCCTCGTCCGGCGACCTGCCGCCCCGACCGGGACCACGGCCGCCGGGCCCGCACCACACAGCGGTGCCGCGAGCGAGGGCAGGTGGGCGCGTCGGGTGCTGACGGGCGCGCTGGCCCTGCTGGCGGCGCTGGCCGCCTTCTACTGCTGGAAGATCCTCCCGAACGCGTACGAGGTGTGGCTCTGGACCACCTTCGGATAGCCAGGCTCAGGCCGGCGGCGCGGCCTCCGGTGGCGGCTCGGCCGCGCCCACCAGGGCCACCAGGTCGTCGAGGGTGTCCAGCGGCCGGCCCGGTCCGTTCAGCTCGACCTCGACGCCGTACTCCAGCTCGATCGCGTCGACCAGGCGCAGCAGGCCGAGGGAGTCCACGCCGAGGGCCACCATCGACCCGCCGGAGAGCACGTCGGTCGCCGTCACCTCCCCCGCCGTGGACTCGCTCACCAGCTCCGCGATCCGGCTGCGCAGGTCGGTGTCACCCATGCTCAGAACTCCTTTCCGGACTGCCGGACGATCTCGGCGATCTCGGCGATCGTCGGGGTCTCGAAGAAGGCGTCGAGCGGCACCTCGACGCCCAGCCGCTGCTGGATCCGGCCGCTGATCCGGGTGATCGTCAACGAGTGTCCGCCCAGGTCGAACAGGTCCTCGTGCACCCCGATGTCGGGCACGCGCAGCACCTCCTGCCAGATCTGGCGGAGCTGCGCCACCACCGGGTCGTCGCCAGCAGGGTCGGCGCCGGCCGCGTCGTCATGCACCCCGGGTGGCATTGCCACGACCGGGTCCCGGGGCGTCGGGGCGGGCAGGGCCGCCCGGTCGACCTTCCCGGTCGGGCCGAGCGGCAACCGGTCGAGGGCCACGAAGTCGGTGGGCAGCACGGCCTGCGGCAGGCTCGACGCCAGGTGCTGCCGCAGCTCGGCCGGCTGCGGGGCGGCGGCGCGGCCCACCACGTACGCGACGAGGCGCGGCTCGCCCGCGTCGTGCCGCAGCACGGTGGCCGCCGCGGCCACGCCCGGATGGTCGAGGAGCCGGGCGTCGATCTCGCCCAGCTCGACCCGGTGGCCCCGGATCTTGACCTGGTCGTCGGTGCGGCCGAGGAACTCGATCCGCCCGTCGGGCAGCCACCGGCAGCGGTCGCCGGTGCGGTAGAGCCGCCCGCCGGCCCGCGCGAACGGGTCCGGCACGAACCGCTCGGCGGTGCGGTCGGCCCGCCCCAGGTAGCCGGCGGCGAGCCCGGCGCCGGCCAGGTACAGCTCGCCGGGCAGCCCGAGCGGCACCGGTCGGCGGGTCTCGTCCAGGACGTACGCCCGCACGTTCGGCAGCGGCCGGCCGATGGTGACCTCGCCGGGGTCGGCGGGGATGTCGGCCATGGTCGCGTAGACGGTCGCCTCCGTCGGGCCGTACCCGTTGACCAGGCGGGCGGTGCGGGCCCGCAGCTCCCGCGCGAGGGCCACCGGCAGCGCCTCCCCGCCGGCGACCGCGACCAGCGGCTCCGGCGAGGTTCCGGCGGCGTCCGGGGCCGGCGCGCCGAGACCGGCCGCCAGCAGCACCCGCCAGCCCGACGGGGTGGCCTGGACGTGGGTCACCCCGGTGTCCCGGACCAGCCGCAGCACGCCCGCGCCGTCCAGCGCGCCGACGGTCGAGGCCACGACCACCCGGCCGCCGGTGACCAGCGGCAGGAGCACCTCCACGGTGGAGATGTCGAACGACAGCGACGTCAGGTGCAACCAACGGTCGCGCGGGCCGCTGCCCAGCAGGTCGCGTACGCCCAGCAGCAGGTTGACCAGCGCGCCCTGCCGGACCGCCACGCCCTTGGGGCGGCCGGTCGATCCGGAGGTGTAGAGCACGTACGCCAGGTCGTCGGCGCTCGGCGGCCCGTCGGGGTCACCGGCCGGGACCGGGCCGTCGAGCAGGCTCGCCCCGTCGAGCGCGAGGGTGGGCCGGGTCGCCTGCCCGGCGGCACCCGTCACGACCAGCGCCGGGGCGGCGTCGGCGAGGATCGCCTCCTGCCGGGCCGGCGGGTGACCCGGGTCGACCGGCAGGTACGCGGCACGGCAGCGCAGCACCGCCAGCACGGTCACCACCGCCTGCCAGGACCGGTCCAGCGCGACGGCCACCAGGGCGCCGGTGCCGACGCCGTGCTGCCGCAGGAGCGCGGCGAGCCGGGCGGCGGCGGCGTCGAGCTGGGCGTAGGTCAGCGTCCGGTCGCCGTCGGCCACGGCCGGCGCGTCCGGATCGGCGGCGACCCGCGCGGCGAACAGGGCCGGCACGGTCAGCCCGGCGGGATACGCCCGGGCGGTGTCGTTGACGGCGCGGACGACCCGGTCGAGTTCGACGGCGGGCAGCACGGGCAGGTCCGCCACCGGGCGGTCGGGTTCGGCGACCACGGCGGCGAGCATGGTGCGCAGGTGCCCGCCGATCCGGCGTACGGCGTCGGTGTCGACGGCCGTGGGGCTGTGCTGGAGGCAGACCGTGACGCCGGTCGGGGCGTCCACGATCTGCACGTGCAGGGCGTTGCGGGCGGCACCGCCGAACAGGGTCCACTCGACCTCGCTGGCCACCCCGGGAAAGACCGGCTCCTCGCCGCGCCGCCGGTAGGCGACGCTGACCGGGGTCAGGGCCGGGGCGGGCCGCAGGCCGGGCACGGCGTGTGCCAGCGGCACGGCGCGGTACCGGTACACCTCGCGCAGCCGGGCCCGGACGGCGCGGGCGTGGTCGCGGAACGTCCCCCGCGCCGGGGGGACCGCGACGGGCAGCTCGTTGACGAACAGCCCCACCCGGTCGGCCTGGTCCGGGGTGCGGGTGGACAGGGCCACGCCGATCGGGACGTCCCGGTTACCGTAGCGCGCGAGCAGGGCGTGCAGCACCGCGAACAGCAGCTCGAAGCGGGTCACCCCGATCGACCGGGCGGCCCGGTCGACGCCCGCGACCTGGCCGGCGGGCAGGTCCAGGGTCACGGCCCCGCCGGGCTCCGCGCCGGTGGGCAGCCGGCGCAGGCCGGGCAGGACGACGTCGCCGGGCCCGGTCCAGTGCCGCGCCCAGTGCTCGCGGGCGGCGGGCAGGTCGACCGCGACGCGTTGCTGCTCGGCGGCGGCGAGGCCGGCGTACCCGTCGGCGCGGGCCGGGGCCGGGCCCGGATCGCCCGAGAGCGCCACGGCGTACGCGGCGGCCAGGTCGTTGACGAGCACGTCCTTGGAGGTGCCGTCGAAGGCCAGGTGGTGTGCGGTGACGAGCAGCAGGTGCGTGGCGTCGGCGCCGGTCAGCAGGGTGAACCGGGCCAGCGGGCCGGTGCCCAGGTCGTGCGGTCGGGCGAGTTCCTCGGCGATCCGGGCGTCGGTCAGCTCCCCGAAGGTGACCGCCGGACGGCTGTCGGCCGGGGCCAGGTGGGGGGTGCCGCCGTCGTCGGTGACGACCCGGGCGGCCAGGACCGGGTGCTGTTCGGTCACCGCGGCGCACGCCGCGACGAGGGCCCGGCGGTCGAGTTCGGCGGCGAACCGTACGCCCAGCGCCATGTGGTACGCCGTGCCGGCGACACCGGCCTGCTCGGTGAACCAGACGGCGTGCTGCGCGGAAGTCGCCTCGGCGGTGCCCACATGGCCTCCCATGGTCGTGCTGACGGTCAGTTGTCGAAGAGGTCGGCGAGCTGCCGCTTGAGCACCTTGCCGCCCTCGTTGCGGGGCAGCCGCTCCAGCAGCAGGAGCCGGGCGGGTAGCTGGTAGTCGGCCAGCCGGTCGGCGAGGAAGCCGCGCAGCACCGGCAGGGAGAGCCCGTCGCCGCCGGCCGGCGGGCGGGGCACGACGGCGGCGGCCACGGCCGAGCCGAGCACCGGGTGCGGAACCCCGACGACGGCCGCCTCGGCGACCAGGGGGTGCTCGTGCAGTGCGGCCTCGACCTCGATGGTGGAGACCTTGAACGCGCCCGACTTGATGACGTCCTGGTGCCGGTCGGTGAGGTAGAGGTAGCCGTCGGCGTCGATCCGGCCGACGTCGCCCATCCGGACCCACCCGTCGCGGAAGGTGGCCCGGTTGGCCGCCTCGTCGCGGTGGTACGCGCGGGGATGCGGGGCGCGCAGCCAGACGTCCCCGGTGGTCCCGGCGGGCAGCGGGTTGCCGTCGGCGTCGGCGACCATGAGCTGCCCGCCGACCGGTCGCCCGACCGCGTCCCGCCGGGCCGGGTCGTAGATCATCGTGGTCTGGGCCGGGGCCGCCTCGGTGGAGGTGTAGTAGTTGACGATGGTGGCCTGCGGGAACGCCTCGGCGAGCCGGGCCGCCACCGCCGGGGCCAGTGGGGCGGCGGTCGAGCCGATGAGCTGGACGCCGCCGGTGTCCCGCCCGCGCAGCGCCCCGGAGTCGAGCAGCTCGACGGCGATCGAGGGGACGACGAACACGGTCCCGGTGCCGGGCGCCTCGACCAGCCGGGCGAACCGGGCCGGGGTGAACCGGGGCAGGGTGAACGCGGCGGCCTTCGCGGTGAGCGCGTTGAGCAGCATGGTCTGCCCGGCGTTGGTGCCGATGGCGAACGCGTGCAGGAACCGCCGCGAGTGGGCCAGCGCCAGCCGGCGCGGGTGGTTCGGGGCGCCCACGGTGAGGTTGGCGTGGCTGGCGGCCACCCCCTTCGGCCGGCCCGTCGTGCCCGAGGTGTAGAGGATCTGGGCGGGGTCACCGGGCCGGGGGCCGGTGGGGTCGAGGGCGGCACCGGGCCCGGCGAGCAGGTCACCGGCCGGCCAGGCCGGCACGCCGGGCGGGACCGGCGGGGCGGGGGTGTCGGCGCCGTGCACGACGGCGGTGGCCGCGCAGTGGCTCAGCGCGTACCCGAGTTGCCCGGCGGCGAGCCGGTCGGAGAGCGGCACGGCGACGCCGCCGGCCCGCAGCACCCCGCAGTACGTCACGGCGAACCCGGTCCAGTCGCGGGCGCCGAACAGCAGGCCGACCCGGTCGCCGGGACGCAGTCCCCGGTGCCGCAGCGCGGCGGCGACGGCGGTCGCGCCGGCGGACCACTGGGCGAAGGTCAGGGTCGCCACGCCGTGCACCTCGACCGCGACCTGGTCCGGGTGCAGGGCGGTGCGCCAGTCGAGCAGCTCGGGCACGGTGCGCGGCGGGATCGCGGCCCGGCCGGTGGGCGTCGTGGCGGTCACGTCAGGCCGCCTTCCGGCCGGCCGGGGCGACCCGCGGCCGGCCGTCGGGGACACCGGCGGCCCGGGCACGGCGTTCCTCGATGCCGACCAGGTCGTCCGGCGGCGCGTCGGGCACCTCGTCGTCGAACCGGGCCAGGGTCGGCGTGAGCAGCGACACCAGCGCCGTCAGCGCGATGCACACCCCGAACAGGACGTAGAGCAGGCCGTGGCCCCGGCCGGGACCGACACCGAGCACCACACCGACCGTGCCGGCCAGCACGCCGTCGGACAGCAGCATCGGCTCGGCGACCCGGGCGGCGAACGGGGCCACGACGCCCCAGCCCAGCGGCAGGGTGGACTGCGCGACCATCTGGTTGAGCGCGAAGACCCGGCCGTGGACGCGCGGCGGCACCTTGGTCTGGATGATCGTGTGGTAGACGCCGTTGACGATGCCGAGGGCGAGGTACATGCCGAACGCGCCCGCGCCGACGAGCAGCAGGTTCGGTCGCAGCCCGGTCAGCACGGCGGCCACCGCGATGCCGCAGGTGCCCAGCAGCACCGCCCGCATCCGGCGGCGCCGGGGCCCGCCCCAGACCAGCATCACCAGGCCGCCGACGGCCGCGCCGAGCCCGCCGGCGAGCGCGACCCGGGCCACCTCGTCCAGGTCGGCGAAGCCGAGCACCAGCGGGGAGAGCAGGAACAGCACGGGAAACAGGAAGAAGTTCAGGGCCGCGAAGAACGCCAGCATGGCGCGGAACTCCCGGCGGCGCAGCGAGTACCGGAAGCCGGCGACGATCTCGGCGCCGATGCCCTCGCGGCGGCGCAGGGCCAGGGTGCGCGGGAACCGCACGGCCGCCAGGACGCCCATCGCGAACAGGTACGACACCACGTCGATGAGCAGGATGCCCCGCAGCCCGACGGCCTGGAGCAGCGCCACGGCCAGCAGCGGCACGGTGAACTGGGTGAGGCCGACGGCGGTCTGGGTGAGGCCGTTGGCGTGGCCGAGGTAGCGCTTGGGCACCAGTTGCGGCACCGCCGAGACGAACGCGAGACGCTGGAACGCCAACGCCACCGACAGCCACGCCGTCAGCGGGTAGAAGTGCCACACCTCGGCCCGGTCGGCCAGCACGAGCCCGGCCATCAACGCGTTCGCGCCCCCGGCGGCGACGTTGGCGAGCAGCAGGACGCGCCGCCGGCTCGTCCGGTCGACGAGCGCCCCGGCCAGCGGGGCCACGAGCAGGCCGGGCAGCAGGCCGAGCACGGCGAAGAGGGCGAACCGGGCGAGCGACCCGGTCTCGGTGTAGATCCACAGTGGGATCGCGAAGGTGGTCAGCGCCGTGCCCAGCCCGGAGACGATCTGCCCGGCGGCGACCAGGCCGAAGCGGCGCATGCTGGGTGGCGGTGCGGTATCGGCCGGGCCGCCCGGGTCGACCGGCGCGGGACGGCCGGACGACGGCCGGTGGGAGACGGCGGCGAGCTGCCAGGCCTCCGGCACGGGCGACGCGTCCTCCGGTCCGGCCGGCGCGGCGGCCGGGGTGGGCGCGTCGAGGTGCCGGTGCACGCCGGTGACGATCTCGGCCAGCTCACCGGCCCGGTACTTGAGGAAGTAGTGCCCGCCCTCGTCGATCACGGCGAGGGCGGCGCGGTCGCTCAGGAAGTGCCACTCCCGGTACCGCTCCTCGTGGTAGTCGGTGCTGCGGTCCCGCTCGCCGACCACCGAGACGACCGGCGCGCGCAGCGGAGCGACGCGCTCACGCATCAGGTCGGTGAAGTACTCCTCGGAGACCTCGGCGTCGTGCCGCATCGCCCGGACCAGGAACCGGACCTCGTCCGGCGCGAGCGACCCGACGGCCGTCCCCTGCGCCTGCAACCAGGTGCGGTAGATCCGGTCGCTGCGCAGGCGTTCGGCCAGCCGCAGCCGGGTCAGCGGCCCGAGTACGCCCCCGGCGGGCCGCGCGAACGGGAAGACCGCGCCGAGATACACCGCCAGCAGGTCCCGGCCGGCGGCCTCCAGCCGGCGGGCCACCTCCACGGCCAGCGCGCCGCCGGGACCGCAGTGCCCGTACAGGATCAGTGGCCCCGCCACCCGGTCCAGGATCTCCGCGACGACGTCGGCGGCGACGTCGGCGATGGGCGCCGGGTCGTCGGCGAGGCCGATGTCGTGCCCGGGCACGGCCACCGACAGCAGCCGGTACCCGGCCGGCAGCGCGTCGGCCAGCGGCTGGTACACCACGGCGCTGCCGCCGCCGTAGGGGACGCAGACCAGGGTGGCGACCCGGTCGGCGGCGGACGTCGGCGGGGTCAGCTCGTGCAGCAGCCCGCCGGCGCCGCCGCCTGCCCCGGCGACGAGGGCGGCCAGCTCGCGTACGGTGCGGTGGCGGAACAGGTCCATCACGGTGACCGCCGGCGCGGCGCCCCCGGCGACGGCGGGCAGTTCCCGGCGCAGCCGGGCCACCACCCGGGTGGCCAGCAGCGAGTGCCCACCCAGGTCGAAGAAGTCGTCGGTGGCACCCACCTCGGGCACCCCGAGGACGGCCGCCCAGATCCCGGCCACCAGGGTCTCCACCGGCCCGGTCGGGGCCACCCGCTGCCCGGTCGGCGGCGCGTCGGTCGGCTCGGGCAGGGCCCGCCGGTCCACCTTGCCGTGCTCCTGCAACGGCAGCCGGTCCAGGACCACCCAGCGGGTCGGCACCATGTGCTCGGGCAGCCGGTCGGCGAGGCGGCGGCGCAGGTGCGCGGGGTCCGGCCCGTCCGCGCCGGGGGCCGGTTCCAGGTAGGCCACCAGCCGGTCGTCGCGCAGCAGCACCGCCGCCTGCCGTACGCCGGGGCAGTCCCGCAGGGCGGCCTCGATCTCCCCCAGCTCGACCCGGTAGCCGCGGATCTTCACCTGGTGGTCGCGCCGGCCGAGGAACACCAGGTGCCCGTCGGCGTTCCACCGGCACAGGTCGCCGGTGCGGTAGAGGCGGGCGCCCGGCGGGCCGTACGGGTCGGGCACGAACCGCTCGGCGGTCAGGCCGGGCCGGTTCAGGTAGCCGCGTGCGAGCCGGTCGCCCCCGAGGTACAGCTCGCCGGGCACCCCGAACGGCACGGGGCGCATCCGCTCGTCGAGCAGGTACGCGCGGGCGTGCGGCAGGGGCCGGCCGATCGGCACCGGGCCGGTGTGCGGGCCGTCGACGGCCACCTCGTGGGTGGTGACGCCGACGGTGGCCTCCGTGGGGCCGTAGTGGTTGACGACCCGGGCCGGGCCGGCGGCGGCGAGCGGGCCGACGCGCTCCAGGTCGGACGCCTCGCCGCCGAGGATCAGCGCGCGGGCGGGCAGCAGGTCGGCCGGCTCGGCGTCGGCGGTGAGCGCCGCCAGGTGCGACGGAGTGATCTTCAGGTAGTCGATGCCGTCGGCGCGCAGCCGCTCGGCCAGCTCGGCGCCGGTGCCGCGGCGGGGCAGCAGGTGCACCGCGCCGCCGGTGGCCAGCGCCAGGTAGAAGACGGTGACGCTGAAGTCGAACGACATCGACTGGAGCAGTCCGTACCGGGCGGCCGGGACGATCCCGAACCGGTCGGCCACCCCGTCGAGGTAGCGCAGCACCTGCCGGTGCGGCACGGCCACCCCCTTCGGGGTGCCGGTGGAGCCGGAGGTGTAGATGACGTACGCCAGGTTGTCGCCGGACGTTCCGGTCCGCGGCGGGGTGTCGGGCGCCGCCGCGACCTCGCCGGCGATCTCGTCGAGGTGTGCGGCCGGGGCGTCGGCGGGCAGCCGGTCCCGCAGGTCGGCGCTGGTGAGCACCACCGTCGGGCGGGCGTCGGCGAGCATCAGGGCCAGCCGGCCGGCGGGCTGCTCCGGATCCAGCGGCAGGTAGGCCCCGCCGGCGCGGAGCACCCCGAGCAGCGTCGCGGCCACGTCGACGGACTGCTCCAACAGGACCCCGACCAGCCCGTCCGGGCCGACCCCCCGGGCGCGCAGCCAGTGGGCGAGCCGGTTCGCCCGCCGGTCCAGCTCCCGGTAGGTGAGCGTGTCCGGCCCGCAGACCACGGCCGGCGCCTCGGGCGTGGCGGCGGCGTACGGGACGACGAGGTCGGCCAGGGTGCCGGCCGAGCCGGTGACGCCGGAATTGCTGGTGCCGTCGGTGCTACCGCTGCCGGCGGTGGCGCCGGGCTCGTCGGGTCGGGCGAGGGCGAGCAGCCGGTCCCGCTCGGCGGGGCCGAGCAGGTCCAGGTCGACGACGGGCAGGTCCGGCCGGGCGACCGCGGCGCGCAGCAGCGTCTCGAAGCTTCCGGCCAGCCGTCGTACGGTCGCGGCGTCGAACAGGTCGGCGTTGTGGACGAGCATGCAGCGCAGGCCGTCGGCGGCCTCGCCCACGTAGAGCGACAGGTCGAAGCGGGCGGTCGCGGCGTCGGTGCCGACGCCCTCGGCGGCCAGGCCGGCGGGCCAGCGGTCGCCGCCGTGGGCGTAGTTCTGCAGGGTGAACAGCACCTGGAACACCGGGGCGCGGCTGACGTCGCGGGCGACGTTGAGCTCCTTGACCAGGCGCTCGAACGGGATCTCCTGGTGGGCCAGGGCCCGCACCACGGTGCCGCGGGTGCGCCGCAGCAGGGCCGCGAAGCTGGGCTCGGTGGCCGGGGCGTCGACGGTCGCGGCGACCGGGGAGAGGTCGGCGCGCAGGGCGAGGGTGTTGACGAAGAGGCCGACGAGGTTCTCCAGCTCCGGCACCACCCGGCCGGCGACCGGGGTGCCGACGGCGAAGTCCCGCTGGCCGCTGTGCCGCGACAGCACGGCCTGCAGACCGGTGAGCAGGGTCATGAAGAGGGTGGCCCGGTGGGCGCGGCCGAGCCGGCGCAGCCCGTCGGTGAGTTCGGCGTCGAGGGCGAAGCGGTAGGTGTCCCCGGCGTACGACTGCACGGCCGGGCGGGGCCGGTCGGTGGGCAGTTCCAGCGGGGGCACCCCGGCCAGCGCCCGCGTCCAGTACGCGAAGCCATCGCCGGTGGCCGGCCCGTCGAGCCGGTCCCGTTGCCAGGTGGCGTAGTCGACGTAGCCGATGCCCGGTGCCGGGGGTTCGACGCCGCCGTCGCGCAGCGCGCCGTACGTGGCGGCGACCTCGCCGAGAAGCAGGTCGAGCGACCAGCCGTCGCTGACGATGTGGTGCATCGCGAGGTGCACGAGGTGTTCCCCGTCGCCGAGCCGCACGACGAGGGCCCGCAGCAGCGGGGCGTGGCCGAGGTCGAAGGGGGTGGCGACGGAGGCGGCCACCAGCGCGCGGGCGGCCTGCTCGGACGGCGCGGCGGTGACGGTGACCGGCACCCGCACCCGGGGGAGCACCCGCACGACGGGTTCGCCCTCGGCGTTCTCGGTGAACCGCATGCGCAGGCTGTCGTGCCGGGCGGCGGTGGCGTCGAGGGCGGCGCGCAGCAGGCCGACGTCCAGCGGCCCGCGCAGCCGGGTGGTCGAGTAGACGACGTACGCGGCGGTGCCGGGGGTGAGCTGTTCGGTGAACCAGATGCGTTCCTGCCCGAACGACAGGCGGGGTTCTGCGGCGGGGCCGGTGGCGGTCGGTGCGAGGGCAGGGCTCCGCAACGGTACGTCGACGTTGGTCACGCGGTACCTTCTCGGGCGGTGACGGATGGGAGCCAGTAGTGTGCACGGCGCAACCGAGGCGGTGGATCGGCTGATCGGTCCCCTGTGGACGACTCGATCGAGCGATCCGGCGCCGGAGCGGCCCGTCGTACGGTCGGGAATGCGATTCGCCGACCTGGCGGTGCCCGCCGAGTGGGCCTCGGAGGCCCTCGTCCACGCCGAGTTCACCGGCCCGGGTGCCGGGACAGCACCACTGACCTGGGCCCAGCGGGTGCTGTGGCGCTCCATCACGCGGTTCGGCTCCAACCACCACTTTCTCAACCTGAGGCGTACCGTGCCGGTCTCCGCGCGGGCCGGCGCGGACGTGGCGGCTGCGGCCCGCGCGGTGGGCGAGCTGGTCGGCCGGCACTCCGCGCTGCGCACCCGGCTGCGGGTGACCGACGGCGGGCCGCGCCAGGAGACGGCGGCGGCCGGGTTGCTGCCGCTGCTGGTGTGCGCCGGCACCGACGACGGGGCCCGGGCCGCCCGGGAGGCCGCCGACCGCCTCGGCGACGTGGCGTTCGACCACGCCGAGGAGTGGCCGCTGCGGGTCGCGCTGGTCACGGTGGCCGACCGGGTACGGCAGGTCGTCGTGGTGTTCAGCCACAGCACGGTGGACGCGCACGCCGCCGAGGTGGTGCTGCGTGACCTGCGGCTGATCCTACTCCGGGGCGCCCTGGCCACGCCGCCCGGCCCGCAGTCGGCGGACGTGGCCCGCCGTCAGCACGGGGCCGACCGGCGCCGCTCGGAGCGGGCCGTGGCGCACTGGCTGCGGGAGTTCCAGCGGCTGCCCGGGCAGGCGCCGGCCCCGACCGCGCCGGGTCTCGACCCGCCGCTGCGCCGGGGCGTCCTGGTCTCCTCCGCCATCGACACCGCCGCCCGGCTGATCGCCGCCCGGCAGCGGGTCAGCGTGTCGGCGGTGCTGCTGGCCGGGTACGCGGCGCTGGCCGTCCGCGACTCGGGCCGGGACGTGTGCGGCCTGTTCCCGATGGCCCACAACCGGTTCCGCACCGAGTACGCGGGCGCGGTCGCCAACCTCGGCCAGGTCGGCTTCTGCGTGGTGGACCTCACCGGGCGCCCCGACTTCGGCGAGCTGGTGTCCCGCGTCTGGGCCGCGTCCCTGGACGGCCTGCGGCACGCCTACTACAGCCCGCCCGCGCTGCGCCAGGCCTTCGAGGCCCGGGGCGTCGACTTCGACTCGGCGTTCCTGCCGCACCACTACTTCAACGACGTCCGGCTGCCCGTCGGCGGAGTCGACCCGCCGCCCCGGACGACCCCCGGCGAGCTACGGGCCGCCATGGGGCGCAGCACCTTCACCTGGACAGAGGGCCTCCGCCAGGCGGCCTGGCACCTGCTGACCCACGTTGTCGACGAGCCGGCCGGGGTGGGCGTCACGCTCACCGCCGACACCCGCCATCTCCCGCTGGACGCCGTCGAGCCGTTCCTGCGCGGGCTGGAGGAGCTGCTGGTCGAGGCGGCCTTCGCGGAGGTGCCGTGGCCGTGCTCGTCCGCCGGGGCCGGGCTCCCGGCCGCCACCGGGCCGGTCACCCCCGACGGCACGGGCGTCGAGGAGTTGACGTACGCGCCGTTCTCCGGTGGGCGCGCCGCGAGCGCGCCGCTCACCTGGGGGCAGCGCGCGATGTGGCGCACCGTCGAGGAGTTCGACTCCCCCGCCGCGTACCGGGTGCTGGGGCTCCCCCGTACCCTGCCGGTCGCTGCCCGGGCCGATGTCACCGTGCCCCGGGCGCTGCGCGCCGTCGGCGCACTGGTCGCCCGGCACGGGTCGCTGCGTACCCGGTTCCGGCGCCGGGACCGGGAGCTGCACCAGGAGGCGGCGGCGACGGGCCGGCTGCCGGTCCTCGTGCACGCCGTGCCCCGGCCCGCCGACGACCCGGACGGCCGCGACGCGGCGACCGCCCTGGCCGCCCGGCTGCGCGAGCCGCGCTTCGACCACGTCGCCGAGTGGCCGCTGCGCGTCGCGCTGGTCACGGTGGACGACCGGGTACGGCAGGTCGTCACGGTGTTCAGCCACTCCGTGGTGGACCTGGACGCCGCCGACACCGTGCTGCGCGACCTGCGGGTGCTCCTGCTGCGCGGCACGCTGGACACGCCGCCCGGTCTCCAGTCGGTGGACCTCGCCGAGCGGGAACGCCTCGTCCAGGCCCGGCGCTCGGAGCGGGCGGTGGCGTACTGGATCCGGCAGTTGGACGGCCTCACCGGGGGCCCGGCCGACCGGGCCGGGCCCGCGCCGGTGGTCCCCCGCCACCTGCGCGGCTCGCTGGTCTCCGCGGCGGTCGGGCACGCGACCCGGCTGGTGGCGGCCCGGCACCGGGTCAGCACCTCCGACGCCCTGCTGGCGGCGACCGCCGCCGTGCTGGGCGCGGGCAGCGGGCAGGACGCCTGCGGGATCGTCCTCATGGCCAGCAACCGCTTCCAGCCCGGCCACGACACCGCTGTCGGCACGCTCAACCAGATCGGGCTCTGCCGGCTGGACCTGGACGGCCGTCCCGGCTTCGCCGAGCTGCTGTCGCGCGCGCGGGGCGCGGCGCTGGACGCCTACCGGCACGCCTACTACGACCCGGCGGCGTGGGAGCGCGCGGTCACCGAACTGGGCCACGACCACCGGACCTTCCTGGCCCCGTTCTGCTACCTCAACGACACCCGGCTGTCGCGCCCCGCCCGTCCTTCGGGGGCCGGCCCGGACGAGGCCGGCGTACGCGCGATGGTGTCCCGCAGCGCCTTCCGGTGGCTGCCGGAGCTGACGGGCTTCCCTTGGCGCTGCCGTCTCCAGGCGCTCGACGCCCCCGGCGCGGCCGAGCTGGTCGTCACCGCCGACTCCCGGTATTTTCCGGCCGTTCGGGCCGAGGCGTTGCTGCGCGACGTCGAGGCGCTGCTGGTCGAGGCGGCGTTCGGCGACGTGCCCTGGCCGTACGCCCCGGTGCCGGGCCCGCCGGCGGCGCCGTACGGGCCCGACACGCTCGCGGTGGCTAGCGGTAGCTGATGTCGGACGAGGAATAGACGCAGTTGGTGCCGTCCGGCCCCGTGCCGATCTGGGTCGGCTCGTCGCCGCTGCTGTTGCCGTTGTACTTGCGGCAGATCACCATCGACCGGCTGGAGTCGTTGACGACCGTGACCCCGCTGAACCGGGCGGTGTCCCCGTAGTTCACGTTGACCCCGGCCACCGTGTTGCCCGGCCGGGTCAGCGTGACGTTACGGATGACGACGTCGCGCTGGTGCTGCGTCGAGCAGTTGCCGCAGGAACGGTAGAAGGTGCCGAAGTTGCTGGCCTGGAAGTTCTGGACGGTCAGCGTACCGGCGCCGTTGTGTTGGAACACCTTGTCACCGGCGCTGCGCGCGCCACCGCCGTCGACCAGGAAGGTCGGCGAGCCGGTGCCGCGGAAGGTCGCGGCGTCCTCGCCGACGTCCTCCCACCAGACGTTGCGCAGCGTGCAGGAACCGTCGCAGTGCACCCCGTCGCCGGCCGGGGCGCCGATGATGACGTTCTGCAGGGTGGCGCCGTTGGCGAGCTTGAACATCGGGTCCTGGCTCTCCTCCTGGCTGCCGTCGCCGATGCAGCAGTAGCGGCGCATCCCACCGTCGAGCACGCCGGAGACGGGGATCGTGCCGTTGACGTTGACCTGCCCCGTCGGGGTGGGCCAGGAGGTGCTCGGCGGCGGGGTCGGGTTCCCCCCGCTCACGGTCGCCAGCTGCCACTGCTGGTTCCAGCCACCGAGGTCGCCGTACCCGACGATCTGGCCGCCGTCCGCGGTCGACCACTCCCACACGTCGAGCGCCTTGTTGCTGTGCCGGTTGATGAACCGGACGTAGCCGCTGTCGGAGTCGGCCAGCCGGAACTGCTGCCGGGTGGTGCCGTTGTCGGCGTTCTGGACCAGGCCGGTGCCGTCGTTGGCGTTCGGCAGTTCCAGGAACTTTCCGCTGTGCACCGACCTGATCTTGTAGTAGCCGCTGCCGGTGTCGACGAACTGCCACCGCTGCACGGCGAGGTCGTTGCGGCCCCACTGGAGGATCGGGGCACCGTCGTTGGTGGCCCAGTTGTAGACGTCCATCGCCTTGCCGCTGTGCCGGTTGACGAAGACGTAGGTGGCGCTGGTGCTGACGGTGGCGGCGGACGCGGTCGGGATGCCGACGGCACCCACCGCCGCGGTGGCGAGCACCGCGGTCGCGCCGGCGAGGACCACCGCCCACCGGCGTCGGGGCGGGCTGCCGGTGCCGGCGGCCACAGGAGAAGTCATGGTGCGTCACCTCCGAGGACGGGTCCAGGGCATGACCCAGGACGGGAAAACGCTTTCCTCATATTATTGACATGTTTCGATTGCGTCAACGACCCCGTCGACCACGTCAGTCGCCGCACCGCGCAGGCCCCGCCGTCGGCAACCCACGGCGGCCGGGCGAGCTGGTCCCGGCCACGCGGGCTGCCATGATGCCCCGTATGTCACCGCATCGCCGCACCGTGCTCGGCGCCGGTCTCGCCTCGGCCGCCGCCGTTCTCGCCGGCTGCCGCGAGGGTGCCGTCCCGACCGCCGCCGGCCCGACCGCCGGGCCCGGCACGGCGGCCGCGGACCGCAGGCTGCTCCGCGAACTCGACCGCCACCTCGCCCCGACCAGCGCCAACCCCGGACATCCCGCGTACGCGGGCGCGGTGGCGCTCTGCCGGACCCACGGGGTCACCACGGCGCAGGCACGGGTCGGCAGGGCGCTGCGCTACGGCGCCGGCCCGGTGCTGCTGCCCGAGTCGAAGCAGGTCATGATGCGACCCGACTCGATCTTCGACCTCGCCTCGATCACCAAGGTCTACACCGCAATCCTCGCGCTGCAACAGGTCGACCACGGGCGCATCGATCTCGACGCGCCCGTGGTCGACTACCTCCCTGGCTTCACGGGCAACGGCAAGACCAGGGTCACCGTCGCCATGCTGCTGGCGCACACCAGCGGCCTGCCCGTCGGAGCCGAGGTCGCCGGCCTGCCCGACGACGCGGCCCGCCGGGCAACGGTCCTCGCCACTCCCCTGGTCGGGGGCGCGGTGCCCGGCACCGTCTTCCGCTACTCCAGCGTCGGCCTGATGGTCCTCGCGTTCCTGGTCGAGAAGGTCACCGGCCAGCGACTCGACCGGGCCCTCAAGAACGGGTTGACCGGGCCGCTCGGCCTGAAGGACACCGGGTTCAACCCCAGGAGCTGGCTCAGCGCCGCGGACCAGGCGAGCCGGCTCGTCGCCACCGACGCGCGCTCACACCGAGGGCTGCTCCGTGGCGTGGTGCACGACGACGTCGCCAACCACATGGGTGGGATCGCCGGCCACGCCGGCATCTTCAGCACCGCCGCCGAGGTGGCCGTCATCGGTCAGTTGCTGCTCGACGGCGGCATCCACGACGGCACCCGGATCCTCTCCGAGGAGATCACCCGGCGGATGCTCACCGACGTGAACAGCGGCCTGCCCGCCGTCGACCCGGAACGGCCCGACCGCACCTCCGCGCACGGCCTGGGCGTCGTGCTCGACCAGCCCTGGTTCATGGGCCGGCTCAGCGGCACCCGCACCTTCGGGCACACCGGCTTCACCGGCACCTCCCTGCTGGTCCACCCGGACCGCCGCATGGTCCTGGTCCTCCTGACCAACCGCGCCCACCCGAACTGGAGCTGGGCGAATCCGGACCCGGTCCGGGTGGCCGTCGCCAACGCCGCCCCCACCGCCGCGGTCCCGCGCTGAGATCCCCTGACCAGGGTCAGCCGACGGGCGCGCGCCGAAGCAGGTCCCGCGTGATCGAGGAGATGTCCCGGGCGCCGGTGAGCGCCATGGTGAGGTCCAGTTCGGCGACGACGTTCCGGATGACGTCCTCGACGCCGCGCTGGCCGGCGAGCGCGAGGCCGTACATGTAGGGACGGCCGAGGAGTACGGCGTTCGCGCCGAGGGCGAGCGCGGTGAACACGTCGGCGCCGGTACGGATGCCGCTGTCGAGCAGCAGCGTGGGCTCCGCGCCCAGCTCGTCGCGGATGGCGACGAGGGCGTCGAGGGAGGCGATGGAGTTGTCGACCTGCCGGCCGCCGTGGTTGGAGACCACGAGGGCGTCGACTCCCAGGTCGAGGGCACGACGCGCGTCGTCGGGGTGCAGGATGCCCTTGAGCACCACGGGCAGCCGGGTCCGCTGCCGGAGCGTGGCGAGGTGGTCCCAGCTCAGGCCGGGGTTGGAGTAGATGTCGAGGAACGTCTCGACCGACGCCCGGGGCAGCGGCGAGCGCAGGTTGCTCCAGAACCGGCCGGGGTGGTTCCGGGCGATGGCCAGCAGTGTCCTGACGGCGCCGAGGGTCACCGTGGTGGGGGGCTTGTCGGCCGGCCGGGCGACCCGGTCGGCGACGATCTCGCGGAAGCGGGGGTCGGAGGTGTACTGGGCGATGCCCTGCCCCCTGGTGAACGGCAGCGAGCCCAGGTTGAGGTCCTGCGGGCGCCAGCCCAGCACCGTGGTGTCGAGCGTGACGACGAGGGCCCCGGCGCCGGCGGCCTCCGCCCGCGCGATGAGGCTGTCCACCAGTCGCTCGTCCTTGCTCCAGTAGAGCTGGAACCAGCGCGACGCGTCGCCCATGGCCGCCGCGCAGTCCTCCATGGGGCTGCACGCCTGGTTGGACAGGATGTAGCCCGTCCCGGTGGCCGCAGCGGCGCGAGCGATCTGCAGGTCGCTGTCGTCGCCCATCAGCGCGGCCGCCCCCACGGGCGCGAGGAGCACGGGGGTGGCGTGCCGGTCGCCGAGCAGGTCGACGGAGAGGTCCCGTTCCACGGCGGCCGACGCCATCCGGGGGACGATCGCCCAGCCGTCGAAGGCCGCCCGGTTGCGCCGCATCGTCCGGCCCTCACCCGCCCCACCGGCGACGTAGGCCCACGCGGCCGCGCTGCTGGCGCGACGTGCCCGGCGCTCGAGTTCGCCGAAGTCGGCCGGGATCTCCGGACGGCGGCCGAGGATGCCCTGGCGGTAGATCGTGTTCAGGCGGGCCAGTCCGGCGCCCGGCGCGGTGGGCACGGTCGGCGCGGTGGGCGCACCAAGCGCGCTCGCGGCGGAGGGTGACGTGACGGTGACGGGCATGGGTCCTCCTCGGTGCTCGGCGAGCGGCGGCAGCAACGCTAAGTCAAGTCACGTGACTTGACAAGTCACCTGACTTGCAATGCGTCGAAGGCTCGGCCAGGATGCGGTGATGGCACACGCGGGAGGGGCGCGCGCGGCACGCCGGACGCAGGCGGTGGAAGCCCTGCTGGACGCGACGCTGGAGTGCCTCGCCACCGTCGGGTTCGCCGCCACCACCACCCGCGGTGTCGCCCAGCTCGCCGGGGTCAGCCAGGGGCTACAGCAGCACTACTTCCCCACGAAGGCCGCGCTCATCGACGCCGCGATCAACCGACTGGCCGCCCGGCTCATCGACGAGGCGTCCCAACCGGTCGCGGGCGCGACCGAACGTGAACGCGCCGAGCTGCTCCTGCGTCAGGTGTGGGAGACCTACCGGCTGCCGGTCTTCGCCGTCGTGGCCGAACTCCTCGTGCTCGCCCGCACGCACCCCGACACCGCCGCGAAGACCGCCGCGACCCTGGTCGCCGTGACCGACCGCGTGCTCGCCGTCGCCACGGACGCGCTCCCGAGCTACGCCCGGCGGGACCGCTTCCGGGACGCGCTCCTGCTCGCGCTGGCCGCCATCCGCGACACCACGACCGTCGCCCGGATTCCCGGGACCGCCCCCGCGCTGCCCACGCTGGAGGCGATCACGGCCGCCTTCCTGCACGCCGTCGACAAGGCACCCACGCGGCGCGGCACGCAGCCCGGAGCAGGCGCCTGACGCCTGCCGCCACCGTCGGCGGCGGCCTGTCGATCTTCCCGCGGTCAAACCCCCCACCAAAGCACGCGCGGCGGGCGGGACGCATCGGTTGAACGACCTCTTCTGCTGATTCCGATCAATCGATATATCTACCTGGGTGACTACCGTCACGTGATCCCCCAGGAGGGCCAGTGAAGAGATCCCTCGCCGCCGTCAGCATCTCGCTACTCACCAGCGGCCTGCTGACCGGCATTGCCACCACGGCGTACGCGGCACCGGCCGCCCCCGCCCCGGAGCCGAGTGCCGTCGCCCGGGCCGAGGCGGCACTCCGCGCGAACGGCGCAGCCGTCCGCGCCTCGGCAGGCGAAACGTACGCCGTCTACAGCTCCAAGGTGGACGCGAACGGTGCGGCGCACACCCGTTACACCCGGACCTACCAGGGTCTGCGGGTGTACGGCGGTGACTTCGTCATCCACACGACGCCGAGTGGTGGTTACGCCGG